>DATISY010000151.1:0-3061 GCA_035468285.1 Acidimicrobiia bacterium | reverse complement strand
TCGAGACCGCCGTCCTCGCCGTCGTGTGGTTCGCGATCGCCCGCGGGTTGCGCAAGGCGTCGGTGGCGTCGATCGTGTGCGCGACCGCGTTCCCGATCATCGTCGCGGCCCGCGGCCGGTCCGTGCTCGACATCTCCGTGACGGCCGGGCTCGCCGCACTCGTCGTCGCCCGCCACTTCGCCAACGTGCGGCGCCTCGTGCGCGGCCAGGAGCTCGGGCTTGGCGACGAAGACGACGGCGGTAGCGTCGCCGCGTGACCCAGCGCCCAGTCACGAAAGCCGTCATCCCCGCCGCGGGGATGGGCACGCGGTTCCTGCCCGCGACGAAGAGCCAGCCCAAGGAGATGCTGCCCGTCGTCGACAAGCCCTCGATCCAGTACGTGGTCGAAGAAGCGGTACGGGCGGGGCTGCGCGACCTTCTCGTGATCACCGGCCGCGGCAAGCGCGCCATCGAGGACCACTTCGACCGGAACTTCGAGCTCGAGTTCTACCTCGAGCAGGACAACAAGCACGAGCTGCTCCGCGAGGTCCAGGCGACGAACGAGATCGCCGACCTGTACTACATCCGCCAGCGTGACCCACTCGGGTTGGGACATGCGGTGTCCGTCGCCCGGGACCACATCGGCGGCGAATCGTTCGCGGTGATGCTGGGCGACGACATCATGGTCGACGACGCGCGGCTGCTGCGCACGATGCTCGAGGTCCACGCCGCCGAAGGCGGCTCCGTGCTGGCGCTGATGGAGGTCGCCCCGGACGAGATCTCGGCGTACGGCTGCGCCGAGGTCGACCCGGTCCGGGACCGGCTGGTGCGGGTCCGTTCCCTCGTCGAGAAGCCGCCGCCCGACGAGGCGCCGTCGAACCTCGCCGTCGTCGGCCGGTACGTCTTCTCACCACAGATCTTCCCCGCGCTCGACGCCATCGAGCCCGGCGTCGGCGGTGAGCTGCAGCTCACGGACGCCATCGCCCGCCTGCTCGACGAGCAGCCCATCCACGGCGTCGTCTTCGCCCAGGGCCGATACGACATCGGCCGCAAGATCGACTTCCTGCGGGCCAACATCGAGCTCGCCCTCGAACGGCCCGACCTCGGCCCCGAGCTGCACGCCTTCCTCGTCGACCTGGTCCAGCGCCGACCCCGCCCATGACGTCGACGTCCCTGGAGGCCGTCCAGGAGGCGATCCTCGCCGCCGTCTCCCGGCTCGAGGCCCACGAGGTCGACCTCGCCGACGCGCTCGGTCTCGTCCTCGCCGTCGACGTCACCACCACCGAGCCCGTCCCCCCGTTCGCGAACACCGCGATGGACGGCTACGCCGTTCGGGCGCACGACACGACCGGCGCCACTCCCGAGGAGCCGGCGCGCCTGCACGTCGTCGGGGACCTCCCGGCCGGGAAGGCCCCCGACCGGGCCGTCGAGCCCGGTGCGGCGATCCGCATCATGACCGGCGCCCCCATGCCGGACGGCGCCGACGCGGTGGTCATGGTCGAGTGCACCCGACGCGACGGCGACGACGGTGTCCTGATCGAGCAGGCCGCCCAACCGGGCGACCACGTGCGCCGGGCCGGCGGTGACCTCGCGGCCGGCGCCGCCGTCTTCCCGGCGGGCACCGTCGTGCAGCCGGCCCACGTCGGGGTGCTCGCCAGCATCGGTGTCGCCCGCGTCCCGGTGGTGCGACGCGCCCGCGTCGGGGTGCTGTCCACCGGGGACGAGCTGACCCCCGTCGACGTGCCCGGGCCGCTCGCCGCCGGCCGGATCCGTGATTCGAACCGCCCCATGCTCGTGGCGCTGGCCCGCCAGGCCGGCTGTGACGCGGTCGATCTCGGCATCGCCGTCGACGACGAGGCAGGGATCGTCGACACGCTCCGCGACGCCGTGAGCCGCTATGACGCCGTCCTGACCAGCGGCGGGGTATCCGTCGGGGACTACGACTACGTGAAAGCCGCGCTCGAGCGGCTCGGTTCGCTGACCGCATGGCAGGTCGCGATCAAGCCGGCGAAACCGCTGGCCTTCGGGGTCGTCGCCGACGTCCCGGTGTTCGGGCTGCCCGGCAACCCGGTGTCGTCCCTGGTCAGCTTCGAGTGCTTCGCCCGGCCAGCGCTCCTGCAGCGCATGGGGCACCAGAACCGGTTCCGCCCCGAGGTGACGGCACGCGCCGCGCACCGGTTCGCCCGCCGCGTGGACGGGAAGGTGCATCTCGACCGGGTCCACCTCGACGCCACCGGCGCGGGGTACCGCGCGTCGAGCGTGGGCGCGCAGGAGAGCAACGCCCTCTCAACGACCGCGGCCGCGAACGGACTCGCGGTCCTCCCCGACGGGGACGGCGTCGCCGCAGGCGACCTCCTGCGGGTCTGGCGCCTCGACGCGCCCGCCGACCACTGATCCTCGACCGCGCCCGCGGCCGGGTGACGAGCGGTGGGGTGGCTCCGGCCCGCCCCAAGACGGCCGGAGCCCCAATGTCGTCGCCGGGGCCGGACAGCCCTGCCGGCAGCCGGGCGGTGCGGGTGTCCCTGCCGGCACCCGGACCGCCACCGCCGACGACGTTGCAACCCCTCCGCTTGTCGAGGTTCCCGATTCGCAGACGAGGACGCGATCCGTGGATCCCGTCACCGCCGCCCCGCTGCCCCCACGGGCCGGGCCCCCCGAGTCGGACAGGGGGACAGCGCACGCGGCCAGACCAGTGCTCATGAGCACCGCACCGAGGGCGAGTGCCACCCGGGCGGGACTGAACGCCGACATCCGAACCACGACGAGCCTCTCTGTCCGTTTCTGCCCAGAAACGACGACGACCGGCACCCATTTGGCATGGGGCCGGTTTCGCCTGGCTCCCCGTCGGCCCTTAGCGACCAGTTACGGCCGACGGATCAGCGCCTCCCCGAGAGGTGGCTCGATTGTCACTGCTTCTCACCACGCAGTGTGGTGTGGCCGATCCATCAGACCACGGTGAGTGGTGGCCTGTCAAGGGGTTCCGGGACAGACGTACCCTGAACCGGTGAAGCCGGTCCCGCTGCTCGACTCCTTCCACCGCCGGGCCCGGGACCTGCGGATCTCGATCACCGACCGGTGCAAC
>DATISY010000150.1:0-18871 GCA_035468285.1 Acidimicrobiia bacterium | reverse complement strand
GGTTACTGCCCGGGGTCGTCATTCCCTCTCGGGTTCGTCGGCTCCGGCGCGGCGAGGACGTGGCGGAGGCGCGTCTCTCGTTCGTGCATGTCGTGGCGTGCCGCGTCGAGCGCGGCCGCGACGTCGCGTCGGAGGCGGGCGGTGAGATCGGTTGGCGCGAGGCGGGCCGCGGTGGTCTCGAGGCGGCGGCGCGCCTTCGTCGCGGCGGCGACCCCGATCCCGAAGCCGGTGACGAGCCAGAAGCCGCGGCGCATCACGGTTGGGGGTCGCGTGGCCCGCGGGTCAGGCGGGTGACGGCCCGGCGCGCGCCGGCCCCGAGCGCGACGGCCTTCACGAGACGGCCGGTGAGGGGTTCGAGGACGACCCGGGGTGAGTCGGGGTGCGGGGCGCCGGGCGCGTTCCGCAGCCGGGTCTCGGTGGCGCGGGCGGTCGCGACCGCGTCGCGGCTGGCCCGGTCCACGGTCCGGAGCTGGTCCTCGAGGCGCTCGACGCGCGCCGTGGTGGCGCGCAGCCGTCGGCGGGTGGCGCGCCCGGTGAGCGCGAGCGCGACGACCCCGGCGGTGAGCACGGCGAGCAGCGTCCACGTGAGCGCGTTCATGGGCTCCGTTCCTGGTCCGTGCCGTCGGCGGGGTGCGGTGGGTCGACGTCGTCGCCGTGCCCGGTCGGTTGGTAGTAGCGGTGGGTCGCGGACTCGGGGGGGCGGTACTCCTGGTCGACCCAGCCCCCGGGGTGCGCGTGCGGGTACTCGTACCCGTTGCCGTGCCCGAGGCGCGCCGCGCCCGGGTAGTGCGCGTCGCGCAGGTGGGTCGGGACGGTGGCGGTCCCGCCCTCGCGCACGTCTTCGGTGGCCGCGCCGAGCGCGGTGATGACCGAGTTCGACTTCGGGGCGCGCGCCAGGTACAGGACGGCGTGCGCCAGGTTGAGCTGCGCCTCGGGGAGTCCGACGAACTCCACGGCGCGTGCCGCGGCGTCGGCGACCACGAGGCCCTGGGAGTCGGCCAGGCCGACGTCCTCGGAGGCGAGGATCACGAGTCGGCGGGCGATGAGGCGGGCGTCTTCGCCGGCTTCGAGCATGCGGGCCAGCCAGTAGAGGCCGGCGTCGGGGTCCGAGCCGCGGATGCTCTTGATGAAGGCGGAGAGGACGTCGTAGTGCTCGTCGTCGCCGTAGCGCAGCGCCCGCAACGCCATGGCGGCCTCGGTGTCGGCGAGCGTGATGTCGTCGCGGTGGTCCTCGGCGGCGAGCGCGGCGGCGACTTCCAGGGAGGTGAGGACATGGCGGGCGTCGCCGTCGGCGCGGGTGACGAGATGGGTCGCGGCGTCCTCGGCGATGGTGAGGTGGTCGTCACCGAGCCCGCGCGGGTCCTCGAGGGCTCGGGTCACGAGGACGCGCAGCGCGTCGGGGCCGAGCTCCTCGAGGCGGAACAGGCTGGAGCGCGAGAGGAGCGGCCCGGTCAGGGAGAAGAAGGGGTTCTCGGTGGTCGCGCCGATGAAGACGAGGAGGCCGTCCTCGACGTGGGGCAGGAGGGCGTCCTGCTGGGTGCGGTTGAAGCGGTGCACCTCGTCGAGGAAGAGGATGGTGCCCTGGCCGTGCTCCCCCAGCCGGCTGCGGGCCCGCGCCGCGACCTCCCGGACCTCCTTCACGCCGGCGCTCACTGCGGAGAGCGGCTCGAACGCTTTGCGGGTCGCGCCCGCGACGAGGCGGGCGATGGTGGTCTTGCCGGTGCCGGGTGGGCCCCACAGCACCGCGGAGGACAGCCGGTCGGCCTCGATCAACGTGCGGAGCGGCTTCCCGGAGCCGAGCAGGTCGTCTTGGCCGACGACCTCGTCGAGGCTGCGGGGGCGGAGCCGGGCCGCGAGGGGCGCCCGTTGGGTGAGTCGCTCCTGGACCGCGGCGCTGAACAGGTCGGCCACCCGGCGATCGTACGGCGAACCTCGTCGCGAACCGGGCCTTCCGAGCCGGGTAACGCGGGGAGCGCGCCCCGGGTGGGACGCGTCGTCGGCCGGAAGCGGATCCGGTGTGGTTCAGGTGCGGGGTCGGATGGTGAGGCCGAGCTCGCGGAGCCGCGCCGGGTCCAGTGGGCTCGGTGCGCCGGTGAGCGGGTCCGCCCCGGACTGGGTCTTCGGGAACGCGATGACCTCGCGGATGGTCTGTTCGTGGCAGAGGACGGCGACGAGGCGGTCGATGCCCATCCCGAAGCCGGCGTGGGGTGGGGCGCCGTACCGGAACGCGTCGAGGAGGAACCCGAACCGGGCGCGGGCGTCCTCGTCGCTGATGCCGAGGACGGTGAAGATCCGCGCTTGGAGGGTGGGGTCGTGGACGCGGACGCTGCCCGATGCCAGCTCCCACCCGTTGAGGACCAGGTCGTAGGAGAGGGACCGGATGGCGAGCAACGCGGGGCCGCTCCCGGTCTCGAGGAGCTCGAGGTCGTCGGGGTGGGGCATCGTGAACGGGTGATGCGCCGGGATGGGGAGGCCCTGGTCGTCGATCCCTTCGAAGAGGGGGAAGTCGACGACCCAGGCGAGGGCCATGTCGGTGTCGTCCGGTGGGTCGGCGGTCTCGGTGCGGAGCGCCCCGAGGACGTGGGCGCACGTGGCGGGTGGGCCGGCCACGAGGAGGAGGAGGTCGCCGGGGGCGGCGTCGAACGCGTCGAGGAGCGCCGCTCGTTCGGTGTCGGAGAGGAACTTCGCGACCGGTGAGTCGACCGCGCCGGCGTCGCGGACCCGCATCCACACCAGGCCTCCGGCGCCGAGCTCCTTGGCCCGCTCGACGAGCGCGTCGAGGCGGCCCCGTCCGAGGTCGGCGCCGCCCGCCAGGCACAGACCGCGGACGGTGTCGGCCTGGAAGGCGCGCACCTCCGTGTTCGCGAGCGCGGCGCTCACGTCGACGATGGTGCGCGCGATCCGCAGGTCGGGCTTGTCGGTCCCGTACCGCTCCATCGCATCCCGGTACGTCAGCGTGCGGGGGGCCGGTGGCGGGGTCCCGGTGGCGGCGGTGATCGCGGCGTGTACCGCGTCGCCGAGGACGGTCATGACATCATCGGCGTCCGCGAAGCTCATCTCGGCGTCGAGCTGGACGAACTCGAACTGCCGGTCAGCGCGCGGGTCCTCGTCACGGAGGCAGCGGGCGATCTGGTAGTAGCGGTCGTACCCGGCGACCATCAGGAGCTGCTTCAACAGCTGGGGGCTCTGCGGGAGGGCGTAGAACGAACCGGGAGTGAGGCGGGACGGGACCACGAAGTCGCGGGCGCCTTCCGGGGTCGACGCGATGAGCACCGGTGTCTCGATCTCGGTGAACCCGCGCTGCTCCATCACGGTGCGCAGGGCCTGGTTGACCGCGGCGCGCCGGTGCAGGTTGCGCTGCAGACGCGCCGAGCGCAGGTCGAGGTAGCGGTAGCGGAGGCGCTTGACCTCGTCGGCCTCGACGCGGTCGTCGATCGGGATGGGTGGCGGTTCGGCCCGGTTGAGGAGCTCGACGCGGGTGGCGGCGACCTCGATCGCGCCCGTCGGGAGGTCCGGGTTGACGGTGCCGTCGGGCCGGTCCCGGACGGTGCCCTCGACGCGCAAGACGTACTCGTGGCGGATGTCGTGGGCCGGGTGGCCCTCGACGGTGGTGGGGTCGACGACGACCTGCACCAGGCCGGCGACGTCGCGCAGGTCGAGGAAGACGACGCCGCCGTGGTCTCGGCGGTGCGCGACCCAGCCGCACACCGCGACCTTGAGGCCGCGCTGCTCGGGGCCGAGGTCGCCGCACCGGTGGGTGCGCATCGCGGTCGCGCTCATGGGGTGGTGCTCGGGGTGGGGTCGCTGCGGGTGCGCAGCCATCCCGCGACCTGTTCCCGGGGGACTTCGAGCTGGTCACCCGAGGTGAGGTCCTTGACGGCCACCGTGCCGCGCTCGGCTTCCTTCGGGGCGAGCATGACGCCGTACCGGGCGCCGGAGCGGTCGGCGAGCTTCCACTGGGCCTTCACGGAGCGGCCACCGTACGCGCGGTCCGCGCCGAGACCCGCAGCGCGCAGCTCGGCGACGAGGACCGTCGCGTCTTGGGTGGCGTCGTGCTCGCCGAGCGCGTCGATGACGAACGCGTCGAGGTGGCGCGGCGCGGCCGGGAGGACGTCTTCGGCGTCGCAGGCGATGAGGACCCGTTCGACGCCGATCCCGAACCCGATCCCGGGGGTGGGTGAGCCGCCCATCTCCTCGGCGAGCTGGTCGTAGCGGCCGCCGCCCCCGATGGCGTTCTGGGCCGCGTCGAGGGCGTCGCTGGAGAACTCGAACGTCGTCGCGGTGTAGTAGTCGAAGCCGCGGACGAGGCGGGGGCTGAGCTCGTGGCGGATCCCGAGCGCGTCGAGGCCGTGCTGGACCCGTTCGAAGTGGTGCAGCGACGCGGGGCTGAGATGCTCGGTGAGCTGCGGGGCGCGCTCGATGACGTCCTGCCAGTCCTCGACTTTGCTGTCGAGGAGCCGCAGCGGGTGGGTGTCGGCGCGGGTGAGGAACTCGGGGCCGAGGTCGCGGCCGTGCTCGAGGAGGTAGTCGCGCAGGAGGCCCACGAACCGGGTGCGGTCTGCGGTGGTGCCCATCGAGTTCAGGAGCAGCGACACGCGGCGGAGCCCGAGGTCGCGGTAGAAGCCGTGGGCGAGGGCGCTGACCTCGACGTCGACGTCGGGGTCGTCGACGCCGAGGACCTCGGCGCCGAGCTGCCAGTGTTGGCGGTACCGGCCCTTCTGGGGGCGCTCGTACCGGAAGTGGGGGGCGAGATACCAGACCTTCCACGGCGGGGTCGGGTGATGCTGGACCGAGGCGCGCACCACGGGTGCGGTGCCTTCGGGGCGCAGGGCCAGGCGGCGGTCACCGCGGTCGGTGAGCTCGTACATCTCCTTGCGGACCACGTCGGTGGCGGCCCCGAGGCGTTGGAACACCTCGACGTGCTCCATGACGGGGGTGATGACCAGGCCGTAGCCGAACCGGGCTGCTCGCTCCGCGAAGGTGGCGATGAGTGCGCTCCAGCGCGCCGACTCGGGGGGCAGGACGTCGTGGGTTCCGACCGGCGCGCGGTACTCGGCTTCGGTCATCCGGCGATGCTACCGAGGGGGTGTCGCGCGGCTTGGGGTCAGTTCCGTGCGTGTCCCGGCAGCAGCCGGTACGCCTCGTACACCGAGTCCACTCGGGCGATGGCCTGCAGGATCGAGTCGAGATGGCTGGGGTCGGCGAGCTCGAAGTCGAACCGGAAGCGGGCGACACGGTCGCTGGAGGTCTGGGAGGTGCTGTTCAAGATGTTGACGTGATGCTCGGCGAGGACCTCGGCGACGTCGCGGAGGAGGCGCGACCGGTCGAGGGCCTCGATCTCGACCGAGACGACGAAGGTGGCGGTCTCGTCGTGGTCCCATTCGACGTCGATGACCCGTTGTGACTGCGTGGACAGCCCGGCGGCGTTGGCGCAGTCGGCGCGGTGCACCGAGACGCCCCGGCCACGGGTGACGAAGCCCATGATCTCGTCGCCCGGCACCGGGGTGCAGCAGCGCGACAGCCGCACCATCACGTCGTCGAGGCCTTCGACGTGGACGCCGACGGTGCGGGTCCGCTGCGGTCGAGGCGTCGCGGGGGGCCGGTTGGCGGTGACGGGGAGCTGCTCCTCTCCCCCGCGCAGCTCACGCTGGACGCGCTGCGCGACGGCTCGGGCCGAGACGTGGCCTTCGCCGATCGCGGCGTGGAGGGTGTCGAGGTCGGTGTAGTGCAGCGCCGCCGCGACCTGCTTCAGGGCGGCGGACTGGTTGAGCTTCTGGGTCGGGAGGCCTTCCTTGCGGAGCGCCTTGACGAGGTCTTCCCGGCCGGTGTCCATGGCGTCGACGCGCCGTTCCCGGGAGAACCACTGGCGGATCTTCGCCCGGGCCCGGGGGGTGTGGACGAACTGCATCCAGTCGAGGCTCGGTCCGGCCCCTTCGACCTTGCTGGTGAAGATCTCGACCGTGTCCCCCGAGCTGAGTGTCGAGTCGAGCGGGACGAGCCGGCCGTTGACGCGTGCGCCGATGCAGCGGTGACCGACCTCGGTGTGGATGGCGTACGCGAAGTCGATCGGGTTCCCGCCGGTCGGGAGGGTGACGACCTTGCCCTTCGGGGTGAAGACGAACACCTCGTCGTAGTGCAGGTCGACCTTGAGGGTCTCCATGAACTCGGTCGGGTCGTCGGTGTCGTGCTGCCAGTCGACCATCCGTTGGAGCCAGGCGAGGTCCTCGGCGGGTGACCGCTCCTTGTAGCCCCAGTGTGCGGCGATCCCGTACTCGGCGCGACGGTGCATCTCCTTGGTGCGGATCTGGACCTCGACCGATCGGCCGTCGGGGCCCACGACCGTCGTGTGCAGCGACTGGTAGAGGTTGAACTTGGGCATCGCGATGTAGTCCTTGAACCGGCCTTGCACCGGTGCCCACAACGCGTGGATGGATCCGAGCGCGCCGTAGCAGTCCTTGACCGAGTCGACGATGACGCGCACGCCGACGAGGTCCTGGACATCGTCGAACTCCTTGCCCTTGACGACCATCTTCTCGTAGATCGACCAGTAGTGCTTCGGTCGCCCTTGGACCTGTGCCTCGATGCTGAGGTCGGCGAGGCGGTCCCGGAGCTCGGCGAGGACGTGGCGGAGCTCCTCGTCACGGGCGGGGGCCCGGCTGGCCACCATCTGCTCGATCTCGGCGTACCGCTTGGGGTGCAGCACCGCGAAGGCGAGGTCCTCGAGCTGCCATTTCAGGTCCTGGATCCCGAGCCGATGCGCGAGGGGCGCGTAGATGTCGAGCGTCTCGCGGGCGATGCGGTGCTGCTTCGGCTCCGACAGCGACGAGATGGTGCGCATGTTGTGGAGCCGGTCGGCGAGCTTGATGAGCAGCACCCGGATGTCGCTCGCCATCGCGACGAGCATCTTGCGCATCGTCGCCGCCTGCTGGGCTTCCTTCGAGTCGAACTGGAGCCGGTCCAGCTTCGTGACCCCGTCGACGATGGCGGCGAGCTCGGGACCGAAGGTGGCGTCGATGTCGCCGACGGTGACGGTGGTGTCCTCGACCGCGTCGTGGAGGAGCGCGCCCGCGATGGTGATCTCGTCCAGGCCGAGCTCGGCCAGGACCAGCGCGACGCCGAGCGGATGCGCGAGGTAGGGGTCGCCCGACTGGCGGAGCTGGTCGGCATGGGCCTCGCGGGCGACGTCGAAAGCCCGTTCGATGAGCGCGGTGTCGGCCCGTCGGTGGCGGCGCTGGTACTCGGAGAGGATGGGGACGAGCTCGCCGTCGACCTGATGGCGGCGCCACGGGCGCGGCAGGACCGACCGGCGGTCAGGTCGGACCTCGAGCGAACTCATGTCCCTCACCATGGTAGGGCCCGGCTGGTGCCGCGGCCGCGCTCCGGGTTCTGGGCGTCGATCAGCGGCGCTTGCGGCGACGCTGCTGGCGGGGGCGTGGCCCCATGGTGCCGCTCGGGCCCGGTCGGGCCGCGGGGCCGGGGAGGGGTGCGGGTGGCGCGGCTGGTCGCTCGTCGGGGGCGGAGCCGGGGCCGGGCCCGCTCGCGGGAGCGGACGTTGGCGGGGCGCCGACAGGCTCCGGGGCGCGCTCGGCGGGGTCGTCGCCGGGGTCGCGGCCCTGTCGGGCGGCTTGCTGCATCGAGCGCAGGCGGACCGCCCGGTAGCGGGGCTCGCGTTCCTTCAGCCAGGCGAGGATGGGGGCGGCGACGAAGATCGACGAGTACGCCCCGGTGGCGAGCCCGACGAACAGCGCGACCGCGAAGTCCTTGAGGGCGGTCGCGCCGAACAGGCCGCTGCCGACGAACACGAGCGACGCGACGGGGAGCACGGCGACGAACGACGTGTTGAGTGACCGCATCAGCACCTGGTTGAGGGACCGGTTCACCATCTTGGAGTAGGTGTCAGCCCGGTCGGTGCCGACGGTGGGCGTGTTCTCCCCCACCTTGTCGAACACGACGACGGTGTCGTAGAGCGAGAACCCGAGGATGGTGAGGAAGGCGATGACCGTCGCGGGCACGACTTGGAAGCCGGTCACGGCGTAGACGCCGACCGTCAAGAGGATGTCGTGGATCACGGCGATGATGGCGGCGACCGCCATGCGCCACTCGAACCGGAACGTGAGGTACAAGGCGATCAGGCCGAAGAAGACAGCGAGCGCGAGGAGCGCCTTGCTGGTCACGGTGTCACCCCAGGTGGCGCTCACCGCGACCGGCACCGAGACGGACCCGTACCGGGAGAGGGCCGTCTGGACCTGGTCTCGCTTGGCGGTGCTCACCGACGGGGTCTGCACCACGATCGAGTGGGCGCCGTTGATGCGGTTGGTCTGCAACGACACGGTGGCGTCGGACTGGCCGACGGCCTTGAGGGTGTCGCGCACGGTGTTGACCGACGGGGCGGAGGAGCCCTTGACATCCACGGTGTAGGAGACCCCGCCGGTGAAGTCGATCCCGAGGTTCAAGCCGCCGACGATGAGGCCGATCGCGGCGATGAGGAGCAGCGTCCCGGAGAGCAGCGCCCAGCGCCACGACCGCTCGATGAAGTTGAAGTTGGTCCGCTCGTGGAAGATGTCCGAGATCGTGTGGCGGGCCCGGCGGACGCGGGTGGTGGCGGTCATGACGTCACGGTGGGCGCGTCGAGCCCCGCGGCGATCCCGATCCCGGGCAGGCGAACCAGGTTCGTCCGTCGGGCCAGGAGCGACACGAGGGGATGCATGAAGAAGTAGGACACGACGAGGTCGATGAGGGTGCTGAGCCCGAGGAAGAGGGCGAAGCCCTTCACCGATCCGATCGCGAGGACCCAGAGCGCGCCGGCGCCGATGAGGGACACGAGGTCAGCCGCGAGGATGGTGCGCCACGACCGGGCGAAACCCCGGTCGACCGAGGACCGGACCGTTCGTCCGGTCTTCACTTCGTCTTTGAGCCGTTCGAAGTACACGACGTAGGAGTCGACGGTGATGCCGACCGAGACGATGATGCCGGTGACGCCGGACAGGGTGAGCGCGAGGTGCAGGCTCGGGCCGAGTCCGGACACCAGCGAGTAGAGCAGCGCCGCGCTCACGCCGAGCCCCAAGATGACGACCAGGCCGAGCAGCCGGTAGTAGGCGATCATGTAGAGCGCCACGAGGAGGAGGCCGATCAGGCCGGCCGCGATGCCCGCGTTCAGCTGGTCGTTCCCGAGCGTCGGGGAGACGTCTTGGGTGTTGATCTCCCTGAGCTGGACGGGGAGCGCCCCGTAGTTGATGACGGTGGCCAGGTCCGAGGCCTCGCTCGGCGTGAAGTTCCCGGTGATCTGGACCGCGCCGGAGAACGACGCGGCTTGGAACGCGGGTGCGGAGTAGACGAGCCCGTCGAGGGCGATGGCGACCTCGTTGCGGGGCGCGGTCTGCCCGAACGACTGCGACGCGAGCTTGTTGAACTTGGCGAGGCCGCCGCTCTTCAGCGACATCGACACCGCGTACCCCTGGCCCTGCGCGAAGCTCGACGATGCGCTGCTGACGTCGCTTCCGGTCAGGCCGGCGGGGAGGCCGAGCGTCGCGGGGGGCGTCACCGGTCCGAGCAGCAGTCGTTGCTTGGAGTTGCGGATCGGGAGGATGACGCACGCCCCCGTCTTGTCGTTCTCCAACGTCGTGGTCGGCAGGTCGGCGCCGCTCTGCAGCGCCGCGCCGATCTGGGTCGAGTCGCACGATGCGATGGCCTGCTGGAGCGCCTGTTTCGCCGCCGGGTTGAGGGTCGTCGTGGTGGTCTTGCCCGCGCTGACGGCGGTGCTCGCCGGGACGTTCGCGATCACGGACCGGAACCGGAGTTGGGCCGTTCGGCCCACGAGGCGCAGCGCCTTGGCGCGGTCCTTGACGCCCGGGAGCTCGACGATGATGTCGTTGCCTTGTCGGCTGATGTTCGGTTCCGCGACACCGAACGTGTTGACCCGGTTGTTGATGATGTTGAGGGTCTCGTCGAGCGAAGAGGACTTGAACTTCCCGACGGGGGCGTATGTGACGGAGATGCCGCCTTGGAGGTCGAGGCCGAGCACCGGGGCGTTGCCGGAGAGGATGGTGGCGCCGACGGCGGCGATGACGACGATGATGGACGCGACGAGGTAGGTGCGGAGCCGACGCATCTCAGGTGCTGGGGGTGTCGTCCGGCGGGGTGTCGTCGACGGCGACGACCCGACGGGCGATCGCGCCCCGCGCCACCCGGATCACGACCGCGGGTGCGACCTCGAGGCTGACGGTCTCGTCGTCGAGGTCCCGGATCGTGCCGAGGATCCCGCCGCTGGTGACGATCTCGTCACCGGGCGTCAACGTGGAGACCAGGGCTCGGTGGGTCGCCATCTGGCGGCGTTGGGGCCGGACGACCAGCACGAAGAACGCCGCGACGAGGATGAGCAGGTAGACGACGATGATCATGCAGACGCGACCTCTGTGGGAACCGGCCGATCGTAGCGGAGGTCCCCCGCTAAACCGCTTCGCCCGCGGTCAGCTCTCGAAGAGGTTCGGGGTGACGTCGGCGGGCAGGGCGATCTCGAGATGCGCGTACGCCGCGGGGGTGGCGACACGTCCCCGTGGTGTGCGCAGGATCAGACCTTGCTTGAGGAGGAACGGCTCGTAAACATCTTCGACGGTCTCGGGGGCTTCCGCGACGGTGACGGCGAGGGTGTGGAGCCCGACGGGTTGGCCGGCGAACCGCTCGCAGAGGATCCCCAGGATCGCGCGGTCGACCTTGTCGAGGCCGAGCTGGTCGATCTCGAACAGGGTCAGCGCGGCGCCGGCGGTGGCCTCGTCGACGTGCCCGTCGGCGCGCACCTCGGCGTAGTCTCGCACCCGTTTGAGGAGCCGGTTCGCGATGCGGGGTGTGCCGCGCGCCCGGCCGGCGATCTCGGCCGCGGCGCTCGTGTCGAGCGCCACCCCGAGGATGCGGGCGGATCGTTCCAGGATCGCGACGAGGTCTTCGGGCTCGTAGTAGTCGAGGCGGGCGACGAACCCGAAGCGGTCTCGGAGCGGGTCGGTGATCATGCCGCTGCGGGTGGTCGCGCCGATCAGGGTGAAGCGGGGCAGGTCGAGGCGGATCGACTGGGCTGACGGGCCGCGGCCGAGCACGATGTCGAGCGCGAAGTCCTCCATCGCGGGGTAGAGGACCTCCTCGACGGCGCGGGGCAGGCGGTGGATCTCGTCGATGAAGAGGACGTCACCGTCGTCGAGATTGGAGAGGATCGCGGCGAGGTCCCCGGCGCGCTCGAGCGCAGGGCCGCTGGTGATCCGGAACCCGACCTCGAGCTCGGCGGCGACGATGCCAGCGAGGGTGGTCTTGCCGACGCCGGGGGGCCCGGCGAGGAGGAGGTGGTCGACAGCCTGGCGGCGCTGCCGCGCCGCGGTGAGCATGATCTCGAGGTGCTCTTTGAGGCGGGGTTGCCCGACGAACTCGGCGAGGCGGCGGGGCCGCAGCGTCGTCTCTTCGGCCCGTTCCGTCGGATCTGATTCCGGTTTGAGCAGCTCCTCGCGCATCGCGGCTACACCCGGCTGACCGCGAGGCGGCGGAGCGCCTCCCGGAGGAGTTGTTCGACGGGTCCGTCGTCGGAGAGCTGCGCGAGGGCGTCGCGCACCTCGTCGGGTTCGTAGCCGAGGCCGGCGAGGGCTTCCCGGACCTGGACCCGTGACGTGGCGGTCGGCGCCTCGGTGTCGCCGTCGCCGAAGCCGGGGAGATCGAGGCGGGCCTTGAGCTCCAGGAGGAGCCGCTGCGCGGTGCGTTTCCCGACGCCGGGAACCAAGGTGAGCGCGTCGACGTCGTCGTCGAGCAACGCCCGCCGGAGCGCCGATGGGGTGTGTACGGAGCAGATGGCGAGGGCCAGTTTGGGGCCGACCCCGTTGGCACCGATCAGCGCCTCGAACGTGTCGCGTTCGTCGCGGGTCGGGAACCCGTAGAGGACGAGGGCGTCCTCGCGGACATGGAGATGGGTGAAGAGGAAGGACGGCTCGCCGGGAGTGATCGCGGCGAGCGCTCGGGCCGGGACGAGGACCCGGTACCCGACGCCGCCGACTTCGACGATGGCTTCGCCGGTAGCGGTGCGCTCGAGCACCGTGCCTCGCAGCGACCCGATCACGAGCCGCGCTCCCCCGTCGCGGCCACTGCCCGCGCGACGGACGCGCGCAGCGGCATGCGCCAGAGATGGCAGACGGCGAGAGCGAGAGCGTCGGCCGCGTCGGGTGGGGGCTGCTCCGAGAGGTGGAGGACCCGGGTGACCATCGCTTGCACCTGGCTCTTCCCGGCTGCGCCGTTGGCCGCGATCGCCAGCTTCACCTCGTTGGGGCTGTAGTGGGTGACGGGGACCCCGGCCCGGGCGGCGACGGCCAGGGCCAGGCCGCTGGCCTGCCCGACCGAGATGGCGGTCCGGACGTTGGCTTGGAAGAGGACGCGCTCGACGGCGAGCGCGCAGGGGTGGATTTCGCGCACGAACGCGTCGAGGTCGGCCTCGAGGGCGGCGAGACGCTCCGGGAGCGGCGTTGCGGGGTCGCTGCGGATCACGCCGCAGGCGAGCGCGCTGAGCCGGCGGTCCTGGCGCTGGACGACCCCGTACCCGCAGGTGGAGAGGCCGGGGTCGATCCCGAGCACCGGGCCGCCGCGATCGAACATGTATTCGATGCTAGGGGCGACGGGCGTCCCGGTGGCGGATCTTCAGCGGACCAGGAGCCAGACCACGACGCCGACGACGACGACACCGGCGGCGACGAGCGGCACGAGGCGCTTGGCGACGGCTCCTCCCGCGGCGCGCATCAGGTCGACCGCCTCGGCCTCGGGGCTCTCGACGCGGCGCGGCCCGGACGATGCTGCCGGCGGGCTCGGTGGTGCGGGATCAGGTGTCGGTCTCGGGTCCGCCGCGGCTGGGCGGGCCGGGCTCGGAGCCGGGTTGGCGTCGGGCGTGCTGGGCGCGGTGGCGGGACCGAGGATGTTGGTGCTGAGGCAGTCGACGAACTGGCCGAGGAGCTTGGAGGAGACGTCGGCCATGACCCCGCGGCCGAACTGGGCGACTTTGCCCGTGACGTTGAGGTCGGTGTCGACGTGGACGCGGGTGCCGTCACCGTCGGGTGCGAGCTGGGCGGTGATCGTGGCGGAAGCGTTGCCTTGCCCGCGCGTGTCGCGGCCTTCGGCGGTGATGACGAGGCGGCCGTCGTGCTCGTTGGCTTCGGTCAGGCGGGCGACGCCTTTGTACTGCGCGGTGATCGGGCCGACCTTGACCTTCACGATGCCGCGGTACTCGTCACCGTCGACTTCTTGGAGCTGCGCGCCGGGCATGCACGGGGCGATGCGCTCGATGTCGAGGAGCGTGGCCCAGGCGTCGGCGATCGGGACGCCCACCTGGAAGTCATGCTCGAGCTTCATTCGGTTCTCCCCTCCAGGGCACGCAGGTCGTCGAGCGTATCGACGTCGGTCGGGTCGCCGGTGCCGGTGCAGTCCACCTCGGTGACGGGGTAGGTGCGCATCAGCGTGCGGGCGCCGGTGTCGCCGCGCAGGGTGAGGGCTTGGGGCCACAGGCTCCGGTCGAGGAGGACGGGGTTGGCCCGTTGGCCGGTGTAGGTGGCGACGGCGAGGGTGGCGCCCTCCTGGTGGGCGACGGCGAGCCGGCGGTAGGCGTCGGGCCCGACGCGGGGCTGGTCGGCGAGCCCGATGCAGACCGCGGTGACAGTCGGCGTGGGTTCCAGGGCGCGGAGCGCGGCGTGGAGTGAGTGCGCGATGCCGAGCTTCCAGTCGGGGGCGACGACGACGCGCACCGTGGGGGGCGCCGCCCGGGCGACGGCATCGCCGGCGTGGCCGACCACGAGGAGCACCGGTTCGGTCTCGGCGGCCAGCGCGGCGGCGAGCGCCCAGGAGACGAGGGGCTTGCCGGCCAGCTCGAGGAGGGGCTTGGCGGTGGCGTCGTCACCGAGGCGGGACCCGCGTCCCGCGGCGAGGAGCGCGGCCGCGACGCTCACGGCCTCACCGGCCCTCGATCAGGTGTGCGCCTCGGTGAGCGCTCGGCGGACGAGCACGCGGGCGAGGTGCTCGCGGTACTCGGGGGACGCGTTGAGGTCGGCGGGGGCGTCGGTCCCGTCGGCGGCGTGCTCGGCGGCGTCGTCGATGGACTCGCCGGCGGCGAGGGCGGCCTCGACCGCGGCGGCGCGCAGTGGGGTGTTGGCCATGTTGACGAGCCCGACCCGGGTGGTGCCGTTGGTGACGGCGACGGCGCCGACGATGGCCCAGTCCTGGGCCCGGCGGTTGAACTTCTGGTACGAGTAGCCGCCGGGGCCGGTCTTGGGGACGTGAATCTCGGTGAGGAGCTCGTCGGCGGCGAGGGCGGTCTCGAGGAAGCCGCGGAAGAAGTCGGCCGCGGTGATGGTGCGCTCCCCCCGGGCGCTGCGGGCGACGAACGTGGCGTCGAGGGCGAGGAGCGCGGCGGGGAGGTCGGAGGCGGGGTCGCCGTGGGCGACGGAGCCCCCGATGGTGCCGCGGTGGCGGACCTGGTTGTCGCCGACCTGGGCGGCGACGGCGCGGAGCACGCCGGAGTGCTGGGCGAGGACGTCGCTGGTCTCGAGGTCCCGGTGGCGGGTGAGGGCACCGATGGTGAGGTCGTCGCCGGTGTCGCGGATGTAGCTGAGGTCGGGGACGCGGGCGACGTCGACGAGCACGGCGGGGGTGGCGAGCCGCAGCTTCATCAGCGGCAGGAGCGACATGCCGCCGGCGAGGATCTTGGCGTCGTCGCCGTGCTCGGTGAGCGCGGCGGTGACGTCGTCGACGGTTGTGGCGCGGACGTAGTCGAACGCGGCGGGGATCATCGTGCTTCGCGGGCGGCGGCGAGGACAGCTTGGACGATGTTGTGGTAGCCGGTGCAGCGGCAGAGGTTGCCTTCGAGACCGAGGCGGACGTCGCGTTCGGTGGGGTTGGGGACCTCGGCGAGGAGTGACACGGTCGCCATGACCATGCCGGCGGTGCAGAAGCCGCACTGCAGGCCGTGCTGGTCCTGGAAGGCGCGTTGGACCGGGTGGAGGTCGGGTCCAGGAGCGAGCCCTTCGATGGTGGTGACGGCCGAGCCGTCGGCTTGCGCGGCGAGCATCGTGCAGGACTTGACGGATTCACCGTCGACGAGGACGGTGCACGCCCCGCACGATGAGGTGTCGCAGCCGACCTTGGTGCCGGTCAGCTCGCAGGCCTCGCGGAGGAACTGGACGAGGAGGGTGCGGGCCTCGACGTCGTGGCGTTGCGGTTCTCCGTTGACGGTGATCGAGACGTCCACTGGGCTCCTGGGCGGCGGTGGCCGGGCAATCTACCCGGTTTACCCGGAGCGGTCGGGTCCCGCCCGGGTGATGGTGATCCGCAGGAGCACGCGCCGTTCGCGTTGCATCGCGGCGCGGTAGTCGTCCCAGTCTGGGTGTTCGCCGGCGACGCCTCGGTAGTACTCGACGAGGGGCTCCATCGCCTCGGGGAGGGTCTGGACATCGGCGACCCCGTCGATCTGGACCCAGCTGCCGAAGAAGCCGTCGCTGAGCGCGCAGAGCGACACGTCCGGGTTGCGCCCGACGTTGTGGGTCTTGATGGCGGTCTCGCGGGTGCTGACCACGGCCCGGCCGTCCCGGTCGACGGTGACCGCGACCGGGGAGAGCTGGGGTCGCCCGTCGGCTCGCGTAGTGGCGAGGACCGCGTGATGGTTGGCCCGGAGGAACGCGCGGGCCTCGTCGACGTCCATCAGGTCATCGTGTCGAGGATGCGGATCAGCTGTCGGGGTTTCTTGAAGATCGCCCGCACCGTGCCGGTGTAGCGCCACTGGATGACGCCGGCGGTGTCGATGAGGAAGACGGATCGTTTGACACCGGTGAGCGACGATGCGATCCCGTACTCGTCGATGACGGCCTTGTCGGTGTCGGCGAGCAGCGCGAACGTGAAGCCTTCCTGCTCGGCCCACCGTTCGTGGCTGTCGACGTCTTGGGGGCTGATGGCAAGCACGACCGCGCCTGCCTGCTCGAACACCGCGAAGTCGTCGCGGTACGAGCGGAGCTGGCGGGTTCAGCCAGGAGTGAAGTCGCCGGGGTAGAAGGCCAGGACGACCTTCTGGCCCCGGTAGTCCGCGAGGTGGAAGTCCCGGCGTTGACCGTTCTCCACGCCGGGGAGCGTGAAGTCGGGTGCCGGGTCACCGACGTTGAGTTTCATGCCATCACCGCCTGGAGGACCTCATCGGGTATGTCGAAGTTGGCGTCGACGCGTTGCACGTCGTCATGATCCTCGAGGGCGTCGATGACACGCAACACGGCGCGGGCGCTCGTCTCCTCGGTGAGCGGGACCGTGGTGGTGGGCAGCATCGCGAGGTCGGTGCTGGTCACCGGGATCCCGGCCGCGTCGAGGGCGTCACGGACGCGGTGCAGGTCGGAGGGCCCGGTGGTGATCTGCCAGGTGTCGCCCTGGTCGGTGATGTCCTCAGCGCCGGCGTCGAGCGCGGCGAGCATCAGGTCGTCCTCGGAGGCCGCGTTGCGTTCCACGAGGAGCACGCCTTTGCGGTCGAACTGCCACGACACCGCGCCGGGCTCGGCGAGGGAGCCGCCGTGGCGGGTGAAGACGTTCTTGACCTCGGCGCCGGTGCGGTTGCGGTTGTCGGTGAGGCACTCGACGAGCACCGCGACGCCGTTCGGGGCGTACCCCTCGTAGGTGACGGGCTCGTAGCGGACCCCGTCGAGATCGCCGGTCCCCCGCTTGATGGCCCGGTCGATCGTGTCGACGGGCACGGACGCGTCGCGGGCCTTGCTGACCATGGTCCGCAGTGTCGGGTTGGCGTCGGCGTCGGCGCCGCCCTCGCGGGCCGCGACCTCGATCTGGCGGATCAGCTTCGCGAAGAGCTTCCCGCGGGCCGCGTCGGCGGCGCCCTTCTTGTGCTTGATCGAGTGCCATTTTGAATGGCCGCTCATGGCGCTCCCTTCATCGGGCCGCGACGGACTGGAGGAACTGCTCGTGGACCCGCAGGTCGCCGGACAGCTCGGGATGGAAGGTGGCGCCCCAGATCGGCCCTTGGCGGCACAGCACGGGGCGGCCGTCGTGGCGGGCGAGGACCTCGACCTCGGGGCCGGTGCGCTCGAGCTGGGGGGCGCGGATGAAGACGCCGGGGAACGGGCCGGTCAGCCCGGCGACGGCCAGGTCGGCCTCGAAGGACTGCAGCTGGGTTCCGTAGCCGTTGCGGCGCACCGTCACGTCGAGGGCGGCGAGGCTCGGCTGGTCGGGGCGGCCGTCGAGGACGTCGGTGGCGAGGAGGATGACGCCGGCGCAGGTGCCGAGGACCGCCAGCCCGTCGCGGATGCGTTCCTGGAGGCTCGGGAGGAGCCCCGAGGTGACGAGGAGCTTGCCGATCGTGGTCGATTCGCCGCCGGGGAGGATCAGCGCGTCGAGCGCGGCGAGTCCGGCGGGTGACCGGACCTCGACGGTGTCGACGTCGAGGCCGTCGAGGAGCTCACGATGCTCGCGGAACGCGCCTTGGAGCGCGAGGACGCCGACTTTCATGACCTGGAGGGCGTGCGTCGGACCGCACGCTCACCAGCCTCGCTCGGCGAGTTTCACGTCGAGGGTGCTGATCTCCTCGCCCCGCATGGCTTCGCCGAGCCCCCGGGAGACCTTGGCGACGATGGCGGGTTCGGCGTAGTGGGTGGTGGCCTCGACGATCGCCTTGGCTCGCACCGCGGGGTCGGCGCTCTTGAAGATTCCGCTGCCGACGAACACGGACTGCGCGCCGAGCTGCATGACGAGCGCGGCGTCGGCGGGGGTGGCGATCCCCCCGGCGCAGAAGAGCGGGACGGGGAGCTCGCCGCGCTCGGCGACGTCGGTGACGAGGTCGATCGGGGCTCGGAGCTCTTTGGCGGCGGCGTAGCGCTCGGCCTCGTCGGCGACGGTGAGGCGGCGGATCTCGCCGAGGATGGAACGCAGGTGCCGGACGGCTTCGACGATGTTGCCCGTCCCGGCCTCACCCTTGGAGCGGATGAGGGCGGCGCCTTCGGCGATGCGGCGGAGGGCTTCCCCGAGGTTGGTGGCGCCACAGACGAAGGGGATGGTGAAGGACCACTTGTCGACGTGGTGGGCCTCGTCGGCGGGGGTGAGAACCTCGCTCTCGTCGATGTAGTCGACGGCGAGGGCTTCGAGGACCTGCGCTTCGACGAAGTGGCCGATGCGGCACTTGGCCATCACCGGGATGGTGACGGCCTGCTGGATGCCGTCGATCATGGTGGGGTCGCTCATGCGGGCGACGCCGCCGTCGCGGCGGATGTCGGCGGGGACGCGCTCGAGGGCCATGACCGCGACCGCGCCGGCGTCTTCGGCGATGCGGGCCTGGTCGGGGGTGACGACGTCCATGATGACGCCGCCGCGCAGCATCTCGGCGAGGCCTCGCTTGACCCGGGCGGTGCCGTGACGGTCGGGACGGGGATCGGCCACGAGCCCAGTGTACTGGCCGTCCCCCGCGGACCGGCCGGGGATACGCGCTGGGGGCTACCGGGCCGGGTGGGTGACGCGCACGGGTGCGGCGGCGGGGACGAGCTCGACCCAGGTGCGGCCGGCGCGCAGGGTGATGGGGGCACCGGACGGGTCGGTGAATTGGGTCGGGGTGGTCGGGTCGGGTTTGGCCCAGTGGCCCCGGGTGAGGGTGCCGTCGGTGAGGACCCAGGCCGACTGGCCGGGGGCGTCGCCGACGAGCTGGGCGTCGCCGCCGCCGTCGTAGGTGACGAACTGGATGATCACGTTCGTCGGCGCGATCACGGCTCCGGACGCGGCGCGGTGCGGAGTGGTGGCATAGGAGCGCGCCCAGGTGTGGGTCGCGGGCCGGTACGTGTAGGTGACGTCGTAGGGCGGCGCATACCCGAGGGTGACGGTCGCCGTGGGCGTG
>DATISY010000149.1:0-19393 GCA_035468285.1 Acidimicrobiia bacterium | reverse complement strand
GACGACCAACGGCCAGCGCGCGCCGCGCGTGGCGGCCCTCGTCGCCACGACGTTGGCGACGCTCACGCTCGTCGTGGTACTCGCACCCCTCGCGGGGGCCCAGACCGCTGATCCGACGCCCGAGGGGCATCCCCCACGTCTGACGGACGCCCAGAAGACGTGTCTCACGCAGCACGGGGTCACGCTCCCAACGCCGAGCGCGGGCCAGAAGCCCACGCCGCCGACTGATCAGCAGCGCCAGGCGTTCGAAGCCGCGGCCAAGACGTGCGGTGTGCAACCTCCGAATGGGCACCGGGTGCAGCTCACCGCGGCCCAGCGCACGTGCCTGAGCCAGCACGGGGTCACGCCACCGACGCCGGGCTCCGCGAAGCCCGGGTCGCCGCCGTCGGCGGCGCAGCGAGCGGCGTTCGAGGTCGCGGCGAAGGCATGCGGCCTCCCGGTGCCTCCGAAGGGGCCACCGGCGGGGAGCTAAGCAGCCGCGTGGCGGGCAGCCGTGGTTCCCCCTCTCACGGCTGCCCGCCCGCGGAATGGCGGTCAGCTCCGCGACCCGGGGACGGGTTCGTGGGGGCCCACGCGGCTTCGAACTCGCGCGTGCTGCCGGGATGCTCAACCCATTCGGGCGATCTTCCCGTCGCGAAACTCCAGGAGGTGGGCGTTCTGGTACTGGAAGTGGTCGCCGTCCCGGTCGAAACCGGCGGCGACCACGACGACACCGTGCTCATCGTTCGCGACGATCGTGATCACCTTTGGTGAGCCGCGAACGCTGACGCGGTGACGACGGCCCAACGCCATGTGGACGGCCCAACGCCATGTGGTGGGTCACCAGCGAGCTCCGTCGTACTCTCTCGGTGCTCGCCGCCGGGCGCGTCACCCGCGGTCGACACGCCCGGCTGAACCCCGGAATCCGGGTCTACGGACCTGCCGTTCGCCTAGGCGGGTTTCACGCCGGATGCTGACGCCCAGAGCACGTCGTGTGCTCCGTGGGTGACGACCTCGACGAACCCGGCGCGGCGGAGGTACTCACCGAGCTCCTCGGGCGTCGAGGTCTTCGACACGTTCGGCGGACGATCGAGCGGGTGGTAGCCGTGCAGCATGTCGGTGAAGAACTTCCAGCCAGGCTCGCTGAGCAGGTTCACGTTGTCGACGTAGATCCGGCCGCCGGGCCGGAGCACGCGCATCGCCTCCAGCACGTACGAGTACCGGTCCCACTCGTCGAGGTGAGGGAACACGACAGTGCAGTAGACGACATCGACCGTCGAATCGTCGACCGGGGCGAGATCCCAGCCGCTGATCTCCACGAACTCGACGTTGTCGAGGCCGGCGCCTCGCTCGCGGGCCTGCTCGAGCATGTTCGAGGACACGTCCGACGCGATCCAGCGCCGCACGAGGGGCGCGATGGCGGGCCCCACCCGCCCGACACCGGCTCCGATCTCGAGCACCACGTCGTCTTGCTTGAGGCCGGTGGTGGCCCGCAGGATCTCCACCGTCTGGTCCGCGGTGGTCTGCAGCAGGCTCTCGTCGGCATGACCGGCCACGGCGACCGTGGCGCTGACCGCATCGTGTGACACGTCCTGCCATGCCTGCTTGTAGTCGCCGCGGGCCCGCGCGGCCCCTCCGGATCGGAGCGCGGCAGGAGGAGCCGCTCTGCGTCCTGGCGACGCTGGCCTCGACGGATCCCGAAGTCGTGAGTCCGTCGGTTCGCATGCCGGACGGTGAGCGCCCGCAACGCGAGCAGCTTCGCTCGTCCCAGCATCTCCCGATGGGGGGCGAGGCGGGGACGCCGTGCGACCACCATCGGGCCCGGGAACTGGTTCGGGTTCGTCGAGACGATGACTCCGACGCTCTCGAGGCCCGCCCATTCGATCAGCTCGACGGTCCGGTCCAGCGGGGAACGCCACCGGTCCGCCGTCGCGCCTTGGCGCGCCTCCGCCGAGATCGCGATGCAGGCGAGCCCGTTTGGACGTAGCGCGCGAGCGAGCTCCAACGAGGCGACCCATGGGAAGTCCAGCGCCTCGAAGGCCTCGGTGGAGATCACTACGTCGACTGACCGGGGGTTGATCTCAGGGAACGCGCTGTCATGGTTCGCGCTCGCGCCGCCGGAGCCCGCTTCGGTGACGGCCGTGCACGTCCAGAACGGATCGCTCAGCAACGCCCCGATCGGGGCCCGTACCTCGTCACGACCCAGATGCAGGATCCGGGTCGCGTGGCCCCGTCGGGCATTGAGGTGCTTCTCGACGAAGTCGCGTACCGCGGGAAGGTCCGCTTGTTCCATTCGGAGGCACGTTAGCGGTCGTCCTTCGGCCGTCACCGGGGCCCTCAAGCACGCCGGGCGGCGCGGATGACACTGCGGCGTGTCGACCGCGCCGTCACCGCCCACGAACGACAAAGGATCCATACACGGACAACGCCTGTCGGCCCGGCGCGTCCGAACAGCCCCGCCCCGTCCTCTCTGCGAGCGTCGTGACCGGGACCCTTTTCCCGTCGGTGGCGCTCCCCACGCGGCGTCGATGTCCACGGCCCCCCTGGAGGCGGCCGGGCGTCGACGTGGCATTCGGCGCGGCGTCGTCGCGACGGTGGTCTGCGAAGCCCCGGGGGGGAGGGAGGTCATCTCGGCCCTGGCAGCAGGCGAAACCCAATGTCATGCTGTCGGGCTATGCGGAGTCGTCTTGCCGCCCAGTTGAACGGCCAGGGCCTCGACCTCGGTCCCGGTCATCAGCCCTTTGCGGTCCCGCCCGGGGCCACGGTCCAACTGGTCGACCGTTTGCAGCCCGAGGAGACCGCGGAGCTCTTACCCGAGCTCGCGGGCGTTGAGTTCCCCCAGCCCGACGTCATCGCCAACTTCGATACGGATCGGCTCTCGGCGATCGCGACCGAGAGCCAGGATTTCGTGGTCTGCTCGCATGTTCTCGAGCACCTCGCGGATCCGCTCGGGATGGTGACCGACATCCACCGGGTCCTGCGACCCGGTGGACTGGCATTGATCGTGCTTCCCGATCGGCGACAGACCTTCGACGCCGATCGGCAGCCGACGTCGATCCAGCATCTGGTCGCCGAGCACCGGGCGGGTGTCACGGCGGTGGACGATGACCACATCGAGACGTTTCTCGCGGAGACGCGCGACGGCCCCTCGCCCTTCGACGTCCACCCCCTCGACTGGCACCGCCAGCGGTCGATCCATGCCCACTGTTGGGCCGACGTCGAGTTCCAGGCGGTGCTCCTCTACGGCGTTCGCCATCTTCGGTGGCGGTGGCATCTGATCGACTGGTTTCCGACTGCGCCCGACGGCGTCGAGTTCGGCTTCTTGCTCCAACGGTCGGGTGGGCGGAGCAAGCGCCGTATCGCCCGTCGGCTCGTGGCTGCGTTCTCGGGAGACGAAGCCCTGACGCCCCCGAGGGAGAGCCAGGAGCAGGTCCGAGTCGACCCTGCTCATCAGCCCACCGCGTAGCGCCTGCCGCGGCGGGGACCGGATCCTTCTCCCAGGCTCGGTTCGACGACGACAGGCCGTCGGCCGGTGTTCACCGGCGGGCACCTGCGGCGTGGAGCTCGTGGCCTCGCACTCGGCGAGGAAAGACCGACCTGTCCCGCATTCCGGGCGGAAATTCTGCGTTCAGGGACCCGGTCGGCGCGCCGATACCTCCTTCCAGATTTGCCGGGGAAGGCTTCGACATGGGCAATGACGGGATCGTGGTCACCGAGGAGGACTGGGCCGAGGCTCGGTCCGAGGCGGGGACGATCGCGAGGAACGCCGCGGTCGGTGGCGTGGTGCTGGTCGCGGTGGCGTACTCCGTCACCGGGGTGGTGCTGCGGGCCCTGACCCCCTCGCTCGGGGGCTTGGCGCTCGTCGGCGTCGGGACCGGCGTCGCCGCCGTGCTGTCGGCCCCGCTGCTCTGGTGGCTCGCCCGCACCGCCCAGGCCAAGGGCCTCGAGACCGGCAGCGTCCGGGTCGCGCACGACCGCGCCATGCGGGTCCAGGCGAAGCGACGCGAGTTCGAGACCCGTCTCGCGCGCGCGCTCGAGATGGTCCAGGATGAGGTCGGCGCGTTCGATGTGCTCCAGCGTGCGATGGGTCGGATCGCGCCCGAGTCGCCGGTCGAGCTCCTCCTCGCGGACAACAGCCACGCGCACCTCGAACGGATGGTTACGGCGGCACCCGACGGGGAGAGCACCGCCGGGTGCATGGTCGATTCACCGGACCAGTGTGAAGCCGCCCGCCGGGCCCAGACCCAGGTGTTTCGCGACAGTGAGGAGCTCGACGCGTGCCCGATGCTGCGGGGACGCCCGCAGGGTCGCTGCTCGGCGGTCTGCGTCCCGGTGTCGATCATGGGACGGACGGTCGGGGTCGTCCACACGACCGGCGTCGTCGACGAGCCGCTCAACGAGCAGCGGGTCCAGGCCTTACAGACACTCGCCAATCAGGCCGGCAACCGGATCGGGATGCTTCGGGTGATGGCCGAGACGCAGGTGCAGGCGTCAACCGACGGCCTGACCGGGCTCATCAACCGGCGCAGCCTCGAGAACCGGGTTCGCCTGCTCCGCACCGAGGGAGTGGACTTCTCGTTCGTCATGGCCGACCTCGACCACTTCAAGGACCTCAACGACGCCAACGGGCACGAAGCCGGTGACCGGGCGCTGCGGATCTTCGCCGAGGCGCTGCGCCACGAGCTGCGCGTCGAGGACCTGGCGTGCCGGTACGGGGGCGAGGAGTTCGCCGTGGTGCTGCCCCGAGCCGACGCGCACGAGGCGATCGAGGCGATGGGCCGGGTGCGGGAGCGCCTCATGCACGCCACGAGCCGTGGCGACACCCCGACGTTCACGGCGAGCTTCGGCGTGGCGCACTCCAGCGACGCAGCGGACCTCGACGACCTCGTCCAGCGGGCCGATCGTGCGCTCTTCGCCGCGAAGGACGCGGGTCGGGACCGGATCTGCCTCGACGGGCACGACATCCCGATCGCCCGGACGCTCACCGCGCTGTAACCGCCAACGCGCCGGTGGACGCCCCCCCCCCCCGAGACGGTGGGTCAGTGGGCCGCGAGGCGGCGGAGCCGGGCGGTGACAGCGCGGACGATGCCGACACGCGCGGGGAGGCTCTGGGTCACGTCTTGGAGCTGGAACCCGCAGACGGCGCGGCCCACCCGCACCACGATCAGGTCCGAGACCAAGGTCACGAGCGCGCCGTTGTTCGGCGCGGTGATCTGAAACTCGTAGCCGACGCCTTGATCACCGACCGTGGCGGTGTCGGCGATGGGCGTGACAACGGCGGTCCCGGAGGCTTGGTGCGCGACCTGGTCCGCGACTGCCTGGACGCAGGCCCGACCCTCGGGCCCGTCGTACGCCGAGGCGTACGCCTGCGCCGACCCGAGATCCCGGCCCAGGAAGACGACGTCTTGGGCGGCGCCGATCTGGTCGGGCGCCACGAACCGGCGGGAGAACGCGCGTCGCGCGCCCTGGTTTGCGCTGTTCAGCGTTGCTTGGGTCGCGGCACACGGGCCGAGTCCGTCGATGATGAGCAACGCGGGATTCTTGTGCCCCGGGGTGCTCGTCCAACCGGCAGGCACGTCCCGCGAGCTGATGAGCCCCGCCTTCAGGATCCCCGCCGTCGACGCGCTGCCGCGTGGCGCCCCGAGCGCGGCGGACGGCCAGATCACGATGGCCAGGACCCCGATCGCGGTGGCGGCCCCTCGGCAGCGCATCCGCTCACGTGGCTGGGCGCGCAATCGCACGACCACGGACTCTACGGTGCCGAACCGACGTTCCTGGTCCGCGCGTAGGCTCGCCGTGATGAGTTCTCCGGCCCCGAGCAACGGCGCAGTCCGCGGATCCGAGCGGTCCGCCCGCTCGACCGCGGGCCGTGGTTTCGTGCTCGTCTTCGTCGGCGCGCTGATCTTCTTCGGGTTCGTGATCGGCTCGGAGCTGCTGGGGGCGGCGGGCCAGGCGGTGCTGTCCTTCGTGGTCGCCAGCGGCGCGTTGCTCTGGCTCTGGTATCGGCTCGACGCGGCCACCCGGCGGCGGCTCGCGCGCCAAGCCCGACACTGGGTGCGACCGTCGTCTCGACCGTGAGGTGCCCACCGGCGGCGCTGTCGAGCATGGCCTTTGAGCGGGGCCGCCCATCCCGGGCAGGCGTGCGAGGAGGTCGGGTGTGACGGCGACGCTCACGAAGGCGGCCCGGGTCCGCGACCAGGTCGTCCACCCGATCATCGACGCGGACGGCCACTTCGTCGAGATCGGCCCCATCCTCGACGATGAGCTGGCGTCGTCGCTCGAGGAGTTCGGCGGCTCGGCCTTGCGAGACCGGTTCCTCGCCGGCCGGACGGCGCCGACCGACACCGCGTCGAACCTGGCGGACCGCGCCGACCCCTCGGTTCGGGAGCAGTGGCGAGCGATGCCGTCATGGTGGGGTTGGCCGACGCACGACGCACGCGATCGCGCCACGGCGCATCTGCCTGCGCTGCTGCATGAGCGACTCGACGAGCTCGGGATCGACTTCACGATCTTGTACCCGTCGATGAGCTTGGCGTTCTTCGAAGAGACCGACGAGGAGCTGTCGTCGGCGCTGTGTCGGGCCGTGAACCGGTATCACGCCCGGGTCTTCGCGCCGTACCGGGACCGGTGCACGGTCGGCGCCCTCATCCCGATGAACACCCCTCGCCAGGCGGTCGCCGAGCTGGAGTTCGCGGTACGAGAGCTGGGGATGAAGTCCGCACTCATCGCCGGCTATGCGCGCCGGCCGCTCGGACGGGACGCGTACCGCCTCGACATGTACGGGCTCGACAGCGAGTACGACTACGACCCGTTCTGGTCCGCGTGCGTCGACCTCGGTGTCGCGCCCGTCGTCCACAGCGCCCTCCAGCACCATCGGGTGACCCGCTCGATCTCGAACTACGTCTTCAACCACATCAACGGCCTTGCGGCCGCGCACGAATCGCTGTGCAAGTCGCTGTTCCTGGGCGGGGTGACGCGCCGGTTCCCGAACCTGCGCGTCGGGTTCCTCGAAGGTGGTGTGGCCTGGGCCTGCAGCCTGTTCGCGGGTCTCGTCGGTCACTGGGAGAAGCGAAACGGCCGAGCGATCGAGGGCCTCGATCCCGATCGGCTCGACGTCGACGCGCTGATGGACTACTTCCGTGAGTACGGCGACCCTGATGTCGTCGCCCGCGTGGAGGAGTTGCGGCGCTACTACGGGCGCGCCGCGGCGCGTCCCGAGGTCCTCGACGAGTTCGCGGCGTGCGAGATCCGCGAAGCCGTTGACCTTCGTCGCCTGTTCGAGCCGCACTTCTACTTCGGCTGCGAGGCCGATGACCCCCTGCTCGTCTGGGCGTTTCGCGACGACGTCAACCCTCTGGGCGCTCGCCTCCGCCCGGTCCTCGGTTCCGACATCTCTCATTGGGACGTCCCGGACATGACCGAGCCGATCGCCGAGGCCTTCGAGCTGGTCGAGCGGGGCGTGATGACCGCCGACCAGTTCCGCGAGCTCACGTTCCTCAACCCCGTCCGTCTCCACGGGGCCCCGAACCCGGCGTTCTTCGCGGGCACGGTCTGCGAGTCCGCCGCGACGGACGCGCTCCGGGGCGAGCCGGCCTGAGGATCGGCGGGCATTCGATGGACAAGGCCACCGCACGGCCGTTGCGGACCGTGCTGTTCGTGCCGGGAGACCAGGTCGACCAGGTCCACGCAGCACGAGGCTCCGGGGCGGATTCGATCGTGATCGACCTCGAGGAGCCGCGCACACCGTTCCCGGAGTCAGCCCGCGAGACGGCCCGGGCGGGAATCCGGGCCTTCTTCGACACGGTGAGCCCGGGGGATGACGGACCGCTGCTGTTCGCGCGGGTGCAGCCACCGTCGTCCGGTCAGACGATCAAGGACCTGCGCGCGGTCATGAGCCCGGCGTTGACCGGGGTGCTGGTCCCCAAGGTGCAGGGGCCGGGCGACATCCACGCGATGCACGCCCTGCTGCACAACATGGAGGTCGATCTCGGCGTCCCGGTCGGCACCGTGGCCATCTACCCGATTCTCGAGACGGCGCAGGCACTCCGGCAGGCGTACGAGATCGGGGTGGCGTCGCCCCGGGTCGCGTATCTCGGCGGCGCGGTGTCCCGCTTCGGGGACATCCATCAGGCGCTCGGCTACCGCTGGACCCCGGAGGGTCGCGAGACCTTGTTCCTGCGCTCGAAGGTGCTCGTCGACGCCCGCGCCGCGGGCATTCGGTATCCGGTCAGCGGCATGTGGGGCGGCGCGCGCGACGACGTCGAGGGTCTGCGCCGCTGGGCCGAGGAGCTCCGCGACCTCGGCTATTACGGGATGATGCTCGGTGACCCGGTGCACATCCCCATCGTGCACGAGGTGTTCACGCCCACCCCTGCCGAGATCGGGTACTGGCAGGACCTCGACCGGCTCGCTCGGGACGCGGAGACGTCAGGCGAAGGGCCGATCACCTACGGCGACGCCGGGCAGGGTGAGGGACACGTCGTGCACATCGCGCACGTCGGTTCGGCTCGCCTGAACCTGCAGTGGGCCCGCGACTTGGGGGTCGTCCCGTAGGCGACACCGCCGAGCGCCCGCGCGCCGATGCCGTTGGTGCACCCGGTGACCGCGCCGTCGGCGTCGAGGGTCAGGTGGCGGCCACCGGGGCACGGGGAGCATCGCCGAAGCCCGCTGTGACAGTGCTGAGAGCGTTGCCGAGCGGGCGGGCAGCGGTGACGGCCACGCGTCGGTGATCCTCGATTCGCGTGGAAGGCTTCGGGGGTGAGCCAGCTCCGAGCGCCTCGTCCCGTCGCGGGCGCTCGCCGGCGAGGACGGCTGAGCGCGCTCGAGCTCGCTGAAGCGGTGGTCATGGGCGACCTGACGCTGGCCTTCTGCCTCGTCGGCCACCTGGTGCCGCTGGCATCGATCCTGTTCGCGGCCGCGGTCGTGCCGATGGCGGCCGTCGCGGCGCGGCATCGGGTCCGGGCGGTGATCGCCGGGGGGCTCGCGGCGTGCGCGCTCGCCTTCCTGATCGGCGCGGGCTTGGTCACCTCGGTGGCGAGCTGCGCGGTCCTCGGCGCGCTCGTGGGGTTCGCGACGCGTCGGGCATGGGGGATCGGACGGACCGTGCTCGTCGGCGTGGTCGTGCTGTGGCCCCCCGCGGCGGGTGCGGCCATCGCCGCGCTGTATGTCCTCGGTGACCTGCGACGGCTGCTGCTGGCGCAGGTGACCAACTCGTGGAAGGGGACGAGCCGGACCCTCCAGGATCTCGGCGTCACCCAACTCGCCCGGCTCGGTGACGAGGTCGTGCGATGGGCAACCCGCTACTGGTGGGCCACGATCCCGATCGCGCTGCTCGGCGCCATCGCGGGGAGCGTGGCCGTCTCCTGGCTCATCGCCCGTCCGACGCTCCGCCGCGTCAGCGCCGCCGTCGGCGATGAAGACCCCCTCCCGATCCCGGTGGGGGACGACCCGCCGGTGCCGGTCCCCCTCGAGCTCCACGACGTCGCGTTCCAGTACGACCACGCGACGCGCCGGGCGCTCGACGGTGTCTCGCTCACGATCCAGCCGGGTGAGCTCGTCGCGATCATCGGACCGAACAGGTCCGGCAAGTCGACCCTGGCACGCATCCTCGTCGGCCGCGCACCGACCGTCGGCACCGTCATGCGCCCGGGTCCAGTCGGGTTGGGGCATCGCCGCGGGAGCGCGATCGTGTTCCAACGTCCCGAAGCGCAGGTCCTCGGCGTCCGCGTCCGCGACGACATCGTGTGGGGACTACCGCGCGACGAGCCGGTGGATGTCGACGCCGTCTTGGACGAGGTGGGTCTCACCGGTCTGGGTGACCGGGAGACCTCCACCTTGTCCGGCGGTGAGCTGCAACGCCTCGCGGTCGGCGCCGCGCTGGCGCGCGCCCCGCGGCTGTTCGTCTCCGATGAGTCCACGTCGATGGTCGACCCCGGGGGACGCCAGACGCTTGTCGGTCTGCTGCGCCAGAGCGCCGAACGGGGCGTCGCCGTCGTGCATGTCACCCATCGTGGGAGCGAGGCCGCCGCCGCGGACCGGGTGCTCGCCCTGGAGGCGGGCCGGCCGGTCCCGCCGTCCGGGCGCACGCCGCCGTCGGGTGCGGTGCTCCCAACCCCGCCGTCGCCGGCCCGCACGGTGCTCGAGCTGCGCGGCGTCGGGCACACCTACGGGTGGGGAACACCATGGGCGACACGCGCCCTCGACGGTGTCGATCTCCAGCTCGACTCGGGTGAAGGCGTCCTCGTCCTCGGGCACAACGGATCGGGGAAGTCGACCCTGGCGTGGATCCTCGCCGGGTTGCTCCGCCCCTCTCAGGGCTCCGCGCTGCTCGACGGGCAGCCGGTCGACCGCGCCATCGGTCGCGTCGGGCTCGCGTTCCAGCACCCCCGCCTCCAGCTGCTGCGATCCACGGTTGCACGCGACGTCGCCGCCGCGGCCGGTGCCGGTCCCGAGGTCGTCGACGCGGCGTTGGCGTCGGTCGGGCTCGACTCGGCCGCGTTCGCCCACCGTCGGGTCGACGAGCTCAGCGGCGGCGAGATGCGCCGAGTCGCGCTCGCCGGCATCGTGGCCCGACACCCCGACGTGATCGTCCTCGACGAGCCCTTCGCCGGTCTCGACGACGCCGGAAGCCACGCCCTGAGTCAGCTCCTCCGGCGGCTGCGCCTCGAATCGGGGATCACGGTCGTGGTCGTGTCCCATGACGACGAGCTGCCCGAGGGGCTGATCAGCCGGGTGGTCGAGCTGGAGCGGGGCTGCGTCGTGCGCGACGTGGCCGTTCCCGACCTGGCTGTCGGGACGGGAGCCCGCCCATGAGCACGGGACTCGGGGTCGACGGAGCGGACCCCAGCTCGGCTGGCGCGCGCCGCCGACCCGAGTTGATCATCCTCCGCTTGCTGCCCGGCAGCTCGCCGCTGCACCGGCTCTGGGCCGGCACGAAGCTCCTGATCGTGATGGTGCTCGCGATCCTCGTCGCAGTGCAGCCGACGTGGACGACGTTGCTCGCGATCGCGGTGGTCGTGGGTGTCGGGCTCCTCGTCGCGCGGGTGCCGCTCGGGGCGTTCCCGCGGCTGCCGCGCTGGTTCTGGCTGGTGTTCGCGCTCGGCGGCCTGCTGACGCTCCGGTCGGGCACCGCGCCCGTCGAACGCGTCGCTGGCCTGGACCTGAGCATCGGTGGTCTGGGCCAGTGGGCCCTGCTCGCGACCCTCGGGATCGTGCTCGTCGTCGCGGCGTTGCTCCTGGCGTGGACGACACCGCTCGGCGAGGTCGCGCCGGCCATCGGGCGTCTCACCGCCCCGCTGCGCTGCCTCCGCCTCCCCGTGGACGAGTGGGTGGTCGCGGTCGGCCTGTCCATCCGGTGCTTCCCGCTGCTGCTCGACGAGCTCCGCACGCTGGTGGCGGTCCGGCGGCTCCGCCGTCGCCCGTCGCCCAGACCGCGGGTGTCGTTTCGCCGCGCCTTCGCCAACAACCTGCGCGAGGCCCACGATCTGTTGAGCACCGCCATCGTTGTCGCGTTGCGGCGCGCCGGCGACTTCGCGGAGGCCATCGAAGCCCGCGGCGGCGTCGCGGCGACGCTCGGGCGCTACAGCGGGCCCCGGCTGGTCGACGGGCTGGTGCTCGCCGCGGTCGTCGCGATCGCGGTATCGACCCTTCTCGTGTAGTCCCCGACCCGGCGCGGTTCGTCCCGCGGTTCCCGGCTCACCCCGGGCGGCAGCCGGACGGGGGCCGTAGCATCCGGGTCATGGTTCGCGCTGCGATGGCCGCCGCGGTGTACCAGGGCGGCGGGCGCGTCGAGGTCGAGGAGCTGCCCGTCCCGACGCTGGGCCCGAACGAGGTGCTCGTCGAGATCTCCCACTGCGGGATCTGCGGCACCGACCTGCACCTGGTGCTCGAGCAGTTCGCCCGCGCCGGGTCGGTCCTGGGCCACGAATGGTCCGGGACCGTCGCCGCGACCGGTGACGCGGTGCGCGACTGGGAGGCGGGGGCCCGGGTCGTCGCGAACCCGACGCCGGGGTGCGGTGCGTGCCGGGCCTGCCAGCGGGGCCGGCCCTCCGTCTGCCTCCGGCGGGAGCCGCCGGACTACCTCGGGTTCCGCGGCGCGTTCTGCCGGTACGTCACCGCGGACGCGGCGCGGCTCCTCCGGATCCCGGACGCGCTCTCGACGCGTGACGCCGCGCTCACCGAACCGACCGCGATCGCGTTGCACACCGTCAACCTGTCGGGGGTGGGCCCGGACGATCGCGTCCTCGTCACCGGCGGCGGCCCGGTGGGGCTCCTCACCGTCGCGGTCCTGCGCACCCGGGGCATCCGGGACATCACCGTCTCCGAGCCGTCCGCCCCCCGGCGCGCCCGCGCGCTGGCGGTCGGGGCGAGCCGGGCGATCACGCCCGACGCGCTGCCGTCGGTGCCGATCGGCCGCATCGCCGAGAACCCCTACTCCTTCGCGTTCGAGTGCTCCGGGCAGGCCCGCGCCGCCGAAGCGGCCCTCGACCAGCTCGACTACGCGGGGACGCTGGTGTTCGTCGGGACGGGGAGCACCCCGCCCCGCATCAACCACAACCGGATGATCGTCCTCGAGCTCACCGCGCTCGGCGCCTACAACTACGACGCGGAGGGGTTCGCGCCGGCGGTCGCGTTGCTCGCGTCGGGTGACCTGCCCCTCGAGTTGTTGATCGACGCCGACGACGTCCTGCTCGACGGCGTGCTCGGCGCGATGGAGCAGCTCGCCGCCGGCGCGCTGCCCGGCAAGGTCCTCGTCCGACCGGAGGTGTCGTCATGACCGAGACCACCCGCCCGAGCCTGAACCACGTCGCGCTCACCGTCGATCCCGCGCTGCTCGACGACGCCGGTCGGGCCGAGATCCTCGACTTCTACGGCGACGTGTTCGGCTGGACGGAGGGGGACAACACCGGCGAATCCGGCAACCCGCTGATCCTCTACACCGGGACCTTCGCCGAGTTCGTCTACCTCCTGCCCGGCGACCCGTATCTCGTGGCGCCGGCGCTCGACCACTTCGGGCTGCAGGTCTCGACGCGCGCCGAGCTTGAGGACATCGTGGGACGCGCCAAGGCCCGGCAGGAGCGCGACGAGCGGGTGCAGGTCATCGACGTCGCGACGCGCACCACCCCGGGCCCGAGCCACGACTACACGCTCACCAGCGCGTACATCGGGTTCGTGCTGCCGCTCATGGTCGAGCTGCAGCACATCACCCGCGTCGAGCACCCGGCCGGCTGATCCGGCCGGGCGTCGGTCAGCGCGGCGGTTCCGTCGGGACGTCGAAGTACTCCCGGTACCGGCGGGACTGCTCGAGGAGCTTCCCCCTGTCGAGACTGGTGTCGGCGAGGGAGTACCGGTGGACGCCGTGCTTGTCCTGGGCGTTCTCAGCGAGGAACGCCCGCATGCGCGTCTCGACGTCGGGGGGCAGCTCGGCGTCCCAGAGCTCGTAGATCGAGCGGATGGTGCCGATCGGGTCGGCGAGGAACGCCGCGTACTGCACGTCGAGGACCCGGTCGCTCGGGATGAGACCCGATTCGCGGGCGTCGACCGACCGGTCGAGGGCGTCGAGGATCGGGGGGGCCCATTCGGCTGCGACGTCGTCGAGGGAGACCTGGTCGCTGAAGGTGCGCCGGACGGTCGCGAACAACGACGACAGGGACGGGATGATGCGCAGCGGGTCCCGATGGGTCTGGATGAAGAGGGCGTCGGGATACTCGGCGACGAGGGCGGGGAGGGCCCAGAGATGCGCGCCCGACTTCAGGACCCACCGCTCGCCGCCGTGTCGCCACTGCAAGAGCTGCAGGAACCGGCGGTGCCACCGGTACGCGGGCGCGAGGTCCGCCTCGTTGGTCAGCCACTCCAGGTAGGAGGGCAGGCGGTACTGGCTCAAGAAGATGAGGCTGGCGAACTCGCCGCCGGTGATCCGGATGCACTCCTGGCCCAGCCGGGCCCCCGAAGGGTGCATCGACTTGAACTCGGGGTGGGCCTGATTGGCGGCCTCGATGGTGGCGTCGGCCTCCGCGATCCGAGGGTCGGTCTCGTAGGTGGCCGTCTCCGGGGGCGGGCACGGCCGGTCCACCTCCCAGGTGAGGGGGAGCCGGTTCGCGGGATCCTGGCCGAGGAGGTCATGGAGGATCGTGGTCCCCGTGCGGCCCTGCCCGATCATCACGACCGGGGGCCGGACGTCCGCCCGGCCGATCTCGGGGTGTTGGGCGTGCCAGTCGATGATCTCGAGGCGGTTGGTCAAATACGAGAGCAGGATCTCGGGGGTGATCGCGACCCCGAGCTCGGTGAGGTGGGCCTCGCGCTCGAGGCCGTCGACGAGGCGGTCCAGCCCGAGGCGGAACGTGTCACCACCGAAGTCCTCGAGCCCGGTCCGGGACCGAGCGGTGTCGATCAGCTCGTCGCTGCTGAGCCGAGATGACATGTCGGCACCGTAGGCGGCGGTGCCCGACGCCGCCTTTGCCCGACCCCACGACGACCACTAGCCTGCTCGGCTCGTGCTGCTCCACTTTCGCCGCATAGGCCTCAGCATCCTCGCCGCCATCATCCTGGTCGGGGTGGCGGGGGCCGGGCTCCAGCCCGCGGGGGCGGACCCCATCGCCGACAAGCAGGCCCAGGCCAAGGCCCTCCAGGACCAGATCGACGCCGCGAACCAGAAGATCGGCGCGCTGGGGGAGCAGTTCGACGGGGCGCAGCTCAAGCTGCAACAAGCCGAGCAGGCCATCGCCGACGACGCGGCCCGCATCAGCGCGGCCCAGCTCCAGCTGGACCAGGTCCGGGCCCTGATCCGGGAACGGGGCGCCTCGGTCTACCGGCAGGCGGTCTCGGGCCAGGCATTCGACGCCCTGAACGTCAAGGATGCCCAGGAGCTCCTGGTCCACCAGAAATACGCCGCGGCGCAGGCCGCCCGGGACAACTCCCTGGTCGGTCGGCTCAACACCGCCAAGCAGACGCTCGCCAAGCAGAAGGGCGACGCCGAGAAGGCCCGGGCGGACGCCGACGCGCAACGCCAGCAGATCCAGACCACCCAGCAGAGCCTCCAGGCCCTGAACGCCCAGCAGCAACAGACCCTGAACCAGGTGCAGGGCGAGCTCGTGGTGCTCGTCCAGCAGGAGCAGCAGCGCCGCCAAGACGCCGCGCTCGCCGCGGCCCAGTCCCGCTTCGGCGGGTCGGGTGGCAACGCCGGCGACTTCCCGAACCTTCCGCCCCCCGGGCCCGCCGCGGCGCAGGCCATCGCCTACGCCCGGGCGCAGCTCGGCAAGCCGTACGTGTACGCGGCGGCCGGACCGGACTCCTTCGACTGCTCCGGGCTGGTCATGGCGGCCTACGCCTCCGCCGGCGTCCATCTCCCCCACTACTCCGGCGCCCAGTACGCCAGCCTCCCCCACATCTCGATGAGCGCCATGCTGCCCGGCGACCTCCTGTACTGGGGTGACGGCGGCAGCGAGCACGTCGCGATCTACCTCGGTGACGGCCGCATCCTCGAGTCCGGCGGCACCGGCAACGACGTGCACATCGGGCCGATCTGGGGTCAGCCGTTCGGCGCGGCTCGCCCCGCCTGATTCCCCCGGGGGGATCCTCCCCTCGGGTGGTGGGCCGATGGGTGCGCCGCTACGACGAGGCGCGCCTCACCGACGCGGCCGTCGCAGGCGACGCGGCGGCCTGACCGTCCGGCTCAGGTCGACGGAGCGAGTCCGTCCTCGCGACGGTGCCCCGCGCTGAGCTCCGCGAGGGCCTCCCGGTCGATCTGGTCGGCCGAGGCCACCGCGACCCGACACTTGGTCAGCGCCCGGAGGGTCGCGGTCCGCTGGCCGCCCTCGAGGAGCGCGCGCTCACCGAGGATCGCTCCCGGCCCGACCTCGGCGACGGGCTCGCCGTCGACGACGACGTCGAGGATCCCATCGAGGAGCAAGAAGAGGTCACCGCCCGGCGTTCCCTGCTCGGTGAGCGTCTTCCCGGCCGCGACGGATCGGATCGCAGGCTTGGCGCCTCCACGCATGATCGAGGCGGAGAGGCGCCGCTCGAGGGCGGTCTCGACCGCGGTGACGTAGGCCTTCGTGTCGTGGTCACCCCAAGGGGTGTGCTTCCCGAACGACGAGCGGTACCACTCGGAGAAGTCGGCGAGGCCAGCCTTCGCCGCCAGGTGACCCTGGTCGTCGTAGATCCAGTGGCGCGGGAACTGGCTCGCGCCGACCACCTCGAAGCTGGAACTTCCGTCCGATCGGATCGTGAGCGCGAGCGTGGTCCAGACATCCGGCGGGCGGAGTTGGATGAACGGGGGATGGCGGACCGTTCGGGGTGCGGGGAGCGGCGCTCGCCCGCCGCTGGTCTGCACGAAGCGGACGTGCGTGCCGTGTCGCTCCGGTTCGGCCTGAAGGTCGGGCAACCCGACGGCCTGGAACCCGACGCGCTTGCCCGCGACCTTGACCAAGGTGACGCCCATGAGGCCGCCGCCGCTGTAGCCCGCCTCGACGATCTGACCGCCGTCGACCTCGATCCAGGCCGCGAGCCGATTCGCGAACCGGAACCGGGCCGCCCCGCGGAGCTCCTCGATCTCCTCGAGCGAGGCGACGACATCGGGCAGGGGCTCGTCGTAGTGGGTGACCCCGGCCTCGAAGACCTGCTTCGGCAGGCCGGTCACGGCCTCCGACGGGATCCACGACAGGGACAGGACGGACGATTCGATGCGCATGGGGCGGCTCGCGTCTCGCTGCGGACACCTTCGTCTACCACACGCCGTGACCAGCGACCACGTCGGCTGTCGCTACGCGGAAACGCCGAAGACGACCACCTCGCCGCTCCGGCCCTTGACCGTCACGGTGTGCGGCTCCCCCCAGTCATAGGCGTCGCCGAGGACGTCCCGGGCGGACGCGTTGACCAGGATCTCGGGCAACCCTTCGCGGGCCGCGCGGCCCGAGAGCCGGAACGCGAGGTTCGTGGTGTCACCGATCACGGCTGGCTGGGCGCGGGTCAGCGTGCTGACCGCGACGGGCCCGAGGACGACCGCCCAACCCATCTGGACCGGGGTCCCGTCCGGCGAGCGCAGCGGGAGCGTCGGGGCCGTCTCCTGGACGTGGCGGTGCGCGGCGCGCACGAAGTCGACGGCGCGCGCCGCGGCGTGCTCGACGGGGTCGGATTCGAAGACCGCGAACAGCGCATCGCCGGCATAGGAGTTCAGCGTTCCTCCATGGTCCATGAGCAGGCGCCGCAGCCCGTCCCAGAGCACGTCGAGCGAATCGAGGACCACCGAGCTGTCCGTCACCTCCGAGATCGTCGAGTACCCGACGACGTCGCCGACGACGAGCACCATCGACGTCTGGCTGACGTAGCGCGTCGTGCGGCGCCGGTCGGTCTGTCCCCCGGTGAGGAACCGGTCGGACTGGAACTCCAGGTGGGTCTCGCCCACTTGGAGCCCGTCGCCGGGCCGGATCGGGATCGGTACGGCCCGCTCGATCCGGACCCCGTTGACGCGCGTCCCGTTCGTGCTCATGTCGAGGACCACGGCGCGGTCCTCGGCCTCGTCGAGACGGATCTCGAGGTGCTGGCGTGAGACGGTGTCGTCGTCGAGGACGAGGCGGTGCCCGTCGTCGATCCCGGCGCATTCCCGCCCCACGACAAGGCGGTCGATGACCGGCACGGTGCGCTCGCGGACGGTTCCGGGCTCCACGACGATCACCGCCGGGGCGGGTTCGGACATTGGCCAACCTTCTTGCGGGGCGGGCGAGGCCCCGAGCACCCCGGGCGGGCATCGGCACCGGGTGCCGGGACCCGACCCTGTCACGCGGAGCCTACGGTACCCACCGATGATCGACCTTGTTCCCGGCTTCGTGCGGTCGCCGAGCCGTGCCGCGGTCGCTCCGCGGCGAGGAGGACGCGGTGCCTGACACGCCGAGCAGCGGCGAGACCCGTCGGGTGGAGTCTCCCGAGCCGACGTTGGTCGAGGGGTACATCGACCTCCGCGAGGTCGGACGGGGCGGGTTCGGGATCGTGTACCGGGCCCTGCAGGTCGAGTTCAACCGCACGGTGGCCCTGAAGGTGCTCACGAACGTCTCCGACGACCCGGCGGCGCGCGCCCGGTTCGAACGGGAATGCCTGGCCATGGGCTCCCTGTCCGGTCATCCGAACATCGTCACGGTCTACGCGGCCGGGTACACCATCGACGGACGCCCGTACATCGCGATGGAGTTCCTCGCCGGCGGGACCCTCGCCGAGCGGCTCGCCGGGCGGGCAATCAGCTGGTCGGAAGCGGCTGCGATCGGCATCAAGATCTGCGGAGCGTTGCAGCGCGCCCATGACAGCGGGGTCCTGCACCGTGACGTGAAGCCCGAGAACGTGCTCGTCTCGGACTACGACGAGCCCAAACTCGCTGACTTCGGGATCGCTCGCCTCCACGGCGGCTACGAGACCCGGAGCGGGATCGTCACCGCGACGTTCGCGCACGCCGCGCCGGAGCTCTTGGAAGGCAAGCCGCCGTCGGCCGCGTCCGACGTGTACTCCCTCGCGTCGACGCTCTACCAGCTGATCACCGGGCACCCACCGTTCGTGATCGAGGACGAGGACACGCTGCCGGCAGTGATCGCCCGCATCGCGACCCAACCCCCGCCGGACCTGCGTGACCGGGGTGTCCCCGACTCCGTGTCCGGTGCGCTCGAGCACGCCCTGGCCAAGGACCCGGCGGCGCGCACACCGACCGCGGCCGCGTTCGGTCGTGAGCTTCAAGACGCGGCCCGGGCCGCGGGGGTCGACCCGACCGACATGGTCGTCACCGCCGGCGGCGACCGCCACCCTGCGTCAGCGAGAGTGACCGGGCTCCGGCGGCTCGGCTCCCGTTCCCGCCGCACCGTGGTGGCCGTCGTCCTCGCCGGCGTGCTCCTCGTCGGCGGCGGCGTCGGCTTGGCCCTCGCCTTGGGCGGCGGCTCCTCGGGCTCGACCACGCCCACGACGAACTCGAAGATCCCCCTGGCGCCGGCCATGCCGACCAAGCTCGCAGGCTTCCAGAAGGACGGCGCGCCGTCGAGCTCCATCCTGCGGGTCTTCAGCGGCCAGCCGAACTACATCGCCGACTTCCCCTGGACGATGAACGGCTGCTCGTCCGGGACGTACACGACCCAGTGGCGGGCGCTCACCACCGCCGATCTGGTCGCCGCCGGCCCGACGGACCAGCACGCCTCGACCACCCTGCAGGCCTCGGCGGTCAAAGGGGCCACGACGGGACACTCGGGGCTCATCACCGGTGATTCGTGTCACGAGCCGGTGTTCTTCTTCGCGGGCACCTCGAGCTTCGACACCCTCGTCGACGTCGCGGTCGTCACCCAGCACTGGACCGCGGCGCCGTGACGTCACCGGCGCCGGTCGGCTGCCGCTCGCTTCGCTCGAGCTTCACCCGGGGCTAGGTCGGCCCGAAGACGATGTGGCCTTC
>DATISY010000148.1:0-5227 GCA_035468285.1 Acidimicrobiia bacterium | reverse complement strand
GTTCCTCACCGCGTCGGAGGCCGAGCGGGCCCGCCGCCGACGCGACGAGGCCGACCCCGCGAGCACGGTCAGCGTCGAGACCGTCCGCGAGGACCTCGAGCGGCGCGACCGGCTCGACTCGACGCGGGCCGCGTCCCCACTCATCGCGGCGGCCGACGCGATGGTCATCGACACCACCGGCCGGGCCGTCGACGACGTCGTGGCCGAGATCGTGGAGCAGGTCCGGGCGCGCACGGGCGCGCCCCGATGATCTTCTGGCGGGTGGTGCGCGACCTGGTGGTCGGGCTCTGCCGGGTCATCTTCCGGGTCCGGGTGATCGGCCGCGACCGTGTCCCCGGCTCGGGGCCCTACATCCTGGCGCCGTCGCACCGGTCGATCCTCGACGTGCCGTTCACGGCGTTCGTCACCCGCCGGCGGATCCGGTTCCTCGCCAAGCAGGAGCTGTTCTCGTCGCGGATCGGCGGCGCGTTGTTCCCGCGGCTCGGTGGCATCCCCGTCGAGCGGGGCACGACCGACCGGGCCGCGCTGCGGGCCTGCGACGCGGTGCTCGCCGAGGGGGACCCGCTCGCGATCTTCCCGGAGGGGACGCGCCGGCGGGGCCCGACGCTCGGGGAGCTGTTCCACGGTGTCGCGTACCTGGCGTTGAAGCGCGGGGTCGCGATCGTGCCCGTCGGGGTCGGCGGCAGCGAGGAGATCCTGCCCAGCGGGAAGGTGCTGCCCCGTCTGCACCGGGTCGTGGTCGTGGTGGGGGAGCCCGTCCTCCCGGAGGAAGGATGGTCACCGAAGCGGCGCTCCGATGTGGCGGCGTTCACCGCCCGGCTCGCCGAGCGGCTCCAGGCGTGCTTCGACGAGGCCCGCGTCCGGGCGGGGACGGCGCTACCCGGCGAGGTCCGCGAGCACGCGTGACGCGTCGGCGCCCCGGTCGTCGATGAGCGGCCCGGCACGCGGCTCGGGGTTCGGGTTCCCGCCGGTCACGAGCGCGGCCAGCGCGTCGAGCGCGGGCATCAGCTCCCGCAGCTCCCGGGGCGGTGGGAAGTACTCGGTCTCGTCGGTGACGAACACCGGATCCACCCCCTCGGTGGGGTCGAGCCGGTCGACGACGGCCTGGACGATGTCCTCGGGGGCGCTCGCCCCCGCGGTGACGCCGACGACGTGCGCGGGGCCGAGGGCGTCGAGGTCGAGCTCGTCGGGGCCGTCGACGCGCAGCACCCGGTCACAGCCCGCGTCGACGGCCACCTTGACCAGCGCGAGGGTGTTGGAGGAGTTGGCGCTGCCGATCACGACCACCGCGTCGGCGCGTGTCGCGATGACCCGCAGCGCGGCTTGTCGGTTCGTGGTCGCGAAGCACAGGTCGTCGCGCGTCGCGGTCCACAGGTCCGGGAACCGGTCCCGGGCCTGATCCATGATCCCCTCCCAGTCGTGGAGGGCGAGGGTCGTCTGGGCGAGGAGCGCGACACGTGCCGGGTCCTCGACGGTGTCGATCGCGGCGGCGAGGTCGGTGTCGTGCTCGACGAGGCGCATCGCGTCGGGGGCGACGGCGAGGGTCCCGACGGCCTCGTCGTGGCCGGCGTGGCCGACGTAGAGGACCGTGTACCCCTTGTTGGCCCGCACCTTGGCTTCGTGGTGGACCTTCGTGACGAGTGGGCACACCGCGTTCACCACAAAGCGGTCGTGCTCCTGGGCGGCGGCGACGATCTCGGGCGCGGAGCCGTGCGCCGAGAGCATGAGCGGCGCACCCGCGGGGACGGCGTCGAGATCGTCGACGAACACCACCCCGAGGCGCCGGAACCGGTCCACCACCAGCCGGTTGTGGACGATCTCGTGATAGCAGTACACGGGCGGCTAGAAGATCCGCACCATCCAGGCCAGCGCCTTGATCGCCATCTCGACGCCGGCGCAGAACCCGCGGGGCTCCGCGAGGAGGACCCGCTCGACGCGTGTGGTCTCGGGTGTCGTCATCCGGTCCCGAGGGTACCGGTCGGTCTCCCGGCCCGTAGACTCAAGGGATGACTGCCGCTCGGGTGGTGGCGGTCGCACCCGGCTCGCCCGCTTCGCAGGCCGGGATCCGTCCCGGGGACGAGCTCGTTGCGCTCAACGGTGAGACGGTGCGCGACGTCATCCGGTACCAGCTCCAAGCCGACGAGGCCACCGTCGACCTCGACGTGCGCCGCGACGGCGCCCCGCACCGGTTCCGAATCGACAAGCTCGACGGGGAGCCCCTCGGGATGGAGCTCTCCACTCCGGTGTTCGACCAGGTCCGGACGTGTGACAACCACTGCCCCTTCTGCTTCATCTACCAGCTCCCGAAGGGGATGCGGCGCAGCCTCTACCTCAAGGACGACGACTACCGGCTGTCGTTCCTCTACGGCAACTTCACCACCCTCACCCGTTTCACCGAAGCGGACCTCGAGCGTGTCGTCACCGAAGGTCTCGGTCCCCTCTACGTCAGCATCCACGCCACCGACCCCGAGCTGCGAGCCCAGCTGCTCCGCAACCGGCGGGGCGCGACCAGCCTCCGGTGGCTCGCCGCGCTCCTCGACGCCGGTGTCGAGGTCCACGGCCAGATCGTCGTCTGCCCCGGACGCAACGACGGGCCCGCGCTCGACGACACCCTCCTCGGGATCCTCGACCGGTACCCGCGGCTCGCGACCGTCGCCGCCGTGCCGGTCGGGGTCGGCGCCCACTCGCCGGAACCGACCCTGCGGCCCCACACGACCGCCGACGCGGCCCGCGTCCTCGACCAGATCGAACGCTGGCAGGCCCGGTTCGTCGACGCGCTCGGCCGCCGCCTCGCCTACGCCGCCGACGAGTACTACCTCCTCGCCGGCCGCCCGTTCCCCGACCCCGACGCGTACGACGGCTTCGCGCAGCACGAGAACGGGATCGGCATGGTCCCCACCTTCCTCACCGAGGTGCGCCGCGCCCTCGCCGGCGACGACCTCGTCGGGCGGCGACCGCCATCCGGGTTCTTCGCGTGGGTCGACGGCGCCCCCGCCACCGGGTACCGCGCCCCCCGGCGCATCACCATCGACCAAGCCCCCACGCGGCCCGCGCCGGTCGGGATCGTCACCGGCGAGTACGGCGCCCGCGTCCTCGCGCCCCTCGTCCCCGAGCTCAGCGCGCACGCCGGGGTCCCCGTGCGCGTCATCGCCGTCCCCAACCGGTTCTTCGGCGGCAACATCGCGGTGACCGGCCTCCTCACCGGCACCGACGTCGCCGCCGCGCTCGACACCGAACCCACCACCGACCGGTACCTCCTCCCCGACGTCGTGCTCTCCCGGGACCAGTTCCTCGACGGGCAGACCGTCACCGACCTGCCCCGCCCCGTCGAGGTCGTCGCCACCGACGGGGCGTCCCTCGTCGCGGCGCTGGCGTGACGCTCCCCACCGTCGCGGTCATCGGCCGACCCAACGTCGGCAAGTCGACCCTCGTCAACCGCATCGTCGGTGGCCGGCGCGCCATCGTCCAGGAACGCCCCGGCGTCACCCGCGACCGCAAAGAACTCGAAGCCGAATGGCAAGGCCGGCCGTTCCGGATCGTCGACACCGGCGGCTGGCTCCCCCCCGACATCGCCACCGACGACGCCCGCGCGCTCACCCGCGCCGTCAGCGCCCAAGCCGAGCGGGCCATGACCGACGCCGACGTGCTCCTCCTCGTCGTCGACGCCGCCGTCGGCATCACCGACGAAGACGCCCGCGTCGCCCGGCTCCTCCAACGCTCCGACCATCCTGTCCTCGTCGTCGCCAACAAGGTCGACGACGACCGACGCGAGACCGACCTGTGGGCCTTCGCTGGCCTCGGGCTCGGTGACGCCATCCCCGTCTCCGCCATCCACGGGCGGGGCAGCGGCGACCTCCTCGACGCGGTCGTCGCCGCCCTCCCCGCCGAAGCCGACGTCGCCCCCGAGGGCCCCCAGCTGTTCTCCATCGCGATCGTCGGTCGACCCAACGTCGGGAAGTCCACCCTCTTCAACCGGCTCGTCGGCGACGAGCGCACCGTCGTCCACGACGAGCCCGGCACCACCCGCGACGCCATCGACACCGTCGTCGACACCCCCGACGGGCCCCTCCGGTTCGTCGACACCGCCGGGATGCGGCGCCGCAGCCGCATCGACGAGCCCACCGAGTACTACGGGCTCGTCCGCGCCCTCGAAGCCGTCAACCGCGCCGACGCCGCGCTGCTCGTCATCGACGCGTCCGTCGGCGTCACCCACCAGGACCAACGCCTCGCCGAACGCATCGACGCCGCCGGCACCGCCATCGTCGTCATCCTCAACAAGTGGGACCTCCTCGACCCCGACGCCGACCAACGGCGCGCCGTCCTCGCCGACGTCGCCGACCGGCTCGGCTTCCTCGGGTACGCCCCCGTCCTCAAAGCATCCGCGCAGAGCGGCCGCAGCGTCGGGCGCATCCTCCCCGCCCTCCGCGAAGCCGAAGAGGCCTACCACCGTCGGGTCCCCACCGCCGCGCTCAACCGCGTCGTCCAAGACGCCCAAGCCGCCCACCCGCCCCCCGTCGTCCACCGCAAACGGCCCCGCGTCCTCTTCGCCACCCAAGGTGCCACCGACCCGCCGACCGTCACCCTCTTCACCACCGACGTGCTCCCCGCCACCTACCTCCGCTACCTCGAACGCCGCATCCGCGAATCGTTCGAGCTCGGCCCCGCCCCCCTCAAACTCCGCGTCCGCCGCCGCGCCGGCTGACCCGACACCCCGGCGCGGCCCCCGGCCGGCGCGCCCGGTCAACCGAGCGCCGTCTGGTCAAATGAGGACATGCCCTGGTGCGCGGCATGTAACCGCTTCCTCTCTCCCTCCACCGTCCACGTCGACGGCACCGGCCCCACCTGCGGCAACACCGTCGACGCCGGCCGCGCCCAACCCGCCCCCAGCGTCGACGCCACCCCCGCACCCGGGACGCAACCCGACACCGACGACCCCCTCGACCCCGTTCCCTGGCACTTCAAGCTCATGCTCGGCGCCCTCGCCATCTACCTCGGGTACCGCGCCCTCCAAGGCGTCGAATGGGTCGTCCACCACCTCTAAGCCCCCACGACCCCTCCGATACCATCACGCTCCGGCGCACACACGCCGACGGGCTGTGGCGCAGCTTGGTTAGCGCGTCGGTCTGGGGGACCGAAGGTCCCGGGTTCGAGTCCCGGCAGCCCGACCATGTTCTCGCAGGTCACAGGCGTGCTCACGGTGGCCGGAGCGGCGGCCCGGGGCGCCGCG
>DATISY010000147.1:0-13877 GCA_035468285.1 Acidimicrobiia bacterium | reverse complement strand
GTTCTCGGCCGAGCAGGAACAGCTCCGCGAGTCGCTGCGCCGCTTCCTCGCTGATCACGCCCCGGTCGAGTACGTGCGGGCCCTCTACGGCGACGAGCGGGGGTTCACGGACGAGGTGTGGCGTGGACTCGTCGACCTCGGCGTGGTGGGCCTCCTCGTCCCCGAGGCTGCCGGCGGGTCGGGGAGGGGGATGGTCGACATGGCCGTCGTCCTCGAGGAGCTCGGGGGGGCGGTGCACCCGGGCCCGTTCACCGCGTCCGCGGTGGGTGCGGTGACACTGATCAACCGGCTCGACGGGTGGACGTCGCACCCGGTGTTCGCCGACGTCGCGCGCGGTGAGCGCATCGGGACCGTGGCCCTGCTCGAGCCGGGTCGGCGCGCCACGTGGTCCGCACCGACCACCACCGCCGCTGACGGCACGGGCGGCTGGACCGTCACCGGGACCAAGGCCCACGTCGCGGCGGCACGCGCGGCCGACGTCTTCCTCGTCACCGCCACGACCCCCGGCGACGGGCTCGGCGTGTTCGCGGTCGCCGCCGCTGACGGGACGATCGTCCCGACGCCAACGGTCGACGGCACCCGGTCCGAGGCGACCGTCACGTTCGCTGCCGCCCCCGCCACCCGAGTCGGCGGGGGTGACGCGAGCGCCGCGGTCGCGGCCACGGTCGACTATCTCGGTGTCGCCGCGGTCGTCGACGGTGTCGGCGCGGCCCAGCGGGCCCTCGAGCTCTCCGTCGACTACGCCCGGGAACGCCACCAGTTCGGCGTGCCGATCGGGTCGTTCCAGGCGGTGCAGCACCTCTGCGCCGACATGCTGCGGGCCGTCGAGCTGGCCCGCGCCGCCGGCTACTACGCCTGCTGGGCGGCGGACGAGGCCGACGCCGCGGAGCGGCACCGGGCGGCGACGATGGCGTTGGCCTTCGCCGCCGACGAGCTCGCCGGGGTGGGTGCGGCGACGATCCAGGTGCACGCCGGGATCGGCTTCACCTGGGAGCACGACGCGCACCTCTTCTACAAGCGGCTCCTCACGTTGCAGCGGGTCGGCGGCGGCAGCGTCGACCAGCTCCAGGAGCTGGCGTCGATCGTCCTGCCCTGACCTCAGCCGGCCCGCTACGGGCGGTGGGTGAGGAGGAGCGCGCCGGCGAGGGGGCCGCCCCCGGCGCAGGCCACGCCGACCTCGGGTTCGCCCGGCACCTGACGGTCACCGGCCTCGCCCCACAGCTGCACGCACGCCTCGTGGATGAACCCGAAGCCGTGCAGCCGCCCCGATGACAGCTGCCCGCCGTGGGTGTTGAGGGGGAGGCGGCCGTCGCGGGCGATGTTGGCGCCGCCCTCCACGAACGGTCCCGATTCGCCTCTCCCGCAGAACCGCATGGCTTCGAGCCAGCACATGGTGATGAACGAGAACCCGTCGTACATCTCGGCGAGCTGCACGTCATCGGGCCCCAGGTCGGTGCGGGTCCAGAGCTGCTCGCCGGCGTCCTCGCAGGCCATCGTGGTCAGGTCGTGGTACTGGTCCCAGCCGGGGCGGCCGTGGAACGCGGTGCCGACCGCTTCGACCTGCACGGGCGCCTTGCGGAGATCCGGTGCGGTGTCGACACGCGACACGATCACGGCGGTGCCGCCGTCGCAGGGGACGTCGCAGTCGAAGAGGCACAGCGGCGAGGAGATCATCCGCGCCGCGAAGTAGTCCTCCATCGACATCGGGTCGGTGTAGATCGCCTTGGGGTTCAACGCTGCGTTGGCGCGCGCGTTGAGCGCGATCTGGGCCAGCTGCTCCCGGGTGGTGCCGAACTCGTGGAAGTGCCGCGTCGCGTACATGGCGATCCACGTCGCGGCGGACGGCGCCGAGAAGGGGAGCAGCCACTCCATGAACCCCGAGGCCCGGAACCCACCGCCCCCACCACCGCCGCCGCCGGGCATGACCGCGGCGCGCCCCTTGGTGCCTTGGGCGCTGCCCTCGTAGACGGTGCGGAAGCACACGACGTGGCGGGCCAGGCCGACCGACACGGCCAGCACCGCGTTGATGACGGCGCCGAGCTGGCTGGGCAGCTCGAGGCCGCCGCCGTACCAGGAGAGGTTCAGGCGCAGCGCCTCCTGGAGGTCGGTGACACCGGCGCCGGAGAACCCGGGCGGGGTGTCCATGGGGCCGGGGTAGGTGGAGATCCCGTCGATGTCGGCGGTCGTGAGCCCGGCGTCGGCGATCGCGGCGAGGCAGGCGTCGACGGTGAGCTCGAGCGGGTCGCGGAAGAGGCGCCGCCCAACGTCGGACTGCCCCGCGCCGCTGATGACGGCCCGGCGTTCGCCGAGCAGGGCGTCGGTTTCTGCGGTCATGCGCGCGCTCCGGTGTGGGTGCGGGTGGGCTCGGTCGCTGCGTTCATCGGACGGGCTCGAACAGGGGGATCCACACCTCGTCGTCGGGGTGGGCCTCGAAGAGGACCTGGACCGGCATGCCGACCGTCACCGAGTCGGGGTCGCAGTTGACGATGTTGGTGGTGAGCCGGAGGTCGTCCTGCTCGACGCAGCGGACGATGGCCAGCACGAACGGGGGCTCGAGGCCCGGCATCCACGGCTGATAGTTGATGGAGAACGTCAGGACCTCGGCGCGGCCCGACACGGCTTCGATCCCGATGTCTTTCGACCAGTCCTTCGGACAGATCACCGCGGGTGGGTGCAGGTAGTAGCCGCAGGACCGGCACCGTTGGAAGCGCAGCTCGCCGTCCCGTCCGCCCTGCCAGAAGTGGCGGTTGCGGTCGGTGAGGCGAGGCATGATCCGAAACGGGACCTCACCGCTGGTCGTGGTCATCGGTCTCCTCCTCGAGGTCACGCTCGGGATCGAGGGCGGCGTCGAAGCCGCGGCGGGCGTGGGGGATCGCTTCGACGGCCCGGAGCAACCCGAACCCGGGGCAGGTCAGCATGATCGAGCCGAGGACCTCGTCCCAGGACGCGCCGACCTCGCGGGCCAGGCGGGCGTGGCGCTCGACACCGGCCGGGTTGCCGAGGATGACGGTGCACACGAGCCGGATGAGTTCGTGGGTGCGCCGGTCGGGGGCCGACAGCGATTCGATCTGGCTCATCCACGAGTTCTGGGCCTCGTGGAGCGCGGGGAACACGTCGTGGAGCGGTCCCTCGAACGGAAAGCTCCAGTCGTCGCGGTGCACCATCGTCAGGTGGGGACGAACACGGGGACGGTGACGTCGTCGGTGCGGTCCTCGTACGCGACGCGCAGGGCCATCCCGACGGTCAGGGTGCTCGGGTCGCAGTCCACGATGTTGGTCATCATCCGGGGTCCTTCGGCGAGGTCGACGACCGCCGCGACGTACGGGACCCGTTCCGGGAACGGTGGGAGGTCGTTCTGGTGCACGACGGACCAGGTGTAGAGGACCGCGTCGCCGCTGGCCTCTTCCCAGGACACGTTGACGCTCCAGCAGCGGGGACAGAACGGCCGGGGGTAGTGGTGCGCCGCGCCGCAGTCCGCGCAGCGCTTGATGAGCAGCCGGTGGTCGCGCGCCGCGGCCCAGAACGGTTCCGTCTCGAGGTCGGGCGCGGGCAGGTCGAAGCGCACGCCGGGCGGCTACCGGGAGGGCAGCGAGGCGACGGCGACGCCGCTGACCTTGGCCTCGCCGTTCTCGTTCACCACCTCACAGTCCAGGTCGACGCGGTGCTCCCCGTGCTCCTCGTACTTCTTCTTGACCGTCACCTTGGTCGCGAGGGTCTCGCCGGGCCAGGTCTGCTTCGTAAACCGCACCTTGTAGACCCGCAGGTTCCCGACCCCGACGTAGTCGGTGAGCGCCTTGCCGAGCATCCCCATCGTGAACATCCCGTGCCCGAACACGCTGGGCAGACCGGCCGCCTGGGCCTGCGTCTCGTCGTGATGCATCGGGTTGAAGTCACCCGACGCGCCGGCGTACCGCACCAGGTCGGTGCGCGACAGCTCGTGGCGGAACTCCGGCGCCTCGTCGCCCTCGTGCACCTCGTCGAAGAACAGCTGCTGCTCGCTCATGGCGCGCAGCGTGGCCGTTCCCTGACACGGCTGTCAACTTCTGTGCGAGGCTCGGCGGGTGCGTCACGCCGGGACGGCCGTCGTCGAGCCGATGCCCCCCGTCGTCCCGAGCCGCTGGCCCTGGGTGGGGACGGGATGGCGCCTCGTGCGGGACCCGACCGGATTCCTCGCGGAGGCCCGCCCGGACCTCGGCGACACCTTCGTCGTCGACGCGTTCGGGTGCGGGCTGTTCTGCGTGTTCTCCCCCGCCGGGCTCCCTCGCCTCCACGCGCTTCCCTCAGCCATCCGCACGGCGGTGCGGCGCCGCGTCGAGACGTACGACCTCGAGCCCCGCTTCGACGCCGCGGCGGTCCGCCGCCGTCAGATCGGCGGTGTCGCGCCTGCCGACCGCCGGCTGCAAGTCCGGTACCGGGCCCGGAACTAGGTTTTTCGGTCTCGTGCCCGTCGACCTCGCTGAGCTGCTCGCCCCGGCGCACACCGCTGTTGTCACGATGGAGTTGCAGCGGGGCGTCGTCGGCGACCGGGCCACCATCGGCGCCCTCGCGGACGCGGTCGCGGCCGGGGACGTCGTCGGCCACGCCGCCCGGCTGGTCCAGGCGGCCCGAACTGCCGGGGCCCGGGTCGTGCATTGCACCGCGGAGTTCCGGTCTGACCGGGCGGGATCCAACGACAACGCGCCGCTGCTGCGCGCCATCGCGAAAGGCCCCGCGCGCTTGGTGGCGGGGAGCGACGACACCGCGCTGGCGCCCCAGCTCGGGCCCGAGCCGACCGACGACGTCGCGGGCCGCCGTCACGGCCTCACGCCGTTCCCGGGCACCGATCTCGACCAGATCCTGCGCAACCTGGGCGTCACCACCATCGTGGCCACCGGCGTCTCGGTGAACATCGGGATCACGGGGCTGATCATGGTGGCGGTGGACCTCGGGTACCGCTGCGCCGTCGTCACCGACGCCGTCGCGGGCGTCCCCGCCGACTACACCGCGGCGATGCTCGAGCACACGCTCGCGCCCCTCGCGACGCTGCTCACCACCGACCAGGTGCTCGCCACCTGGTCCGCGCCGTGACCCCCGCCCGCTGGGCGCCGCGGCTCGCCCCCCGGCGGTTCCACTGGCAGGCTGCGGGCCGCCCATGAGCCGCACCGCCGCCGACCTCGATTTCCACCGGCTTCTCGACGGCAAGGTCGCGCTCATCACGGGCGCCGCGTCGGGCCAGGGACGCGCCGCGACCCGGCTGTTCGGCGCGCACGGCGCCAAGGTCGTCGTCGCCGACGTCAACGACGAAGGCTCCGCCGAGACGGTCCGGATGCTCGAAGAGAACGACGCGGAGGGTGTCGCGGTCCACGCCGACGTGTCCCGGCGAGATGACGTCGACACGATGATCGGCGCGGCCCTCGAGCGGTTCGGGCACCTCGATGTTCTCTACAACAACGCCGCGGTGCAGATGAGCGGCCGTCTCGTCGACTGCACCGAGGACGACTGGGATCTCACCATCGCCACCAACCTCTCGGCGATCTTCTGGGCCTGCCGGGCCGCGCTCCCCCACCTCCTCGACGGGGAAGGCGGCAGCATCATCAACACCGCGTCGACGTTGGGCCTGATCGGCTCGGAGGGGTACGCGGCGTACGGCGCGGCGAAGGCCGGCTTGGTGCTGCTCACCAAGCAGATCGCCGTCGAGTACGGGCCCGCGGTGCGGGCCAACGTGATCGCGCCCGGCTCGATCGACACGCCCCGCTTCCGGAAGGTGCTCGAGCAGACTCCGGGCGCGGACCAGTTCGTCGAGGGCCTCACCCGGACCATCCCGGTCGGGCGTCTCGGCGTCGCCGAGGACGTGGCCGCGATCGCCCTGTTCCTCGCGAGCGACCAGTCGGCCTACGTGAGCGGCGCGGTCATCCCCGCCGACGGCGGCCTCGCCGTGTACCGGTGACCGTGTCCGGCGTCGCGCTCGTGACCGGCGGCGCGTCGGGCCTCGGTGAGGCGATCGCCCGGCGACTCGCCGAGGAGGGCACGCCCGTGGTGGTCGCCGATCTCGACGGCTCGGGCGCGCGGCGCGTCGCGGACGCGATCGTCGCCGCCGGCGGGCAGGCGCTGGGGGTCGACTGCGACGTCACGCAACACAGCGCGGTCGACGAGACGGTGCGCGCCGCGGCGAAACTCGGCCCGCTGCGGATCCTGGTGCTGTCCGCCGCGGTGGAGAGCTTCCAGAGCATCCTCGACTGCTCCGACGAGGACTGGCAGCACACCCTCGACGTGAACCTCAAAGGGCCGTTCCTGTGCATGAAGGCGGCGATCCCGGTCATCGCGGCCAACGGCGGCGGGTCGGTGATCGCGATGGGCTCGACGCTGGGACTGATCGTCGCGCCCGGCCATCCGGCATACTGCGCGAGCAAGGGCGCGCTGGTGAACCTGTGCAAGCAGGCGGCGATCGAGCACGCCCCCGACGGGGTGCGCGTGAACGTGGTGGCCCCCTCGGCGACGGACACCGGTCTGTTCATCCGATTCTCGGAGCAGGCCCCGGACCCGGAGGCGCTGCGCCGCCGCATCGCGGACACGAACCCGATGGGGCGCCTCGGAACGGCCCGGGAGGTGTGCGACGCCGTCGTGTTCCTGGCCTCCGACCAGTCCACGTACACGAGCGGGTCGGTGATCCCGATCGACGGCGCGCTCGCGGCGCGGCGCATGTGACCGTGCCGACCGGGAGGCTTCGCCGTCGTGCATGAGGGGTTGCGCGTCCTCGACGCCGACGCCCACGTCGTCGAGCCGGGCGGCCTGTTCGACGCATGGGCACCGCCGGGCAGTGCCGTCCTCGACCTCCCCGCGACGACCCCCGTCGAGCTGTGCGGCGATTCGCGGCTCCTCGCCGACCAGCTCCAGCACGGCTTCGACGCACCCTCGTATCTGCGGGCGATGGACGCGCAGCGCATCGACGCCGCGGTGCTGTTCCCGTCGATGGGACTGTTCGTCCCGTACCTCCCCGAGCTCGACGCTGACGCCTCTGCCGCGGCGTGCCGGGCGTACAACGAGTGGATCGCGGACTACTGCGCGACCGACCCGCGTCGCCTCGCCGGGATCGGCGTCGTCCCGCAACGGTGGCCCGACCGCGCCGCCGCCGAGGTGGGGCACGCGGCGGACCTGGGGCTCGTCGGCGTCCTCGTCCGGCCGAACCACGTCGGCAGCGCGTACCTCGACGACGCCGCGTTCGACGGGTTCTACGCCGAGCTCAGCGGCCGGGGCCTCGTGCTCGGCGTCCACGAGGCGCTCGGGGTGCGGGCCCCCACGATCGGGCGGGACCGCTTCGACGGATTCGCAGCGCGTCACGCCTGCTCACACCCGCTCGAGCAGATGGCGGCCGCCACCGCGATCCTCCTCGGGGGGGTGTGCGAGCGGCACGCCCACCTGCGCGTCGCGTTCCTCGAATCGGGGACGGGCTGGCTCCCCTACTGGCTTGCCCGCCTCGACGATCACCACGCCTGGCTGCGCGAGACCGAGTGCGCCGACCTGGCCCTGCGCCCCAGCGAATACTTCGCCCGCCAATGCGTCATCTCCTCCGATCCTGAGGACACCCTGGCGTCGTTCACGATCGGCCAGGTCGGGGCCGACCACGTGATGTGGGCCAGCGACTTCCCGCATCCCGACGCCGAGTTCCCGGGCGCGCTCGACGAGTTCCTCGACCACGTCGGCGACGCCGACCCCACCGGGACGCTCGAACAGGTCCTCTGGGACACACCGGCCGCCTTCTACCGGCTGACGACGCGCTTCGCCCCCTCGTGACCGGCGCCACCCGGCGCCCTCCGAGGAGTAGCCCGTGCCCCAAGTTGGTACACAGGAAGGTGCGCAAAGCCCTGGTGTCGCTGCTGGTCGTCGTCGCGGCGGCGGTCGCCGCGCCGAGCGGCGCGCGGGCCCAGACGGGGGGTCCGGGGCCCGTCGACCCGCGCCTGTTCGTGATCGGCGATTCGGTGATCGTGGGCGCGCGCGTTGCGCTGGCGCAGCGTCTCGCCGGTTGGCAGGTCAACGTCTTCGCCCAAGAAAGCTTCTCGACGCTCGCCGCGCCGTCGGTCATCAACGCCAGCCGCGCCCTGATCGGCGAGGTGGTCGTGGTCGGGCTCGGCAACAACGACGCCGGGAACCCGGTGACCTTCGGGCAGCGCATCGACGCCGTGATGCAGTCCCTCACGGGGGTCCGGCGCGTGATCTGGGTGAACCTGCGCAACTTCCGTGCCTTCGTCCCGGCGGCCAACGCCCAGCTCGCCGCGGCGACCGCCCGCTGGCCCACGCTCGAGATCGCCGACTGGGACGCCCGCGCCACACCCGATCCGTCCCTCGTCTACGGCGACGGGCTGCACCTCACCCTGGCCGGCCAGGCCGCGATGGCCGAGCTCGTCGCCCAGCACCTCGACACCTATGTGCGCTCCCGCGTCGCGTCCACGTCGACGACCACGACCACGACGACGACCGCCGCCGCGGCGGGCCGCCGCCGAGTGCCCAGCCAGTCCCGACCCGGCTCGGACACCGTGGCCGGACTGTCGGTCCCCGCGGCGGCCGGGATCGGCGCCGGGCTGCTCGCGGTCGCGATCCTCGGCGTCGCGCTCCTGGCGCACCGCCGTCGGAAGCGGCGGCTCGTCTGGACTGACCCGACACCGGAGCCCTGATGCTCACGGTGGGGACGTCGGGGTGGCAGTACCGCGACTGGCGGGGCGCGTTCTACCCCCCGAAGCTGGCCCAGGCCCGCTGGCTCGAGCACTACGCGATGCACTTCCCCACCGTGGAGGCCAACAGCCCCTTCTACCGGCTGCCCGAGCGGACCACCTTCGAGCAGTGGGCCGCCCGAACGCCCGAGGGGTTCACGTTCGCGGTGAAGGCGAGCCGCTACCTCACCCATGTGCGGCGCCTGCGCGACCCCGCGGACCCGGTGGCCTTGCTGCTCGCCCGGGCCGCGGGGCTCGGCTCGAAGCTGGGGCCGGTGCTGCTGCAGCTGCCACCGACCCTGACCGTCGACCTGGCGCGTCTCGAGGAGACCCTCGCCGCGTTCCCCCCCCTCGGTGCGCGTCGCCCTCGAGCCACGTCACGAGTCCTGGCACACCGACCCGGTGTACGACCTGCTCCGCGGCCGGGACGTGGCGCTCTGCCTCTGGGACCGTCGAAGCCGCCACGGCCCACTGGTCCGCACCGCCGGCTGGTGTTACCTCCGTCTGCACGAGGGACGGACGGTCCGGCCTCCGTGCTACGGGCGGCGGGCGCTCACCACCTGGGCCGAACGACTCGCCGAACGCTGGGGCGAGGGAGCCGACGGGTACGTGTACTTCAACAACGACGCGCGCGCCTGCGCGGTCCGCGACGCCCAGACGTTCGTCCGTCTCGCCGGCTCGGTCGGGCTGCGCTGCGCGGCGCCCGCCGCGACGGACACGTCCCGGGACGGCTAGTTCGCCGGCGCGACCTGTCGGGTGAGTCGGACGGTCGTGCCGGAGCGGCGGACGTCCAGGTCGACCGTGGTCATGAGCGAGCGGATGAGATCGAGACCCCGGCCCCGGTCCGGTGTGTTGTGCTGGGTCCGCCAGCTGCCGTTGTCGGAGACTTCGAAGACCACGAGGTCGCCCTCCCGTCTGGCCAGCACCGCGAACTGCGCGTCGCGCAGCCCATAGGCGTGCTCGATGGCGTTGGCGGCGGCTTCGTTCACGGCGACGACGATCTCCACTGCGGTCTCGTCGTTCACGCCGATCCCCCCAAGCCAGGCGCGCGCGGCGCGCCGCAGCCCGGCGAGCTCCCGGGGCAACGCGGGAAGATCGAGGTGCAGGCCGTCGGTGGCCACGATGCCTCGAAGCGCCACCATCGCCACGTCGTCACCGGGCTCGCGTTCCGGGAGCAGCGCGTCGAGAAGGTGGTCGGCGAGTAGGTCGAGTCGACGGGGGCCGGAGGCTGCGGCCGAGCGCAGACGTTCCAATCCGACGTCGAGGGACTCGCCTCGGCGCTCGATCAGCCCGTCGGTGAACAGCACCAGGGTCTCGCCGGGCGCGAGGTGCTCGGCCCGCTCCGGGTAGGTGGCCCGCTCGCTTGCCCGCAGCGGCGGGCCCGGCTCGTGCGGCAGGAACCATGCGCCACCGACGGGGTCGATGATGAGGACGGGTGGGTGGCCGGCGCTGGCGAGCTGCACCTCGCCGCCCGAAGGGTCGTACAAGACGACCAGGACGGTCGCCATGTCGCCGTCGTCCACCGTGAACAGGTAGCGGTTCAGCCGCTCGAGGATCGCCGCGGGCGAGAGCCCATCGAGGGCAGTGAGCTCGAGCGCCGCTCGGAGCCGACCCGTGGAGGACGCGGCGGCGAGGCCGTGGCCGACCACGTCTCCGATGGCGAGCACCAACCGGCCATCCTCGAGGGGCACGACGTCGTACCAGTCTCCGCCGACCCGCACGCCCTCGGCGGCCGGGAGGTACCGCGCGGTGAGCGTGACGGTGCTGAGCGCGGGCAGCCGCTCGGGGAGGAGGCTGCGCTGCAGGGATTCCGCCGCGGCTCGTTCCCGCTCGTAGCTCACGGCATGACGGAACGCCGCCGCGCCGCGTCGCCCCAGCTCGACGGCCACGGGAATGTCTTCCTCGCTGTAACGTCGATCGGAGCCGGTCGTCGCGAACGTGACCGTGCCGAGGATCTGTCCGTCCTCGACGACGAGGGGGACGCAGAGCAGGGACCGGAGTCCCACCTCGTTCGCGACACTTTGGCGCTCGGGCCCGAGCCCGGCCAAGAACGGCGCCGACACCTCGGGGACCAGCACGGGCCTGCCAGTGCGGACCGCCTCGGTGCTCGGCGAGTGGGCTTCGGGCGTCCTGGCCGTCCACGCGTCCGCGAGGTCGGGGCGGTCCCGGAGCGCCGGGTCCGCGACGGCGACGTGCGCCACCCGGAACGAGCCGTCCGCCTCGATCACGCTGACGGCGCAGAGGTCGCTGAAGTCCGGAACAGCGAGGCCGACGAACCGCTCCATGCGAACCTCCGGGTCGAGCGCGACGGTCACGAGCTCACCTGCCCGGGCCAGGAGATCCACCCGCGACTGCGCGCGGCGAGCCGCGGCCCGCAGCCGCGCCGTATCGACAACCTCGGTGAACCGGTAGGCGAGCGCCTCGGCGAGCGCGACGTCGTCGGCCTGGTACCGACGATTCGACACCCGCGTGTAGTTGAACACGACCAGACCGATGGGGACCCCTCGGGCTTGGAGCGGGACCAGGATCGCTGACGTGACGCCGTGGTCCTCGATCAGCGCTTGGTGCTCGGGGTCATCGCCCGCGAGGGCAGCGCGCATCTCGGGCGTGACCGTCTCGAGGAGCCGTGCTTCCGGGGACCGCGCGTCGGACGGGCGCAGCGCGGCGTCGAGGTCGAGGGGCCAACGCTCGTCCGCGTCGTACAGACGGGCTCGCAGGTCCGGGTCGACGTGCGCGATCGCCACCCGCTCCGCTTGTCCTTCCGGGCGGTAATAGAGGTGACAGGAGTCCGCGAAGGACGGAATGACGAGCTCAACCGCGTCCTCGAGCGCAGAGTCGACGTCGATGGCGTTGGCCAGGAGCTCGAACGACCGGCCGACCAGGCTCGCGGTGAGCTCGGCCCGCTTCCGTTCCGTGATGTCGAGGATGATGATGCCGACCCCAAGGGACTGACCGGACGCGGCGGTCACCGGGTAGACGCTCAACAAGAAGAACCGCTCGATGCCCGGCGCAGCGGCGGGTTGGCCGCCAACCTCGAGGTCGATGACGGGCTGGCCGTCGTCCACCACCGCGCGCAGGGTCTGCTCGACCTGCTCCCAGAGACGCGGGAACAGCTCGGCGAGGCTACGGCCGACGTGATCGGCGACCGAGACGCCGTCGATATCCGCAACCGGCTGGTTCACGCTGACGTAACGGAACTCGGTGTCGAGGAACGCGAACGCCACCGGGGAATGCTCCAGCAGGGTGTCGAGGCGACCGACGGTCTCCTCGACCTCGGCCCGGAGTTCCCGCTCGGAGTCGAGGAGCGCCTCCCGGTCTGCTTGGATCCGCTCCCGGACCAACGCCGCGCCGACCACGTTGGCGATGTTGCGGAGGAAGTTGACATCGTCGGCGGGGAAAGGTCGCGGTAAGCGCGAGTAGGCCGCGAGGCCGCCCACGATGTCGGCGGGAGATCGCAACGGCACGCTGCACCCGGCGGCGATGCCGTACTCCTGGGCGACACCGCGACGGAACCGGGTCTCGGACCCCCAGTCGGGCACCACGATGGGTGCTCGGGTCAGCACGGTCGTCCCGACCGGGGTCGTCCCGTCGATCGGGATCCGCCGACCGATCAGCCCGGCCGGGAATCCGAGTGCGGCGCGCAGGATCAACAGGTTGTCCTCGACGCGCTCGTAGACCGCGGCGTAGTCGACGGAAAGAGCGCGGACGGCGATTTCCGCGGCCCGCTGGGCAAGGGTGGCGAAGTCCGCGCCTTCGAGCGCGGCCCGGCCGAGGTCGGCGAGGGCGCTGCGCTGCTCGGCGCGGGCCGTCAGCTCGGCGCGCAACGTCCGCGCCTCGGTGACATCCACGCAGGCCCCCACGAAGCCGACCACGTCACCAGCGGCGTCGAGGCGGGGCCGGGCGCGCTCGAGCATCCAGACGTACTCCCCGTCGGCGCGCCGCAACCGGTACTCGACTTCGAAGGCGGCGCGCTCCGCGAACCACCGGCGGCGAGTCGTCAGGCAGGCGTCACGGTCGTCGGGATGCAGCCCGTCCGTCCACCCCTGCCCCCGCTCCTGCTCCGGGGTCCGTCCGGTGAACGCGAGCCAGGTCTGGTTGCACCACGTGCAGGCCCCATCGGCGTCAGCGACCCAGATGAGCGCGGGGTTGTCATCGGCGGCGACCGAGTCTGGGGAGGGCTCGTCACCGGACTCAGCGTTGAGATGTGCAGGGGTGCCGACCGCCCGAGGCTAGAGCAGTCTCGAGAGCACGTCGACGCCGCCCACGTTTCGAGTTCCCGACCAACGGGCAGAGGTATGCCATGACTTCTGAGCGAGATCTCAACGAGCCCGTCGAGGCGATCCTGGTCGACGACGACGAGGCGACGCCCCCGCCGGACAGCCCGGAGCCCATGCGCGCCGGGTCGTCGGCCCGGGCCTGACCAAGCCCAGTCCAGGACGGCACCCTCGCCCTCCGGGCGGGACCCGATACTCGACCTCCGCGCGATCGCGAGTCGGGTCAGTCAGCCCGGGAGGGCCTGTGCCATCGCGTCGGCGGCGCGCCGGGCCGCGAGGCCCGAGTCTCGTCCCAGCCGCGCGAGCCGGGCGATCCGCCACGGACGCCGGAAGAGATAGCGCAGCACGGCGCGCAGGTCACCGCCGCCGTCGGGGCCGGCGAGAGCGAGGAGCTCGTTGTCGATCATGCCGTCGCGGGCGTGGTCGCTGATGCCACGGAAGACCGACCATCGACAGCCCCGGTCCTGACAGACCGCGCCGACCGCCGCCGTCTCCATGTCGACGGCCGCGACACCGGCGTCGGTGAGGCGGGCGTGCGCGTCGGGGTCGATGAGCAGGTCGTCGGAGGAGACCAGGCGCCCACGTGGCTCGCTGTCGCCGAAGCGGTCGGGCCGATACTCCGTCCCGGTGGCGTCGTCGACGACGACCGCGGGGATGACAACGTCACCGATCTGGACCTCGGGGTCGATCCCCCCCGCGATCCCGACCACGAGGAGGTGGTCGATGCTCCCGGAGCTCAGCAGCGCGCCCGTCGCCGCGGTGGCGGCGGTCAGGCCGATGCCGGTGGTCGTCGCGGTGACCTCGACGTCGCCGACCGTTCCGGAATGGAGGGCCCGGCCGGCGGCGGTCGCGTGGTGCTGCAGGCCGAGGCGGCGCACCACCGGGCGCAGCTCGGACGGCATCGGGCACAGGACTCCGA
>DATISY010000146.1:0-20614 GCA_035468285.1 Acidimicrobiia bacterium | reverse complement strand
TCGCCGAATCGCGCAGGAGACTCTGGGAAGCCTCGAATGAGCGCACGAGCGACGCTCGTTCAAGTTCTGCGGCCACACCAACCTATGATGGAAAGCGGCCCAGGCGCAGAGGGCAGGCCGCACGGCGGCTCGGGTGAGGCTCTGCGGCTGGCAGAGAACCACAACCAGTGAGGACGCGTGACCGCGAAGACCCCTCCACTCGAGCCCGAGGCGCTTGATCGCGTCGTCATCCGTTTCGCCGGCGATTCGGGCGACGGGATGCAGCTCGTCGGCGACCGCTTCACCGACATCAGCGCCGTGTTCGGGAACGACCTGGCGACGATGCCGAACTACCCCGCCGAGATCCGGGCCCCAGCCGGGACGATCGCCGGCGTCTCGTCGTTCCAAGTCCATATCTCCGACCACGAGATTCTCACGCCGGGCGATATGCCCAACGTCTTGGTGGCGATGAACCCGGCCGCGTTGCGGGCAAACATCACCGAGCTCGAGCCCGGGGGGACGCTCCTCGTCAACTCCGATGCCTTCGAGCAACGGAACCTCGAGAAGGCCGGCTACCAAGCCAACCCCCTCGAGGACGGGTCCCTCGGGGCGTTCCGGGTGATCCAGGTCCCCATGACGACCATCACGCTCGAGGCCACCAAGCCCCTCGGGGTGAAGCCCCGGGACGCGGAACGGTCGAAGAACTTCTTCGCCCTCGGCTTGCTGACCTGGATGTACACCCGCCCGGTGGACCTCACCCTGCAGTGGATCGACGACAAGTTCGCCAATCGCGAGATGGTCCACGACGCGAACCGGGCCGCATTCAAGGCCGGGTACAACTTCGGTGAGACCGCGGAGCTGTTCGACCATCCTTACGAGGTCGCGCCTGCACGCCTGGAGCCGGGCCGATACCGCAACATCACCGGGAACCTGGCCCTGTCGTTGGGGCTCGTGGCCGCCGCGCAGCAGAGCAAGCTTCCTCTTCTTTACGCCTCCTACCCGATCACCCCGGCGTCGGACATCCTCCACGAGCTGTCCCGACACAAGAACTTCGGGGTCCGGACCCTCCAGGCTGAGGACGAGATCGCCGCGGTCGGGGTTGCGATCGGCGCCGCGTTCAGCGGCCACCTCGGTGTCACGGCCACGAGCGGACCGGGCGTCGACTTGAAGTCGGAGGGTATGGGCCTCGCGGTGAGCCTCGAGCTGCCGTTGGTCGTCGTCGACGTCCAACGCGGGGGCCCGTCAACGGGCTTGCCAACCAAGACCGAGCAGGCGGACCTGTTGCTCGCGATGTACGGCCGTCACGGTGAAGCGCCGTTGCCGATCATCGCCGCGCACTCCCCGAGTCACTGCTTCGAAGCCGCGTTCGAAGCGGTGCGCCTCGCGGTGAAGTACCGGACGCCCGTCATCTTGCTGACCGACGGGTACCTGGCCAATGGATCCGAGCCGTGGCGGCTCCCCGACGTCGAGGCGCTGCCTGACATCTCGGTGCCGTTCGCGACGGAGCCGAACCACGACGGCGAGTTCTGGCCGTACCTCCGCGACACCGACACGCTGGCCCGCCCGTGGGCGATCCCCGGGACACCGGGCTTGATGCACCGCATCGGTGGCATCGAGAAGCAGGACGGCACCGGGAACGTCAACTACGAACCCGAGAACCACGAGCACATGGTTCGTCTGCGTGCCGAGAAGATCGCACGAATTGCCGAGGACCTCCCGCCCGTCGTGGTGGACGATCCCGACGATGCGTCACTGCTGGTGCTCGGCTGGGGCAGCACCGCGGGTGTCATTCACCAGGCGGTGCGCCAGGCACGGGAGGACGGCATCGCGGTCGCGCGAGCGCACCTGATGCACCTGAACCCGTTCCCACCGAACCTCGGGGACGTGGTGGCCCGGTACAAGCGGGTGCTGATCCCCGAGATGAACCTCGGGCAGCTGTCACGTCTCGTGCGTGCCCAGTATCTGGTCGACGCGAAGACGCTGTCAAAGGTCCAGGGAGTTCCGTTCCGCGCCGCCGAGATCGAAGCTTCAATTCGGGAGATGAGTAGTGACTGACGAATCGAGTACCGCGACGCTGTCGCGCAAGGACTTCCAGTCCGACCAAGAGGTCCGTTGGTGTCCTGGATGCGGCGACTACACCATCCTCTCCGCCATCCAGCTGCTCCTGCCGGAACTCGACGTCAAGCCCGAGAACCTCGTGTTCGTGAGCGGCATCGGTTGTGCCGCCCGCCTGCCGTACTACATGAACGTCTACGGGCTGCACGGCATCCACGGGCGCGCCCCCGCGATCGCCACCGGTGTCGCGCTCGCCCGGCCGGACCTCGACGTCTGGGTCATCGGCGGCGACGGCGACATGTTCTCCATTGGGGGCAACCACCTCATTCATGCGCTGCGCCGCAACGTGAACATGACCATCCTCATGTTCAACAACCAGATCTACGGGCTCACCAAGGGCCAGTACTCGCCGACCAGCGAGGTCGGGAAGGTCACCAAGTCGTCGCCGTTCGGTTCCCTGGACACCCCGTTCAACCCGGTATCGGTGGCGCTGGGAGCGGAGGCCACCTTCGTGGCCCGCACCCACGACATGGACCGCAAGCACATGATCGAGACGTTCCGCCGGGCCCACAATCACCGCGGGGCGTCGTTCGTCGAGGTGTACCAGAACTGCAACGTCTTCAACGATGGCGCATTCGAGGCCATCACCGGCAAGGAACAACGGTCGGCGATGATCATCGACCTGCAGCACGGTGAGCCGATCCGCTTCGGTGCTGAGAGCGAGTTCGGTGTGGCGCTGAACGAGTTCGGGGAGTGCGAGATCGTCAAGGTCGCCGATGTCGGTGAGGACCAGTTGCTGGTCCACGACGAGCACCGGGACGACCCGACGCTGGCGTTCGCCCTGTCGCGGCTCGCGATTCGGCCGACCGTCCCGACCCCGATGGGCGTGTTCCGCGACGTAGACCGCGCGACGTACGAGGGTGAGGTCCAACGTCAGCTCGTGGCTGCGTCGGAGCGGCAAGGTTCGGGCGATCTGGCGGCGCTGGTGGCCTCCGACGCCACTTGGGACGTCGTCTAGCGACCCAGCGGTTCAGTCGTCGAGCCGGCGGAACACCATGCCGGTACGCGGCTTGGGTGCGAAGTAGCTCGTCTTCTCGGGCATGCGGAGACGAGCGAACGCAGCCGCGCGAATCTGCGCCACCGTGACGGGGCGCAGGAGCACGGCCAGGTCGGCGGCACCCTTCTCGACCATTGACGCGACCGTCAGGGCGTCGTCGCGGTAGCTGAGCTCGGCATCATCGAGCGCGGGCCGGACCAGGGTGTCGAAGCGCGCCGAGTCAACCTCCCGCAGCTCCTCCGGAAGCTCCCGATTGATGCGTTCCAGACCGGCGAGGGTCGGGACCATCAGCGTCAAGCCGTCGCGGGAGACGAGACCGAGGCCGCGACGGGCGGTCATCTGCACGGTGAGGTCGCGCACCCCGTCGGGAGTGTTCGGGCCGAGGTCTTCCGAGGTGACCAGGCCGTCTACCCGGGCATGAAGGTCGCGAGGGGCTTGCTGCACCACGCGGTGGATGGCGCGCACATCGAGGAGTTCGTCGTCGAGACCGACGACGAACGCCATGATCGCTCGTGCGTCGGGGTCGTCGGGGTGCTCTGCTCGGTAGGCGCAGGCCGTCTCGAACCGGTGGTGGCCGTCGGCGAGGACGACGGGCGTGCTGGCCACCGCGACCCGCACCCGACGTTGGGTGTCTGGGTCGGTGATGAGGGTGAGCTCGTGGCGGGTGCCGGTCGCGTCGGTCGCGGTGGTCGTGGGCGCCCGGTCGGGGTCGAGCGCGGAGTTCAGATCGTCGGTGAGGGACAGGCCCCAGATCGGGTCGAGGTTGGCGCGGGTGGCACGAAGGAGGGCGAGGCGGTCGCTGCGAGCCTTAGGCAGGGTCCGCTCGTGCCCGAAGACGTCGCCGTCCCCGTCCGGCAGGACGAGCGCGCCGATGACGCCGCTGGTCTGGCGGGCGTGGCCGGCGGCGTCGGTGAACCGCATCCGGTACTCGTAGAAGGCGGGGCCGGGGTCGGCGGTCAAGACACCGGCCTCGATCCACGACTGCAAGAGGGAGGCGGCGTGGTCGTACGGGTCGGCGGGCGGGTCGACTCGGGGAAGGATGAGGCGCACTGCGTTGTGCGGATCGGTGGCCTCGAGGCGGCTGCGGTCCTCCTCGTCGATCACGTCGTAGGGGGGCGCGACGACCCGGGACGAATCGGGCAGGTCGCGGTAGCGGGTTCCGCGGAAGGGAAGGAAGTCAGGCACGAGATGGTTCTCTATCCGATGGAGAGTGGCCGATTGTCGCATACGGTTCGGTCGGCGCTTGGACTCTCCGAGGAGCCGACGGAGAAGGCATGAGCACGGAACGAGACGACCTCGCGGCCTATGACGCGTTCACGGAGGGGAGCCGGCTGCTCGCGTCGTCGAATCCCCATGCAGCGGCTGTCGCGCTCGAGCGAGCCCGCGATCTGGAGCCGGGGCAGGGGTCGATCCGGGAGGCGCTTGGCCGCGCCTACTTCCGGTGTGGCCGTTTCGCGGATGCCCGAACGGAGTTCGAGCGGGCTGTCGAGATCGACCCGGTGAACGACTATGGCCACTACGGGCTCGGGTTGAGCCTGCTGCGGACCGGTGACGAGGGCGGCGCGCGACGTCATCTCAAGCTGGCCGTCGCGATGCGACCTCTCGAGGACTATCAGCGGGCGTTGGCCCAGGTGAGCGAACCCGCGCCGTGAGCGACGCGGGCGGTCCGCCCGTGGTGTGCTGCGACCTCGACGGGGTGCTGTGGAGAGGCGACGAGCCGATCCCCGGGGGCGCCGACGCGGTGACGACGCTGCGGGACCACGGCCTGCGGGTGGCGTTCCTGTCGAACAACTCGAGCCTGCCCGTCTCCGAGGTCGTGGCGAAGCTCGGCCGGTTCGGTGTGATCGCCGAACCGGGTGACATCCTGACCAGCGCGCTCGCCGCGGCTGAGCTGCTCAAGGCAGACCTACCGGCGGGGGCGCCGGTGCTCCTCTGTGCTGGTCCCGGTGTCAGCGAGGCGCTCCACGCGGTCGGGTTGCGGACCGTCGACCGCCCACCGGCGGCCGCGGTTGTGGTCGGGTTCCACCGCGAGTTCGACTTCGACGAGCTCGACCGCGTGTCGCAGGCGGTCCGGGCAGGCGCGCGGTTCGTCGCGACCAACCTCGACGCGACCTATCCGGTTCCGGGCGGCCTGCTCCCCGGGACGGGGTCGATCGTCGCGGCCATCGCCGCCGCGGCGAGCACCGCCCCGGAGGTCGCGGGGAAGCCATCGCCCGCGATGGCCGACCTGGTCCGTCATCGGCTCGGGACCCATGGGGTTGTCGTCGGCGACCGGCCGAGCACGGACGGTGCGTTGGCCACGGAGCTGGGATGGCCGTTCGCGCTCGTGTTGTCCGGGGTGACCGCCCGGGTGGCGCCGCCGGGGGGCGAGGCGATCCCGGATCCGCCGCCGCCCGTGGTGTGTGACGACTTCGTGTCGGCGGTGCCGCAGGTCCTGGACCTGCTTGCCCGATCCGGTTGACCTGACCGTGTTCCCGGGCGTCGCGGAAGGGGGATCAAGCTCGGCGGGAAATGGTGATGATCTCGGGGCTCGTTTCGGTGAGTGCGCTGCGGTCCCAGTCTCCGAACTGCTCGTCGACGATGAGGCCCGCGTCGGTCAGGAACCGCGCGAGGTCGGGGGCGTCGAGGAAGCGCAGCGTGCTGTGGCTCAGCTGGGGCTGGTCCCACCGGGGGCTGCGGTAGGTGGTGGTGAACCGGACCCGGTCGCCGACGATCGGCGTGTCGATCTGGTTGTCCATGCGCACGACGGTGCCGGCCGCGTCGGTGGCTTCGGTTGCACGGTCGGAGGTCCACTGCTCCCATTCGCGGACGGTGGGGTTGCGCGTCTCGAACGCGAACCGGCCGTGGTCGGTGAGGGCGGATCGGATCGCGGTCAGTGCGGTGCGGAGCTCCGCGTCGTCGACGAGGACCTGGAAGGCGTGTCCGGTCATGAGGACGAGGTCGAACCGTTCGTCCAGGGGGACGGACGCGAGATCGCCGAGCGTCCAGTCGATGTCGGCGCGACGTTGTGCTTGGGCGAGCATGCCGGGCGCCGGGTCGAGTCCTCGGAGTCGCCCGGTGTGGCCCGTGTCCCGCGCCCGGTGGAGGAGCGCCCCGGTTCCGCAGCCGACATCGAGGACCGAGTCCGCCGCCATCACGAGGGGGAGGTAGAAGGCGAAGTCCTGGCGTTGGTCCCAGGGGCAGAACGCGTCGTAGAGGGCCGCGAGCGTGGCGTCGGCAAACTGGTGGTGGACCATCGTTCCTGGTTACCAGCATCCTGGGGATGGTCGACCGGAATATCCCCGGTTGGGGGTGACGACGCCTAACCTGACGCGCGTCATCGTGCTCACCGTCTTGCTGCCGCGTTCTGTTCGCCGGCCCGTCGCCGGACTCCGGACGCGTCGCGGGTAACGGTGCGTCGCCGCCTCGACGTGGAGCTGGTGCGACGGGGCCTGGTCGAGTCTCGTGCTCGTGCGGTGGACGCGATCGCCGCGGGTCAGGTCCTCGTTGGAGGCGCCCTCGCCGAGCGGGCGGCGCGTCAGGTGTCCGCCGACGAGTCGATCGCGTTGACGGGTCCGCCGGCCCGGTTCGTATCGCGCGGCGGAGACAAGTTGGAAGCGGCGTTGGCCGCGTTCGGGATCGCGGTGGGGGGGCGTCGGGTGGTCGACGTCGGCGCGTCGACCGGGGGCTTTACGGACTGCCTGTTGCAGCGGGGCGCCGCGCACGTCTACGCGGTGGATGTCGGGCGGGGTCAGCTGGCGTGGTCGTTGCGGACGGATGAGCGGGTCACGCTCTTGGAGTCGACGAATGTCCGGTATGTGGACGCGGGGCAGCTGGGTGGTCCGGTTCCGGTGGCGGTCGTCGACGTGTCGTTCATCTCGTTGCTGACGGTGGGACCGGCGCTCGTCGAGCTGACGACCCCGGACGCGGATCTCGTGCTGCTGGCGAAGCCGCAGTTCGAGGCGGGCCGGGCTGCGGTCGGGAAGGGTGGCGTGGTGCGCGACGTGGCCGTGCATGCGGACGTCTTGCGGCGTGTGACCGTGGGGCTGGGAGAGCTGGGGTTGCCGGTCGTCGATGCGATCCCGTCTCCGTTGTTGGGGGCGGACGGGAATCGGGAGTTTCTGCTCCAGGTGCGTCGGGGGGGCTCGGCGTGGGAGGCGGCCCGGGTGGCTGCGTTGGCGGGGGAGCCCCGGTGAGCCCGACGGTGAAGCAGGTCGGGCTCGTCCCGCACCCCGACCGTCAAGTCGCCCAGGAGCTGGCGCGGCATGCCGCGGCCTGGTTCGAAGAACGCGGTCTGGTGGTGCGGGTGCCCGACGACGTCGCGTCGACCGCGGGTCTGGCGTCGCTGGCGGTCCCGGTGGACGAGTTCGCTGCGGGGTTGGACGTGGCGATCTCGCTTGGTGGTGACGGGACGATGCTGCGCACGGTCGACCTGGTGTACGAGTGCGGCGCGGCGGTGGTCGGCGTGAACGTGGGGCAGCTCGGCTACCTCACCGAGGTCGAGCCCGAAGGCCTGGACCATGCGCTGGAGCAGCTGTTGGCGGGGGACTACGCGGTCGACGAGCGGATGGTGCTCGAGGTGACGGTCGGGTCGCGGGGCGCGGCGAACGGTCGCTGGTGGGCGTTGAACGAGGCGGTGATCGACCGGGGTCAGGGCAGCCGGCTGGTCCGGTTGGCGGTCGCGATCAACGGGACGTTCTTCACGACGTACGCGGCTGACGGGGTCATCGTGGCGACACCGACGGGGTCGACGGCGTACTCGTTCTCGGCGCGGGGTCCGATCGTGTCGCCTCGGCACCGGTGCATCGTGTTGACGCCGGTGTCGCCGCACATGCTGTTCGACCGGTCATTGGTCCTCGACGCGGACGAGGAGCTGCAGTTCATCGTGGACGAGCCGCGGGGGGTGCTGTTGACGCTCGATGGTGTCGAGCACGGGCTGCTCGAGCTGGGCGACACGGTGACGTGCACGGGGGGTCCGAAGCCGGCGCGGATCGTGACGTTCGGGACCCGGGACTTCCATCAGCTGCTGAAGGCGAAGTTCGGGTTGGCGGACCGGTGACGTCGACCCTCCGGGAGCTGCATGTCAGCGATCTCGGGATCGTGGATGACCTGACGTTGCTGCTCGGGCCGGGGCTGACCGCGATCACGGGCGAGACCGGGGCCGGGAAGACCCTCCTGGTGGAGGCGCTCGACCTGCTGCTGGGGGGCCGGGCGGACCTGTCGTTGGTACGGCGGGGCGCGACCGAGGCGCGTGTGGAGGGGCGTTTCGAGGACGAACGGGGCACCGAGCACGTGCTGGCCCGCGTGCTGCCCGCCGATGGTCGGACTCGGGCGTATATCGACGGGCGACTGGCGACCGTCGGGGAGCTGGCGGACGTCGGGGGTGACCTCGCCGAGCTGCACGCCCAGCACTCCCAGCAGCGGCTGTTCGCGCCCGCGACGCAGCGGGAGGCGGTGGACCGGTTCGCCGGCGATGCCGCCCGGGACGCGCTCGGGACGCTGCGGTCGGCGCGCGACGAGGTGCGCCGCCTCGACGCGGAGCTGGGCTCGCTGGGCGGGGACGAGCGGGCCCGGGCGCGGGAGCTGGACCTGCTGCGGTTCCAGATCGAGGAGATCGACGCCGCCGGTGTGTCGGACGCGGGGGAGGACGTGACGTTGGAGGCCGAGGAGGCGCTCCTCGCCGACGCGGCGGCGCACCGAGACGCCTTGGGTGTCGCGTATCGGGCGCTCGAAGGTCCCGCCTTGGAGGCGCTCGGGGAGGCCATCGGCGCGCTCGAGGACCGGGTCCCGTTCCGGGAGCTGGTGGAGCGGATCGGCGCGGCGCAGGCCGAGGTGGCTGACGTCGAGCGGGAGCTGCGACTCGCGTCGGAGGGGATCCCGGACGACCCGGGTCGCCTCGACGAGGTCCGGGGGCGGCGGCGGGCGCTCCGGGAGCTGCAACGCAAGTACGGCGACACCCTCGCCGAGGTGGTGGCGTTCGGGGACCTGACTCGGCGGCGGGTCGTGGAGCTCGAGGGGTACGAGCAGCGGGCGGGGGAGCTCGAGACGGAGCGGCGGGCCGCGGAGGAGGCCGCTCAGGGGGCGGCGGCCACGCTGTCCGAGATTCGGGGGGCGGCCGCCGGGCCGCTCGGCGCGGCGGTGACGGGGCACCTGCGGGAGCTGGCGATGCCGCACGCGGTGCTCACCGTGGACGTGACACCGTCGGCCCTGACCGACGACGGGGCTGACACGGTCACGTTCCTGCTGGCCCCGAACCCTGGTGAGCCGCCGAAGCCGGTGGCGCGGGCCGCGTCGGGCGGGGAGCTGTCCCGGGCGATGCTGGCGTTGCGGCTGGTGCTCACCGAGGGTCCCCCGACGCTGGTGTTCGACGAGGTCGACGCGGGGATCGGCGGTGAGGCCGGCACCGCGGTCGGTCGGCTCCTCGCGGACCTGTCGTCACGGCATCAGGTGCTGTGCGTGACCCATCTGGCCCAGGTCGCGGCGCACGCCCAGACCCAGGTCGTCGTCGACAAGCGGGAGGTCGACGGTCGGACCGTGACGGCGGCGAGGGCCGTGGAGGGCGACGCCCGGGTCGCGGAGCTCTCGCGCATGCTCGCGGGGCTCGTCGACTCCGCCCACGCGCAACGCCACGCCGCGGAGCTCATCGAACGGGCGCGGGTGCACACCTCCTGACCTCGGCGCGGGTCCGCGACCCTCGTGCGCGGTCGTTCGTGAGGGTCACGGGAACGGTCGCGACTGCGTGGTAGGTTTTGGGCCCGTGGCGAAGCACATCTTCGTGACCGGTGGGGTCGCGTCCAGCCTGGGCAAGGGACTCACCGCTGCTTCGCTCGGTCGGCTGCTCAAGAGCCGTGGGTTGCGGGTCACGCTCCAGAAGCTCGACCCGTACATCAACGTGGACCCGGGGACGATGAACCCGTTCCAGCACGGGGAGGTGTTCGTCACCGAGGACGGCGGCGAGACCGACCTCGACCTCGGGCACTACGAGCGGTTCGTGGACGTGCCGTTGACGAAGAAGTCGAATGCGACGACGGGGTCGATCTACCAGGAGGTGCTGGCCAAGGAGCGGCGCGGCGCGTACCTCGGGCAGACGGTGCAGGTGATCCCGCACATCACGAACGAGATCAAGGACCGGATCTTGCGGCTCGCCGACGAGGATGTCGACGTCGTCGTCACCGAGGTGGGTGGCACCGTCGGTGACATCGAGATCTTGCCGTTCCTCGAGGCGATCCGGCAGTTCCGCAAGGACGTGGGGCGCGACAACGTCTTCTATGTCCATGTGACGCTGGTGCCGTTCATCGGCCCGTCGGGGGAGCAGAAGACCAAGCCGACCCAGCACTCCGTCACCGAGCTGCGCAGCCGGGGGATCCAGCCCGACGCCATCGTGTGCCGCTCCGATCGGCCGATCCCGATCCGGCTCAAGGAGAAGATCTCCCAGCTGTGCGACGTCCCCGAGGAGGGGATCGTCTCGGCGATCGACGCGTCGAACCTGTACGAGATTCCGCTCGTCCTCCACGACGAGGGGCTCGACGACTACGTGTGTCGGGTCCTGCACCTCGACCATCACGAGCCGGACCTGGCGTCGTGGCGGGCGTTGGTGAGCCGCATCGAGAGCGCGGAGCAGACGGTGCGGATCGGGATCGTCGGGAAGTACGTGAACCTGCCCGACGCGTACCTGTCGGTGGCCGAAGCGGTCCGTCACGGGGGGTACGCGTGTGGTGCCCGGGTGGAGCTGGACTGGATCGCGTCCGACGACGCCGAAGGGCTGCTCGCCGAGGGTCGCCTCCGGGAGCTCGACGGGATCGTCATCCCGGGGGGGTTCGGGGTGCGCGGCATCGAGGGCAAGATCACCGCCGCCGGGTACGCCCGGGAGCATCAGATCCCCTACCTCGGGCTGTGCCTCGGGTTGCAGTGCGCGGTGATCGAGTTCGCCCGCGACGCGTGCGCGCTCGCGGGGGCGAACTCGAGCGAGTTCGATCCGCATACCCCGCACCCGGTCATCGACCTCATGGACGAGCAGCGCGACGTTGTCGACATGGGCGGCACGATGCGGCTCGGGATCTACCCGGCGCGGCTCGTGCCGGGGTCGATCGTCCACGACGCGTACGGTGAAGAGGTCATCTACGAGCGGCACCGTCACCGGTACGAGGTGAACAACAAGTACCGGGCCCGGTTCGAGGAGGCCGGCCTGGTGTGCAGCGGCGCGTCGCCGGATTCGCGGCTGGTGGAGTTCGTCGAGCTCGCCCGGGACACCCATCCGTTCTACGTCGCGACCCAAGCCCACCCGGAGTTCACGAGCCGGCCCGACCGGCCGCATCCGCTCTTCGCCGCATTCGTGCAGGCCGCCGCGGAACGCGCTGAGGGTCGGGCGCCGCGCTTGCCGATCGCCACCGCGGCCGCGCCCGTCGGCGCTCCTGTCGCCGCGTCGTGACGGGGTTCCGCGTCGTCGACTCGACGTCGCGGTGCCAGTCGGGGATCGTCGAGCTCGTCGACCTCGGTGTGGTCGGTCCCGACGGGACCCGCTATGAGCGGTCGGTGGTCCGCCACCCCGGCGCGGTCGTCGCGGTCCCGGTGATCGACGACGACGTGATCCTGGTCCGCCAGTTCCGGGCCGCGACGGGCCGGGCGCTGCTCGAGGTCCCCGCCGGGAAACGCGACGTCGAGGGGGAGGTGCCGGAGGCGACCGCGGCCCGGGAGCTCGAAGAGGAGATCGGGTTCACGCCGGGGCGCCTGGACAAGATGGCCGAGTTCTACAACTCGCCCGGGTTCTGCGACGAGTACACCTACCTGTACTGCGCCACCGCGCTGACCCCGGTCGAGCGGCATGGCGTCACCGCCGAGGAGGCGGCGATGTCGATCGAGCGGGTGCCGCTCGCCGCGACCTCCGAGCTCATCGCGGGCGGGGAGCTGGTGGACGCCAAGAGCATCATCGGGTTGCTCCTCGCCCGCGAGCTGCTCGGCTCCGGCCGCGTCGAGGGAGCCTGACCGGGGTGGCCGACGAGCCGGCCCCCGACGCGCTGGCCGACGCGCTCGCCGAGCACGCCAGCTACCTCGCGGTGGAGCGGGGCTTGCGGCCGAACACGTTGCTGTCGTACCGACGGGACCTGCGGGGTTACGAGCGGTACCTCCGCGGGGAGGGCGTCACCGCGCCAAGTGGGGTGACCGCGGCGATGGTCGGCGGGTACGCGACGTGGTTGCGTTCCGCGACCGACGACGACGGGCACGCCCGGTACGCGGCGGCGTCGGTGGCGCGGGCGCTGGTCGCGGTGCGGTCGTTCCACCGGTTCTGTGTCGACGAGGGCCTCGCCACGGTGGACCCGACCGAGGACCTGACTGGTCCCCGCGTCGCGGCGGGGATCCCGAAGCCGTTGTCGGAGGCGGACGTCGAGGCGCTCCTCGCGGCGGCGGCGTTGCCGACCCCGACGGGGTTGCGGGACCGGGCGATCCTCGAGGTGCTGTACGCGGGCGGGTTGCGGATCACCGAGCTGGTGGGGCTCGACCGGCGCGACCTCGACGACGACACCGGGCTGCTCCGGGTGTACGGGAAGGGTGGGAAGGAGCGGGTCGTGCCCCTCGGCGGTCCGGCCCGTGACGCGGTCCGCGGCTACCTGGCGCGGGGGCGCACCGAGCTGTCTCGTCCGGGGCGGGCCGCGGCACGGGCGGGGGACGCCATCTTCTTGAACGCCCGGGGGGGTCGGCTCACCCGCCAGGGGGTGTGGGGGCTGGTGCGGGCCGCGGGGCGACGCGCCGGGCTCGGCGACCAGGTCTACCCCCATGTGCTGCGCCACTCGTGTGCGACGCACATGGTGGACCGGGGGGCCGACATCCGGGTGGTGCAGGAGCTGTTGGGGCACGCCAGCGTGTCGACGACGCAGGTCTACACGAAGGTGTCCGCCGAGCGGCTCCGGGCGGTGTACGACGCGGCGCATCCCCGTGCCCGGGAAGATCCGGTGAGGGGGACGGTACGATGAACGGATGCCCGAGGCGTCGCAGACGATGGTGCGCGCCCAGCTCGAGGAGGAGCGGGGCCGCCTCCAGGAGCAGCTCCGGGAGCTGGGGCACGGCCCTGACGCCAACCTGACGTTCGACGGCGGGTTCGCGGACACCAGCCAGGTGACCGCGGAGCGTGGTGAGATGGAGGCGTTGGCGGTGAGCCTCACCGAGCGGTTGAGTGACGTCCACGAGGCCCTCAAGAAGCTCGACACCGGTGAGTACGGGCGGTGCGAGGGGTGCGGGAAGCCGATCGCGCCGGCTCGCCTGGAGGCGATGCCCGGCGCCCGGCTCTGCATGGCGTGCGCGTCGAAGTCCCGCTGATCCGTGCCCCCGCTTCGCGAAGCGGTCATCTTCTTCGGCTGCCTGGTGGTGGCGGTCATCCTCCACGAGGTGAGCCACGGGGTCGTCGCCAACTGGCTGGGTGACGACACGGCGAAGCGGGCCGGGCGGCTGACGTTGAACCCGTTGCCGCACATCGACCCGTTCGGGTCGATCCTGCTCCCGGCGATGGGTGCCCTGGCGGGCCTACCGGTGTTCGGGTACGCCAAGCCGGTGCCGGTGAACCCGGCCCGGCTGCGTCATCCCCGCCGCGACATGGTGATCGTCAGCCTGGCCGGGCCGACCACGAACCTGCTGCTCATGATCGGGGCCGCGCTGATCGCCCGGGCCATCTACGCCAGTGGGGGCTCGTTGCCGGGCGGGATCGACCAGTCGTCGACGTCGTACCTGTTCCTCGAGATCGCCTTCTACTTCGCGCTCGTCAACCTCCTGCTGGGGTTGTTCAACCTGTTGCCGATCCCGCCGTTGGACGGCTCGGCGCTCCTGGAGCGGTTCCTCCCCGAGCGGTGGCTGCCCGCCTGGTACCGGTACCGCCAGTACGGGTTCTTGATCCTGTTGGGCCTGGTCTTGTTCACGGGGGTGCTCGGGACCGTGGTGCAGCCGTTCTTCAACGCGTTGCGGGACTTCGTGGTCGCATGAGCCGCGCCGCGCACCTCGCCCGCCGCTTCGTCGGGGCGTTGCGGCCGGGTGGCCCGTCGGCGGGTGACGCGGCGTGGGTCGCGGAGGTGCTCGACCCGGGGGAGCTGGCCCTGTGGTCCAAGATGACGGGCCATGACCGGCGCCACTCGGTCGGGGTCGCCCGAAGCGTCGACGCGGCGCTCGCCGGCACCGACCATGCGGGGGACCGGCGTTGGCTCGCCGCGGCATTGCTGCATGACGTCGGGAAGCTCGACGCCGGGCTCGGTGTCTTCGGGCGCGTCGGGGCGACCCTCGCGGGCGGCGCGGCCGGGCATCAGTGGGCCGACGTGTGGTCGACCAAGCGTGGGATCACCCGCCGCGTCGGGCTGTACTTGCGGCACCCCGAGCTGGGCGCGTCCCGGATCCGGGTCGTGGGCGGCCACGAAGAGGCTGCGGTGTGGGCCGCGGCGCATCACACCCCGGTGGTGTGGCCCGAGACCGGGCTCCCGCCGGTGGTGATCGACGCCCTCGTCGGCGCCGACGACGACTGACCTCCCTCAGCGGCCGGGGCGAGGGCGGGGGCGGGGGCGGGGGAGGAGCCCGACCGCGTCTCGGACCCGGGCCAGCACCGGGGCCGACCGGGCCTCGGCCTTCTCGGCGCCGGTCGCGAGGGCGGTGTCGACGACCGCCGGGTCCGAGGCCAGCTCCCGGTACCGGTCCTGGAGTGGCGCGAGGAACTCGAGGACCGCGTCCGCGACGGTCTGCTTCAACGTGCCGTACCCGGCGTCGACGAAGTCGGCCTCGACGTCGGGGATGGGCCGGTCGGTGACCGCGGCGAGGATCTGGAGCAGGTTCGACACGCCGGGCTTGGTGTCGGGGTCGAAGCGGACCTCGGACCCCGAATCGGTGACCGCGGCGCGGATCCGCTTGCTGAGCACGTCGGGGGGGTCGAGGAGCCCGATGAGACCCTGGGGCGACGCGGCGCTGGTCGACATCTTCGCGGTCGGGGTCTGGAGGTCCATGATGCGCGCCGCGACGGGCGGGATGGCCGGTTCGGGGACGACGAGGGTGGGGCCGAACCGGTGGTTGAACCGCACCGCCAGGTCGCGGGCGAGCTCGAGGTGCTGGCGTTGGTCGTCACCGACCGGGACGCGCTCGGTGTCGTAGGCGAGGATGTCGGCGGCCATGAGGACCGGGTAGTCGAAGAGGCCGACGCTCACCGCTTTTTGGCCCTCGGACTTCTCCTTGAACTGCGTCATGCGGCGCAGCTCCCCGAACGTGGCGACGGCGTTCAGGACCCAGGTCAGCTCGGTGTGGGCGGGGACGTGGCTCTGCACGAACAACGTGCAGCGCTGCGGGTCGAGCCCCGCGGCGAGGAGGAGGACCGCGGTGCTGCGCGTCCGGGCCGCGAGGTCGGCGGCGTCGTAGGGGACGGTCATGGCGTGGAGGTCGACGACGCAGTAGAGGGCGTCGTCGTCGGCTTGGACCCGCACCCAGTGGCGGATGGCGCCCAGCAGGTTCCCGAGATGCTTGTCGCCGGTGGGTTGTATGCCGGAAAAGACCCGTGCCATGCCGGGCACGCTAGTGGCGAGGTGCGCGGGAACGGTGGGGGTATCTTCTGCTCTGAGATGGGCTACGAGGTGCGCACCACCGTCTACGAGGGTCCGTTCGACCTCCTCTTGCATCTCATCCTCCGCCAAGAGGTCGACTTGTGGGAGGTGTCGCTCGCCGCGATCGTCGACCAGTACCTGGGCGAGCTTGACCGGCTCGAGACCCTCGATCTGGAGATCGCCACCGAGTTCCTGCTCATCGCGGCGACGCTCATCGAGCTCAAGACCCGCCGGCTGCTCCCGACCCCCGAGGATCTCGAGCTCGACGAGGAGCTGCTGCGCTTCGAGGAACGCGACCTGCTCCTCGCCCGGCTCCTCGAGTGCAAGACGTTCAAGGACGCGGCCGCGGCGATCAGCGGGTTGATGCGCGTCGCGGACCGCAGCGTCGCCCGCCGGATCGGGCCCGAGGAGCCGTTCCGGTCGATGGTCCCCGACCCGCTGGAGCGGGTCCGGCTGGTGTCGCTGCGCGACGCGGCGCGGCGGGCGTTGGAGGCGCCACCCGAGCCGCGGGTCGAGGCCGACCACATCGCGCCGATCCGGGCCAGCGTCGCGGAGGCGATCACCGCGGTGCTGGACCGGCTCCCCGAGGACCAGACCCGTTCGTTCCGGGACCTGACCCGCGACGCCCGGACGCGCCTCGAGGTGATCGTGCGGTTCCTCGCCGTGCTCGAGCTCTACAAGCAGGGCGTCGTCGACCTGGAGCAGGTCGCGACGTTCGGGGACCTGTCGGTGCGGCGCCTCAGCACCGGGGAGGCGCTCGACGCGGTGAGCATCGCCGACTGGGACGACCCCGCGAGCACCCCCGTCGAGCGGTCCGAGCCCGCTGACCAGGCCGAGCGGAGCGCCCGGTGAGCGAGGTGCGCGAGCCGTTCCGGGGACCCGACGACGAGTGGCGGGTGCGCGAGGCCCGCCGCGCCATCGAGGCGGTCGTCACCGCCGCCACCGAGCCGGTCGAGCCCCGGTTCCTCGCCGAGCTCGTCGAGCTCCCCGTCGACCAGGTCCTCGCGCTCTGCGGCGACCTCGCCGCCGAGTACGAGCGTGACGGGCGCGGGTTCGTGCTGCGCCGCGTCGCGGGCGGCTACCGGCTCCAGACCCACCCGGACCTCGCGGCGTATGTCGAGCACTTCGTCCTCGAAGGCCAGCATGTCCGCTTGTCGGGGCCGGCGCTGGAGACGCTCGCGATCGTGGCGTACAAGCAGCCGATCTCGCGGGCCCAGGTGTCCGCCATCCGGGGCGTGAACGTCGAGACGACGTTGCAGACCCTGATGCAGCGCGGCTACCTCGAAGAGGTGGCGCGCGACCCCGGGCCGGGCCAGGCGGTGCTGTACGGGACGACGACGCTGTTCCTCGAACGGCTCGGGATCGACGCCGTCGACGCGCTGCCGCCGCTCGGTGACTTCGTGCCCGACGCCGGCATCGTCGAGGCGCTGGAGCACGGCCTGCGCGTCTCGGACGACCCGACGAACCTCCAGGAGTCGACCGACCCGGTCGACGGCTGAGCGTGGCGGACGCCGAGCGCGTCCAGAAGGTCCTGGCGCGCGCCGGGTACGGGTCGCGGCGCGCCGCGGAGGACCTGATCCGCGCCGGGCGGGTCACCGTCGACGGACAGGTCGCGACGCTCGGGGACCGGGTCGACCCCGACCTCGGGCAGGTCACGGTCGACGGGGTCCCGGTCCCCACCGCCGCGAACCTCGTCTACTACCTGTTGCACAAGCCCACCGGGGTGGTGACCACCGCGCAGGACCCCGAGGGGCGCCGGACGGTCGTGGAGCTGGTCCCGGCGGACCCGCGGGTGTTCCCCGTCGGGCGGCTCGACTACGACACGTCGGGGCTGCTGATCCTCACCAACGACGGGACGTTGGCGCAGCTGCTGACACACCCGAGCCACGGGGTCGACAAGACGTACCTGGCCGAGGTGGCGGGGGACCCGACGCGCGCTGCGCTGCGCCGGCTGCGTGACGGGGTGGCACTCGAGGACGGCCCGACCGCGCCGGCGCGGGTGCGGGTCCTCGGCGCGCGGGGGGACGCCACCGCGTTGGAGCTGACGATCCACGAGGGACGGAACCGGCAGGTCCGGCGGATGTGTGACGAGATCGGCCACCCGGTGCGGCGCCTGATCCGCACCCGGGTCGGGCCGGTGCGGGACGAGCGGCTGCACGCGGGGGAGTGGCGGCCCTTGACCGTGGAGGAGGTACGCGCGCTGTACGCGTCGGCAAGCGCCACCGACAGCGAGCAACGAGCCGGGCAATGAGCAAGGTGGTCGAAGGGGCGGGCCGGTAACCTGCCCGCGTGCGACTGCAGGCGCTGCGAGGCGCGACCACGTGTGCTGCGAACACCAAGGCCGAGATCGGCGAGCAGACCCAGGAGCTCGTGCGGGAGCTGCTGACGCGTAACGGTGTGCACCACGACGACCTCGTCAGCATCATCTTCACGGCCACCGACGACCTCACCGCGACGTTCCCCGCGACGGTGGCCCGCGAGCTCGGGTTGGGAGACATCCCGCTGCTGTGCGCCCGGGAGCTCGCCGTCGAAGGTGCTTTGCCGATGGTCATCCGCGTGCTCGTGCACTGCTACTCCGAGCGGGACCGCAGCGACCTGCACCACGTCTACCTCGGTGCCGCCCGGGCGTTGCGCGACGACCTGCCCGAGTGAAGCGCGTCGGGATCGTCGGCACCGGGCTGGTCGGCGCGTCCATCGGGCTCTCGCTCACCCGCGACGGGGTGACCGTCCTCGGGTTCGACGCCGACCCCGCCCGGGCCGCCGCCGCAGCCGAGCGGGGCGCGATCACCGAGACGGTCCCCACGGTCACCGCGGCTGCCACCGACGTCGACGTCGTGCTCGTCGCGGTGCCCGTCGGTGACGTCGCCGACCTCGTCGCCGCCGCGCTCGACGCCGGCGCCCCCGCGGTCACCGACGTCGGGTCGGTCAAGGCCCCGATCGTCGCCGCGGTGGAAGCTTCCCGACCCGACCGGGCGGGCCGGTTCGTGGGCGGGCACCCGATGGCCGGGTCGGAGCAGGGCGGCCTCGACGGCGCCGACGCCAACCTGTTCGTCGGCGCCATGTGGGTGCTGACCCCCACCGAACGGACCGACGCCGCGGTGTTCAGCACCGTGCGGCGCCTCGTCGCGGGGCTCGGCGCCGAGGTCATCGCGGTCACACCGGCGCACCACGACGACCTCGTCGCGGTCGTCAGCCACGTCCCCCAGCTCGCGGCGACGACGTTGATGGACGTCGCGGCCAGCGGGGGAGAGGAGCACGCCACGCTGCTCCGCCTCGCCGCGGGTGGGTTCCGTGACATGACCCGCATCGCCGCCGGGGACCCCGGGATCTGGCCCGACATCTGCGTCGCGAACCGCGACGCGATCGTCGACGCGCTCGACGGGTACGTCGACGCGCTCGCTGGGGTCCGCGCCCTCGTCGCCGGGCAGGACCGCGCCGGGCTCCTCGACCTCCTCGAGCGGGCCCGCGCCGCCCGGCAGCGCCTCCCCGTCGGGGGCGCCGGCACCGAGCCGCTCGTCGAGCTGCGCGTCCCCGTCCCCGACCGGCCCGCGGTGCTCGCCGAGGTGACCACCCTCGCGGGCAGCATGGGCATCAACATCTCCGACATCGACATCGCCCACTCCGTCGAGGGCGGCGGCGGTGTCCTCGTCCTCCTCCTCCCGGTCACGGACCTCGAGGCGTTCGAAGCCGCGCTCACCGACCGGGGCTACCACCACTCCCGTCGGGTCCTCCCGTGACGCTCCCCGCCGACCTGACCCTCCACGGGCCCCACGCCCTCCGCGGCACGATCCGGGTGCCCGGCGACAAGGGGATCTCGCACCGGGCGCTCCTCGCCGCGGCGCTCGCCACCGGGACGAGCACCCTCGAGGGCCTCACCGACGGCGACGACGTGGCACGCACCGCCGCCGCGCTCACCGCCCTCGGTGTCCCCGTCACCCCCCGCGACACGGGCACGGTGACCGTGACCGGCGGCGGGGTCGACACGCTCCGCGAGGCCGACGACGTCCTGGACTGCGCCAACTCCGGGACGACCATCCGGATGCTGTGCGGGCTCCTCGCCGGCCGGCCGTTCCTCAGCGTGCTCACCGGCGACGCGTCGCTGCGACGCCGGCCCATGGAGCGCGTCGCGGCGCCGCTGCGGGCGATGGGCGCCCACGTCGACGGGCGCGACGACGCCCGGTACCCACCCCTGGTGGTGCGGGGCGGCGCCCTCGCCGGGATCCGCGCCGCGCTGCCCGTCGCGAGCGCGCAGGTGAAGACGGCGCTCGTCCTCGCCGGTTTGCAGGCGGCCGGGACGACCGAGATCACCGAGCCGGCCCCGAGCCGGGACCACACCGAGCGGATGCTCGCCGCGCTCGGCGCACCCGTCACCCGGTACGGCACGACGGTGCGGGTGGAAGGCGGCGCGCCGCGCCCGTTCGAGCTCGACGTCCCCGGTGACCCGTCCGCGGCCGCGTTCTTCGTCGTCGCTGCGGTCATCACCCCGGGATCGGAGCTCACCGTCGAAGGCGTCGCGCTGAACCCCACCCGGCTCGGGTTCGTGGAGGTGCTGCGCCGGATGGGCGCCGACGTCGAGGTCCACGAGCGCGAGGAACGCCTCGGGGAGCCCGTCGGGGACCTCGTGGCGCGCGCCGCGCCGCTCACCGGGACCGTCGTCGCGGGGGCCGAGATCCCCAACGTCCAAGACGAGGTGCCGGCCCTCGCGGTCGCGGCGGCGTTCGCGGAGGGGATCACCGAGTTCTGCGACGTGGCCGAGCTGCGCGTCAAGGAGAGCGACCGGGTCGCGACCGTCGCCGCCGAGCTGGGCGCCCTCGGGGTCGGGGTCGAGGCCGGGCCCGACCGGCTGGTCGTGCGGGGCGGGCGACCCGGCCCGGTGGTGTGGGACAGCCACGGCGACCACCGCGTCGCGATGGCCGGCGCGGTCGCCGCGAACGCGGCCGAGGGGACGTCGACCGTGCGAGGCTGGCCCGCGGTGGCCAGCTCCTAC
>DATISY010000145.1:0-6627 GCA_035468285.1 Acidimicrobiia bacterium | reverse complement strand
GCTCGACGGCCGCCAGACCCCCGGTCGCGCCGAGCGCGACGTCTTTCCCGTCGAGTTGATATGGCCCTGGGAGACGCTGCATGTCGAGGCGCTGGCCTGCTTCGACCAGTGGCTCAAGGGCCGAGACACCCGAGCCTGGTCGAGGACATCGCGTCCGGCTCGTCCGCGCCAAGGACGGGCGCCGCGACTGTCCCGCCGTTACCCGCTTCGAGCACGCATCGTGTCGCGGCGCGGCCCGCCAGCGCATCGCCTCGTCCTCGCGCGTGGTGCTCCATGTCGCCGCGGGTGCTGACGCGCTCGCACCTCCCGCGACCCATGCCCGGCCACCGACGACGGCGCCGGCGGTCCGGCCGGTAGGGTCTGCCGAGGCGCTCCGATCCGTCGGTCGCCCGGCAAGGGGGATCGAGGTGGAGAGTCGTACCGGTCGAGGGCGCCACCGGCTGTCATGCGCCGTCCTCACCGGCGCGCTCCTCATCGGGGGGGCGGCCATCAACTCCGCGGCGACCGCTTCCGCAACATCGACCAAGCCGAGCAGCCATGCCACCCGAGTGGTGCCGATCGGCACGTACGCGGTCGGTCAGCTCAGCCACACCTTCGTCGACACGAGCCGGCCCACGGCCGCCAACGGAACCTTCCCCGGCGGTCCGAGCCGGTCGCTGCTCACCGCCATCTACTACCCGACGACGGGACCATCTGCCGACAAGGCCGTCCCGAACGCACCGTTCAACACCGCGCACGGCCCCTACCCCCTCATCGTGTTCAGCCACGGTGTCCTCGCCCGCGGCATCTCCTACGCCGCCGTCATCACCAAGTGGGTCTCCGCGGGCTACGTCGTCGTGGCGCCCGACTACCCGCTGTCCAACACCAACGCCCCCGGCGGGGTGGACTTCGGGCGCGGCGTCGCCGACGTGAAGAACCAGCCCGCTGACGCCAGCTTCGTCCTCAGCCAGGTGCTCAAGCTCGACAAGACCCAGAAGCTCGTCGGCGGCACGATCGACCCGCAGCGCGTCGGCGCCGCCGGCCACTCCCTCGGCGCGATCACGACCTACGGGCTCGTGTACAGCGCGTGCTGTCGAGACAAGCGGATCGACGCCGCCGTCGAGATGTCCGGCGTCCCCGCGGTGGTCGAGCCGACCGCCAACTACTTCCACGGCGTCACGACACCGCTGTTCGGGCTCCACGGCAACGCCGACCCGATCGTCCCCTATCAGGCTGACGTGAACGGCTTCGCCAACGCCAGCCCGCCGAAGTTCTTCCTCACGTACCTCGGCGGGGGCCATATCAGCCCCTACGTCGGCGGGGCCGACGCCGCCGCGGTGTCCCTCCAGAAGACGACGGTGGACTTCTGGGACCGCTACCTCAAGGGTGACACCGCGGCGTTGACCCAGCTCAAGACCGACGCGACCGTCCCGGGCGTCACCGTGTTCCAGGAGGACCTGGCCTCGACCGCCGCGACCCACGCCAAGCCGTAGCGTCCGTCCACCAGCGCTCCCGGCGCCGTCCGACCGCCCGTCACCAAGAGGTCGCAGAGCAGGAAGGGGCAGGCCGCAGGTGCCAACATGCACCGCCCCCCAGGTCGAGGAGACACCGTGCCCATCACCCCGAACCAGGATCAGTTCGCCGAGCTGGCATCCGCCGCGTCAGCCGACGACGGCCCGGTCGTCATGCTGAACCTGCTGAAGTTCAAGGACGTCGCGACCGACGGCGGGAGCGGCGCCGCGGCCTACAACCGCTACGGCGGCTCGGTCACCCAGATGGTCGAAGCGCGCGGCGGGCAGGTGCTCTGGAGCGGACGCGTCGACCAGGTCCTCATCGGCGAGGAGGTTACCAACGGCTGGGACGCCATCGCCCTCGTGCAGTACCCCTCACGCCAGGCGTTCCTCGACATGGTCACCGACGACACCTACCTGAAGTCCCACGAGCACCGCGAGGGCGGCCTCGCCGACACCGTCCTCCTCGCGTGCACCGCCCGCCCGACGGGAGGGCCGGCGACCTGATGGGCCGCAAGATCCTCTTCGTCACCACCGACCAGCAGCGCTATGACGCCCTCGGCTGCAACGGGAATACGGTCGCCCGCACGCCGGTCGTCGACCGGCTCGCCGCCGAAGGCGTCAACTACCGACGTGCCTACAACCAGAACTCCGTCTGCATGCCGGCCCGCTCGACGATGCTGACCGGACAGTACGTCCGCACCCATGGTGTGGTCGCCAACGGCATCCCTCTCCCCGCCGACGCCCCGAGCGTCGCCGCGCACCTCTCCGAAGCCGGCTACCGCACCGCGCTGCTCGGCAAGGCCCATTTCGAGCCCGGCTTCGACCTCGCCGGACGCTTCGAAGAGAACGCGCGCGTCGTCCGCGGTGATACCGGCCCCTGGCGTGGCTTCGACCACTCCGTCCAGGCCATGCACGCCGCCGCCGCCGTACGCATGACCCGCGACGGACCCGAGGTCATCGGGCCGATCGCGCACTACGGGCGCTGGATGGAGCAGCACCACCCGGAGCACCTCACCAGCTTCGCCCCGCTGCTCTCGGCGTTCGGCGGTGGCGACACCAACGCACCCGAAACCAAGAACAACCCGATCCCACGCGAGTGGTACCACACCGACTGGATCGCGGACCTCGTCATCGAATGGCTCGACACCATCGGATCCGACGAGGACTGGTTCTGCTGGATGAGCTTCCCCGACCCCCACCACCCGTGGGACCCGCCCGAGTCCGAGATGCAGCGAGTGGACTGGCGCGACCTCGACCTCCCTCCGGGACACCCCGGGTCCGACGACGCCATCCGAGACGTGCTGGCCGCCAAACCGGCCCACTGGCTCGCCTGGTGGGACGGACGGTGGCAGAACCGCGAAGGGGGACCGGGCAGCTTCACGCCGAGCGTCCTCACCCACGACCAGATCCGCGAGATCAACGCCAAGGTCCATGTCATGAACGAGCTCATCGACGAAGCCCTCGGTCGGGTGCTGGGCCACATCGACCAGCGCGGCTGGGGAGCGGACACCGACATCATCTTCACCACCGACCATGGCGAGCTCCAAGGGGACTACGGCTTCATCTACAAGGGCCCGTTCCCGACCGACGCCTTGATGCGCCTCCCCATGGTGTGGCGACCCGCACCCTCGGCGGGCATCAACCCGGCCGAGATCACCGCCCCCGTCGGCCAGGTCGACCTGGCCCCCACCTTCTGCTCGATCGCCGGCGTCCCGATCCCCGACTGGATGGAAGGAGCAGCCCTGCCGACCTCGCCTGCATCCCCACGCGAGCGGGTCCTGTGCGAATGGGACAGCCAGTTCCCGAGCCACGGCATGCACCTCCGAACCATCTACCGCGACGACTGGCTCTGCACCGCGTATCAGCCGAGCACCGACGGCCAGCCGACCGGCCTCGAGCAGTTCCTCGGCGACGGTGTCCTCACGCCCTGCGGCATCCACTACGACGGCAGCGAAGGCGAGCTGTACAACGTCGCAGACGACCCGTACCAGTTCAACAACCTCTGGGACGACGCCGGCTACCGATCCATACGGGACGACCTCACCGCCGACCTCTACGACAGCCTCCCCGCCGGTCGCGCCCACCCACTGCTCGTCGAAGGACCCGCGTGAGCACACCGCCCCGTTCTGCTGCGGCCAGACCAACCGGCTGACGCACTACCTTGCCGAATGCGTGGACCGAAGCGTCTTTGTGTTCCGAGCGGAGCTGACGATGGATCCGGGAGCTGACGCGCGGGCGCCCGGAGGGGCGGTGACGGCTGCGCTCTGCGGGCACTGGGAACACGAGGGTCCGTGCCGGTGGCCGCACAACAACTCGATCGATCTCTCGGGTGATCCCGCCCAGTTCCGCACCGTCTTCGTGTCACCGACCGTCGAGCTCGACGAACTCCGTGCGCGGATCGAATCGGCGCTCACCTCAGGGAAGGGGTGGACCGTGGGGTCAGCGGCCCTCGGCTCATTGCGTGACGATGAACGCGCCGTCGGTGAACGGCTCCGTGGAGCACCCCGTCAGGACAGCCGATAGCGGAGCTCGTCCCTCGAGGAGGGATGTCGCCGCTGTCGTGCGGCAGGGCTCAGTCGACGGTGACGGTGCTCGGGGCCCGCTCGAGCGCCTGACGCAGGACGGCGCCCGCATCGGCGATGATGGCTCGCGAAGCGTCGACGACCGCCTGCATGCCGAAGCATCCGTGGATCTGGCCGTCGTAGCAGCGCTCGGTGACCGGTACACCGCACGCGCGCAGCCGTTGCGCGTAGGCAAGTCCACCGTCTCGCAGCGGGTCGTACTCGGCGGTGATCACGTGCGCGGATGCGACACCTGTCAGATCGGCGTGCACGGGGTTGATCCGCGGGTCTTCGAGGAGGTCACGGTTCGGACCCAGGTACTGATCGGTGAACCACTCGATGTCAGCCCGGGTGAGCAGGTACCCCTCGGCGTTCTCGAGGACCGAGGCCTGCTCATCGGTCATGCCCACACCCGGGTACACGAGGAGCTGGAACGTGAGCGGTGGACCCTGTCGGTCGCGGCTGAGCATCGCGGTCCCGTGAGAACACGTCGCCTCGCGGATCGCGGCGTGTCAAGGGAGCTGAGGAGCGCGTCCTTCCGCCGTGCAGCCGTCCCGCCTACGCTCACGAGTTGCGCACTCAGGAGGCGACATGGCCGGACATGACCGAGCGCTCTACACGATGTATCTCCAGCAGGTGCCGATGCTTCGTGCCTGCTCGCAGGACGAGATTGACCACATCGCCGAACTCGGTGTCACGGTCATCGCCGAGACGGGGCAGGTCGTCGTGCATCAAGGCGAGGCTGGGAACCAGTTCTTCGTCATCGCAACCGGCTCAGTGGACGTCAGCCGCGACGGTCAGAAGGTCGCCTCGCTCGGCCCCGGTGACTACTTCGGCGAGCTCGCGCTCTTCGACCCTGCGCCCCGCAACGCCACCGTCACGGCCACGTCGCTCACCACGCTCGTCTCGGTCTCCCGCAATTCGTTCCGTGAGCTGCTTGGAGAGATCAGCTCGCTCCGCGACGCCCTCCTCGCAGGGATGGCCACGCGCCTCCACGAGCTCGACGGTCGCGTCTAACGGAGTTTGGCCGGGGCAGCTGTCCCCGACTACGCCGTAGCCGTTCCCGTCACGATGGTGCTGACGCTCAGCGGAGCGTTGGTCGACGCATCCCGCCCGGTGACGATCAACGGGTAGGTGTATTGGCCTTGTGCCCCTGGGCAGAACTGGACCATCGCCGTGCAGCTTTGGCCCGGGGCGAGGGTGCTGCACGTGCTGCTCGGGACGCTGTACTCGTTGACGCCGTGGACGACAACGTTCGTCGCGGTGTGCCCACCCGTGTTGGTGACCGTCACCTGGATTTGCGGCATCGGGAAGTGCGATGCCTGCGAGCTGTTCGGGAAGTTGACCGTCGGTGACGGGATGACCGAGAGGCTGGCGGGGCCCGTAGGTCCCGGAGGCGCCGAGACACAGCCGGCGCAGACGGCGCCGATCGCGATGACGGCCGAAGCGACGCCGATCCGAACCGTCCGCCGTGCACGCAATTGATCCTCCTCGCCCGGGGTCGTCGACCGGGACCAACACCTGCTTTGGTATCGGCAGCTCGATGTTCCATCCTTGAGTCGAGCTCCCCGGATCCACCGTAGGTCCCCAGTCACACCGTCCAGCTGCCAATGACCTGGGCACCCGGAGTTCGCCCGCTCGTCTCCGGATGTGCCTCTCTGGACTCGCGGCCTGGTCGACGGCGAGTCAGAGCGGATCGAGTCCGAGACCGGGGTGCGTATGCTGTCGCCGACGCCCGGGAGCGAGACGATGCTGCACGTATTCGGGTTCGGCAAGATCGGCGTAGCCGTCAGCGACCTCTACTTCGTGGACCCGAATCCTGGCGTCGGACAAGAAGGAGCCGAGCGCGGCGTCCGCCTCGAGGTCCGTCTCCTCGCCACGACCCCGAGCGACGGCACGGTCTACGCGTCCCGCCCGATCATCGTCGATCGTCCGATATGGCGCGCCGACCTCCTCGAATCGGTCGCGGGGGGCCCGGGAACCTGGGACCGCACGCATCATCATCCTGCGATGCGTGGCTGGGAGCCAGGGTCGAGGCGGTTCGACGAGGACATGACCGCGGATCCGCTCGGATTCGTCGCGCGGCACCTCGAGGACCCCGAGCGCCTCATGACCGACGCCGGTGTGGATCCGGGCGAGGTCGAGGAGCACGACCGAGCCGAGCTGCGCGCCGCCGTCCCGCACATCCTCGACGCGGTCCGCACCCTTCTCGACGACGTCCGCGAGGGACGCCTCGCTACGGCACCCGACGACGTGGCGGAACCCGCGGGCGTCGTCCGAACCGGCTGGCTCTAGCGCGAACGAGCCAGGCCGGAGACGGAAGAGTAGCCCCGCGGGTTGGGGGAACCGGGCGTCATCGGGTCGGCGTCGGGACGTTCCCGTCCGGGACCAGATCCCCGAGGCATCTAGCCGGGTACGAATCGAGGCCCGTAGTAGGGCCCCAACCGCGCCGGCCGCGCAGGGCAGCTGCACCGCCGCCGCCGCGGTGCTCACCGCACCGTCGTTCAGCGGCTGAGCATCGCACCCCGCGTTGTTGGGGCCGAACTGCGGACCGGTTCGCGGGCAGTGGCATG
>DATISY010000144.1:0-2265 GCA_035468285.1 Acidimicrobiia bacterium | reverse complement strand
GTCGCCGTGCAGCGCGAGGAACCGGTCGACCGGCTCGCGCAGCACCGGTGCCGCCTGGACGAGCCGGGTCAGCGCGTCGCTGTCGAGGCGTGTCCGGACGGTGACATCGAGGGGCACGACCAGGGGTGCCCCGTCGCGCAGCACGGTGGCGGCCGCGGCCGGGTCGCGCCCGAAGTTGTATTCGGTCGTCATGGTCATGCCCCAGTGCTCGACCGGTGCGAGCGCGCCTCCCATCAGCGTGATGGGCGGCACCGGCCCGGCGGCCAGGAACGCTGCGGTGTTGGTGAGGGCCCCGATCGCCACGACCGCGTCGGGTGCGACCGCGTGGAACGTGTCGATGAGCCCGGGGGCGTCCCCCGCGTGGACGGGAGCGTCGACGAGCGCGCGGGCAAGGCGCACCCGACGGTTGTGGTCGCCGTCCACGGTGCTCACACCGACCAGGTCGATCTCGGGGTGTCCGACGGCCGCGAGGAGGGCGATGGCGTCGTCCGGATCGTCGCCGACATCGGTGTCGATCCACAGGCGCAGCACGGTCAGTCGGGACGGCTCAGGATGGCGCGGAGCGCGTCGTCGAGCGTGGGGTGGACGGGCTGGAACCCGTCCGCGGTGAGCGCGGCGGGTGCGACGCGTTGGCCGCCGAGTAGGAGGGTGTCGACGAGCTCCCGTCCGTAGACGGCGCGCAGCGGCGCCAGCGGGGTGGGCAAGCGGGTGGGGCGGTGCAGAACCCGGCCCAGCGTCGCGGTGAACTCGGTGTTCGTGACCGGGTTCGGCGCGGTGACGTTGACGGGACCGACCAGAGACGCGTGCTCCAACGCGCGCAGGATCGCCGCGAGCTCGTCGTCGAGGGAGATCCAGCTCAGGTATTGCTGACCCGAGCCGAGCCGCCCTCCGAGACCCAGCCGGAACGGCGTCAAGACGGTCGCCAACATGCCGCCGCCTCGTCCGAGCACCACACCGGTCCGGATCGTGACGAGCCGGATCCCTACTTCGGTGACGGGTGCGGCCGCGGCCTCCCACGCCTGACAGGCCTGGGCGGTGAAGTCGTCGCCGGGGCCGCTCTGCTCGGTGAGCACCTCGTCTCCCCGGTCGCCGCCGTAGTACCCGACCGCCGACGACGACACCAGCACCGTCGGCTTCCGCTCCAAGCCTGCGAGCGCCGCGGCGAGCAGCTTCGTCGGCTTCGTCCGGCTCCCGACGATCAGCTCCTTGCGCGCCGCGGTCCACCGTCGGTCACCGATCCCGGCGCCGGCCAGGTGCACGACGCCGCCGATTCCCTCCAGCGAGCGGGTGTCCACGGTTCCCGCCTCGGGATCCCACGCGACACCGTCCACGCCCGCCGGCACCTCGCGGCCACGGATTGCCCGGACCGGCCGGTGACCCGCGGCGGTCAACGCCGGAAGCAACGCGGACCCGATAAAACCACTCGCGCCGGTGACCAGGACCTCCATGGTGGGCACCGTACGCCCCAAACCTGGTCGGGGCCGAGCCCAGTCGCGTGGGTACGATGACCCGTCCAAGCGCCCCTAGCTCAACTGGTTAGAGCAAGTGACTCTTAATCACTAGGTTCGGGGTTCGAGTCCCCGGGGGCGTACAACGTGCCGTTCTTACAACGTTGCCGCTGGTCAGCAGGCACTCTCCACGGCGCTCGGCGAGCCATCGTGAGGAGATCTCCCACAACGGACACCCGCGAAGGCGGCCCTCGACCGCACCCTGCCGCCGGGTCAGTCGCCCTTTGTGTTCATGACGGTGCTCCTGTCGTGGATGGTGGGGTGGGCCCGACGTCGTCGGGCATCGATCGGAGGAGGTCGTCGAGGCGGCGGTAGCGCTCCTCGGCCTGGCGCCGGTACCGCTCGATCCACTTCGTCATCAGGTCGAAGACCTCCGCTTCGAGGTGCACTGGGCGGCGTTGGGCCTCCCGGGTGCGGCTCACGAGGCAGGCGTCCTCGAGCACCTTGAGATGCTTGGAGACGGCCTGGACCGTCACGTCGTAGGGCTCGGCGAGCTCGTTGACGGTGGCGTCGGCGACGGAGAGCCTCGCCACCATGTCCCGGCGGGTGGGATCGGCGAGGGCCGAGAACACCCGAGAGAGCGGATCAGCCGACACCCATTCCTCCGTGTTCAACCGTTTGGTTGATCACAGTTGGGACGCCGCGGTGCGGTTGTCAACCACTTGGTTGAGGATGGGCGGTCGGGGCCGCCGGCCGAGGATGCCGAGCCTGACCCGGCGATGGGGAGCCGTCGTAATGGCGTCGCCCCATCACCGCA
>DATISY010000143.1:0-40174 GCA_035468285.1 Acidimicrobiia bacterium | reverse complement strand
GGGCGCTCCGTCGCGACCCGCGGGTGGCGTGCTGCGTGGACGACGACCGGCCCCCGTACTCGTATGTGATGGTCTCTGGAAACGCGGCGATCATCACCGACGTCGACGACCTGCGCGTGTGGGCGACCCGGATCGGGGCTCGCTACATGGGAGCAGACCGGGCCGACGAGTTCGGTCGGCGCAACGGTGTTCCCGGCGAGCTGCTCGTCCGGATCACACCGACCAGGGTCATCGCCGCGAAAGACGTCGCCGACTGACATGCACGCAGAGCTTCTCGACGAACTGATGCGCAGGGCGTTGGACGAGGCCCGTCTCGCGAGCGCGCACCGCGACGTGCCCATCGGTGCGGTGGTCGCACGCGCCGACGACGGGGTCGTCCTCGCGGCTCGTCACAACGAGCGGGAGCTCGTCAATGACCCGACCGCGCACGCCGAGATCCTCGCCCTGCGCGACGCCGCGCAAGCCACTGGGACCTGGCGGCTCGACGGGTGCGTCCTCGCCGTGACGGTCGAACCCTGCCCCATGTGCGCCGGCGCCGCCGTGGCGGCGCGCCTCGACCTCGTCGCCTTCGGTGCACCCGACCCGAAAGCCGGCGCGCTCGGCAGCCTCTACCAACTCGGCGCTGACCCCCGCCTCAACCACGAGCTCACGGTCGTCGACGGGCTGCAGGCCGAGGAGAGCTCCCGCCTGCTCCGCGAGTTCTTCGCTCACCGGCGAACCTGACCCGCGGCCCCGTCTGCCCGAGCAACCTGCCGTCGGCCGGCCTGAGGTCTCGCGAACCACGACTCCTAGACTCGAACTCGGAGGGATGCCGGAGCGGCCGAACGGGGCGGTCTCGAAAACCGTTGTGTCCAGCAATGGGCACCGTGGGTTCAAATCCCACTCCCTCCGCCATTGGGCGGATCCGAAGTGCTCGCCGTCAGGCTTCCGATGCGCGTGCTGCCAGCGCCGTGAGCGTGATGCCCTAACGGTCCGCTCGCGCAGCGGCGCGTTTGAAGAACAGTCGCCCTGTCCCGTCCGCGAAGGCGCCGCCTTCCTCAGCAGCAATCGATTCCCTGAGCCACCTACAACCGTTGCCCCACAACAGGACGCTGGTCCCGAGCGTGGGAAACCGGAGGCCTCACCGTGTGAACGACCTCCTCACGGTTCACGTCATGGCCGGTCAGGACGCATGTCGGAACCCCCCGCCATTCCCAAGCCGAGGGGCGGATCCAAGGTCAGCTCCCAGCCCTCGCCCGAGCCGCGATTCGTCAACCACCGCCTCGTCGACGGTGACGACCGACGACATCTCAAGCCGCACGGGTGCGGACGACGTCTGGGCGTCATCGAACACACGTGGCAGATCGGCGAGGGTCCGACAGCGACCGACGCAGTCGCGTCTCTCTCGGACCGAGCCTCATCGATGTCCGGCGTGAAGCGTTGGCCGAACAAGCAGCGGGCGGGCATGCTGTGCGGGTGCAACGTGATGTGGATTCCGGTTCGTATGACGGTTCCCTGAGACGGCCAGAGGCGATGGTCGAAGACTCGAACTCACAACGGTGGCGTCGGCTTCGCGTCGCAAACGTCGTCGTCGCGCTCTTCCTCTCCACCGAGGCACTCGTGATGCTGGTCCTCAGCAACGGTTTGTCGCTGCCAGTGACCGCGTCGTATCTCCGATCCGACCCCGTCCTCGCTCAGCGTGGTGTGCCCAGCCACATCCTGTTTACCATCCCCATTGGAGCAGCTGTGGCGGTCTTTCTGCTGCTCGCTGCGGCAGATCATGTCATCGTCGCGTCACCCAGTGTCCATCGCTGGTATGAGCGCAACCTCGACGCCCGGGCAAACTACGCCCGTTGGATCGAGTACTCGATCAGCGCGTCGATCATGATCGTGCTGATCGCGATGTTCGTCGGGATCCGCGATATCGCGGCGCTGCTCGCTATTTTCGCGACCAACTCGGCGATGATTCTGTTCGGTCTTCTCATGGAACGCCAACAGAAGCCGGGATCAGCCGATTGGAGCGCTTTCTGGTTCGGCTCCGTCGTGGGTGCGGCTCCGTGGATTGCGATTTGCGTCTACCTCTTCGGCGGACATCAGCGTCCACCGACCTTCGTCTACGCGATCGTCTTGGTCGAGTTGGTGCTGTTCTTCAGCTTCGCGCTCAACATGGTTCTCCAGTACCAACAGTTTGGCCGCTGGCGCAACTATCTCTACGGTGAAGCGACCTACATCGCTCTCAGCCTCAGTGCAAAGTCGCTGCTGGCATGGCTGATCTTCGCGAACGTGCTCCGATCCTGAACGCCGGGGCGGCTCGAGGAACTGCCCCAAGCACACTTCATCAGCGAAGAACGATCGACCTGGTGGACTTCCCCGCCCGGTGTGAGCACCCCCGCCGACGGGGTCGCAACCCGTTCCCGTCCGGCCGACGGCTCATGTGGGATCCGCGATACTTGCGGCGGCATGTCCGTCCCCCCGGCCCGTCACCTCTTGCGCGCGAAGGATCTCGTCGACGCGCGGTACGCGGAGCCGCTCGATGTGGGCGACATGGCCCGGGCCGCGAGACTGTCCCGGGCCCATTTCAGTCGGGAGTTCCGCCGCACGTTCGGTGAGTCACCTCATTCGTATCTGCTGACTCGGCGCCGGGAGCGGGCCGCGACGCTCCTGCGCATGACGGACCGTTCGGTCGCTGAGATCCCTACGGCATCGATTCGGGTTTCCGTGACCCGTCGGGCAACTCCATCCGACTCACCCAGGTGCGAGAGATGGCGGGGCGCTGAACGCGCCACCCGATCGCCGTCAACGTCGCCGGGCCTCGGACGACCGTCCGGGGCTCGCGGCGCGGCACGAGGCCGACGCGATGGCTGACACGGGCCGCGGGTCGGGCCCGGACGCCCAGTGGCCGGCGTTGCCGTTGGCGGAATGGGAACCGACCCGCGACACCGTGCAGCTGTGGACCCAGATGGTGGGCAAGGTCCGCATGGCCAACACCGCGCTCATCAACCACTGGTGGAACGTGACGCTGTACGTCACCGCGCGGGGCCTCACCACGTCCCTGATCCCCCGAGCGGACGGCCCCAGTTTCCAAGTCGACTTCGACTTCCTGGCCCATCAGCTCGACATCGTGACCAGCACCGGCGACCAGGCGTCGATCCGCCTGGAGTCCCAGCCCGTCGCGTCCTTCTACGCCCAGTTCATGGACTGCCTGAATCGGCTTGGTCTCGGAACGGACATCTGGCCGATGCCCGTCGAGATCGAAGGGGCGATCCCGTTTGTCGACGACGAGGTGCATGGCACCTACGACCCTGACCAGGCACAGCGGTTCTGGCGGATGCTGGTCCAGTCGACCCGGGTGCTGGTGGAGTTCCGCGGCCGGTTCCTCGGCAAGGTGAGCCCCGTCCACCTGTTCTGGGGCGGCCTCGACCTCGCGGTGACCCGATTTTCGGGCCGGACCGCGCCTCCCTATCAGGCGTCGCCGCCGAACTGCGGGCCCCAGGTCATGCTCGAGGCGTACTCGCATGAGGTGAGCAGCTGCGGCTACTGGCCCGGCGGGGACGGCGAGGGCCTCTTCTACGCCTACGCCTACCCGGAGCCGCCGGGCTTCCGCGATGCTCCCGCCGCGCCGGGCTCGACCTATTCCGACGAGCTCGGCGAGTTCGTGCTCCCGTACGACACCATGCGCGCCGCCGCCGATCCCGACCGGCTCTTGCTCGACTTCCTCCAGGCCAGCTACGAGGCTGCCGCCATCAACGGGGGCTGGGACCGGGGCACGCTCGAACGCCAGCCGTCGCCGCTCCCGCTGCGCCCGCCGGCGAGCTGACCGACGACGTCGCGGGGAGCGCTCAGGTTCTCGCGAAGAGGTGGAGGAGCTCGAGCTCGACGCGCTGGGGCGGGGTGGCGAGCATCGGCGCGACGGCGTCGTTGAACGCCGCGAACTCGGGGTCGCTGTTCACGCTGTCGGCGGCGGGCCGGTCCATGAAGACACCGAGCCCACGCACCACGCCGCTGCCTTCGTCGCCGACCACGAGCACGCTCTCCAGCGCGTCGTGGTTCGAGAGGAACTCCCCCGCGAAGACGGAGTAGAGCTCGGCCACCTCGGCGTAGTGGCCGGGCTTGGCGCGGAGAGTGAACTCGGCGACGTACATGGTCATCCCTTCGATGGCGAACGGTCGATCTTAGGAACCCGGGCGCCGGATCAGCGCGACGGCGCGGCGTTCACTCGTGTCGGAGTGCCGCGGTGATTTCGCGGCCCTGGTCGTGCCGGGCCGCCGAACCCGATTCGAGGACCACGGCCCGGATCGTCGCGGTGCAGGGGAACGGCGTCGCATAGTCGTCGCACACCGGGAATCCCCGGTCCCTTCCCACGAGGAGGCCGGCGCCACCGATCTGCCACCGGAACGGGAGGTCCGCGGTCAGTGTCCCGTCGGCCACGACGGCGCCGTCCACAGCGATGTGCAGCGTCCCGCCCGGACCGGACTTTCGCTGGTACTCGACGCGCACGATCCGGGAGCCGGGTGCGAGCGCCCGGTCGGCCGCGACGCGGGCGGGGTACCCGAAGACGCTGAACGCGACGACGGGTACGCCCCCGAGCAGGTAGCAGGCCCATCCGTTGTTCCAGTCGCCGAGCGCGCAGATGACCCCCTCCGCGCCCGAAGGGGGGACGTCGAGGTCGGCTTCGAGGACGAACCCGCCGATGAGCGACGGGATCGCGTCCTCCGACACGGGGCCGCCGCCCGGGCGCAGTACCGCCCGGGCGCGCGGTCCGAACGGTGCGGGCTCCAACGCCCCGAAGCGCTGCAGCAGGCTGTCGTCGAGTGGGAGCACCTGGTTGCGTCCCGCTTCGCTCCACCACCGCTCGGCGAGCCGGCGGGTCAGGTCGGGATGCTCGTGGGAGCGGTCGTGGGCCTCGGAGAAGTCCTCGTCGAGATGGAAGAGCGCCCAGTGGTCGGTGTCGTAGTCGCGGCTGCCTTCGATCCGGTCGCGTTCGATGTCGAGCTGGTTGCCGACGTGGTCGGTCGTGGCCTTCCAGCCGTCGTGGTAGATGGCGCGCGAGCCGATCATCTCGAAGTACTGGGTGTCGCGGGGGCTGGGGCTCCCGGGGTCGGCGAAGGTCGGCACGAGGCTGGCCCCGTCGACGGGCTGCTGGGTGACGCCGTCGACGCGGTCCGGGACCTCCACGCCGGCGGCGTCGAGCACGGTGGCGAAGAGGTCGACGGCGTGACAGAACTGGGTCCGGAGGCCGCCGGGTTCGGTGACACGGCCCGGCCAGCGCGCCACGAGCGGGGTGCGGACACCACCCAGCCACGTGTAGCGCTTCCAGAGCCGCAGCGGCGTGTTCCCGGCCCACGCCCAGCCCCAGGGATAGTGGTTGTAGGCGCGGAACCCGCCGAGCTCCTCGAGATGCGCGAGCGTCTCGGCGGGGTCGTCGACGAGCTGATGGGTGAAGCGGTGCTCGTTCAGCGATCCGTACGGTCCGCCTTCGGCGCTGGTCCCGTTGTCGGAGCACAGCAGCACGAGAGTGTCCTCCAGGACACCGAGCGTCTCCAGGTGCGCGACGAGACGTCCCAGCTGCTCGTCGGTGTGGCTGAGGAACCCGGCGAACGCCTCCATGAGACGGGCGAAGAGCCGCCGCTGGTCGGCGGAGAGGTCATCCCACGCGTCGACCCACGGTGGCCGCGGCGGCAACGTGGTCCCGGCGGGCACGACTCCTTCGGCGATCTGGCGGTCGAACGTCGCGGCCCGCCACGCGTCCCAGCCGTCGTCGAACTGGCCGCGGTACCGGTCGATGGCGGCGCGCGGCGCGTGATGGGGCGCGTGGGTGGCGCCGGTCGCGAAGTAGAGGAAGAACGGCTTCGTCGGGGTCGCCTGCTGCTGGTCCTGGACGAGCCGCATGGCCTGGTCGACCAGGTCCTCGGTGAGGTGGTAGCCGTCCTCCGGCGCGCGGGGCGGCTCCACGAAGCCGTTGTCGCGGACCAGCTCGGGGGTCCACTGGTTCGTGTCCCCGCCGAGAAACCCGTAGAAACGCTCGAAGCCCAAACCGAGCGGCCACCGGGCGAACGGTCCCGACGCGCTCTGCTCCCAGCGAGGCGCGAGATGCCATTTGCCGACCGCGAGGGTGCTGTAGCCCGCGTCGCGCAGGATCCGGGGCAGCGCGGCCGCCGACGGCGGGATCCGCCCGTTGTAGCCGGGGAAGCCGGTCGGGACGTCGGTGAGGAATCCCATGCCGACGGCGTGGTGGTTGCGCCCGGTGAGGAGGCATGCCCGGGTCGGCGAGCACAGGGCGGTGACGTGGAACCGGTTGTAGCGGGCGCCTTGCGCGGCGAGCCGGTCGATGGTGGGCGTCCCGAGGTCCGAGCCGAAGCAGCCGAGCTGACCGAACCCGAGATCGTCGAGCACGACGAGCACCACGTTGGGGGCACCCGACGGCGGGCGTGGCAGCGGCTCGAAAGCCGGCCTCGAGTCGGCGAGGGTCCGCCCGATGATCGGCCCGTCAGTCACATCGTGCTCCTCGCGTCGCGTCGCCCGCGGCGACGAGCGGTCCAAGTCGGCGTCAGCGGGTGGGCGCGAGCCCGAGGTTTGCGGCGATCTCGCGCGTCGCCGGCGAACGGTTCAGCGTGTAGAAGTGCAATCCGGGTGCGCCCCCCTCGAGGAGGGTCGAGCACAGTCGGGTGGCTTCGTCGATCCCGACCCGCCGCACCGCCGCGGGATCGTCCTCGACGGCGTGGAGCCGCTCGACCAGCCATGCCGGCAGCGCCGACCCTTGCAGCTTCGCCATGCTCTGGATCCCCTTCAGGCTGAGCACCGGCATGATCCCGGGGATGATCGGCTTGTCGACGCCGTGTCGGTGCAGCGCGTCGACGAGCTCGAAGTAGTGCTGGGCGTCGAAGAAGAACTGGGTGATCCCGAAGTCGGCTTCCGCGAGCTTCTCGGCGGTGTAGCGCCGGTCGCTCTCCAGCGTCGGGGAGCGGGGATGGGGCTCGGGGTGCACCGCCACGCCGATCGAGAAGTCGCCGACACCTCGCGCCAGGCGGACGAGGTCGACGGCGTGGTCGAGCTCGGTCGGGGGCAGCTCCAGGTCCGCCGGCGGGTCACCGCCGAGCGCCAAGACGTTCTCGATCCCGGCGTCGCGGTAGTTGACGAGGATCTCCTCGAGCTCGGCCCGGCTGTGCGCGGCGCATGTGAGGTGCGCCATCGCGGTGAGGCCGAGGTCACGGTTGATCTCGACGACGAGCCCGTGGGTGCGCTCCCGTGTCGACCCGCCCGCGCCGTACGTGACCGACACGTACGAGGGGCGGAGCGGCCCCAGCTCGCGCAAGGTCTGCTCGAGCTGTGTCTCCGCTTCTTCGGTGCGGGGTGGGAAGAACTCGAACGAGATGGTGCGACCCTCGTTCAGAATGTCGCTGATCTTGGCCATCACGGACCTTTGGACGCACGGGACGAGGTAGCGAGCGTAGGTGACGACGCCCCGCCTCGTCAGCGCCGATTCCTGCCTGGGCGGTCATCTGGGCGCCGGGTCGCCGGTCGGCCCGACCGCCCGCGCGGGTGACATGCCAGACTGCACGCATGCCACCAGAGAAGTTGCAGTGGAAACATCTCTACGAAGAGGTCGTGACGAGCGGACTGTGCACCGGGTGTGCTGGATGCGTGATCGCGTGTCCGCACGACGTGCTCGGCTACCGGGACGACGCCGGGATCTACAGGCCGTTCCAGACCGAGGACGGCTTCGGGCCCGATGACTGCTCGCATGGGCAGAAGGGCTGCACCAGCTGCACCCGGGCGTGCCCCCGCTTCCGGGCGTGGGAGCCCGAGATCGACGAGTTCTTGTTCGGGAGGGTCCGGGCGGCCGACGAGGTCGCGGGTATCAGCAGCGACATCGTCCTGGCCCGAACGACCGATCCCGTCCTCGCCGAGGTCGGTCAGGACGGCGGCCTGGTCTCCGCGATCCTCCTGTACTGCCTCGACAAGGACCTCATCGACGCCGCGCTCGTCTCGTTCCTCGAGGGGGACGGCTCCACGTGGAAGGCGGTCCCTGGGGTCGCGCGCACGAAGGACCAGGTCATCGCGTCCGCCGGGAGCCGCTACACCTACTCCGCCAACACGCTCGCCTACAACGAGGCGATCGAGTCGGGCGCGGAGAAGATCGCACTCGTCGGCATGTCGTGCCAGAGCTCGGTGCCACCCGTCATGAAGCAACGCAAGGCCGGGAAGGTCGCGCGGCGGCTCAGCCTGAACATCGGGTTGCTCTGCTCCAAGACGTTCGACGACGCGATCTTCGACGAGCTCCTCGATGCCAAGTACGGGCTCAAGCGCGCCGACATCAAGAAGATGAACATCAAGGGCCGCCTTCAGATCTGGATGCACAACGGCGACTACCACGAGGTCCCGCTCAAGGAGTGCCACGCCTGGACCCGCGACGGCTGCAAGATGTGCCCCGACTTCGCCGCTGAGCATGCCGACATCTCCACCGGCGGCATCGGGGAGTTCAACGACTGGACGCTGACCATCGTCCGCACCGAGACCGGCCGCGACATCATGGACGGGATGCTCGCCGAAGGATGGATCGAGACCCGTCCCGGCGACGAGGACCCCGGTGCCATCGAGCTGCTCCACAAGCTCGCCCGCAAGCAGCGCAGCCGCTGGCCCGAGGTGGCACTGGTCGACGCGCCCCGGCTCATCGGCGCGTCGTAGTCAGACCGTCGTGGTGATCGTCGCGCTCGTCGACGATCTGATGGACCGGTCGCGGCTCTCCGCGTCGCTGCCCGCGACGACGTACCAACGGGACCCGGACGGGATCGACGCGTCGGTCGTGATCGTCGACCTCGGGCGCTACCCGGACGCGGTGGCGGCGGTGCGAGCCGCGCTACCCGCGGCGCGGATCGTCGCCTTCGGATCCCATGTCGAGGGGGGTCTGCTCGAAGCCGCCCGGGCGGCCGGCGCGGATGTCGTCGTGCCCCGTTCCCGGTTCTTCCGGGACCCTGCGGCCGCGGTGGCGCCCGACGGCTAGCGCGTGCCAGCCTCCCCGTCGTGGGAGCCGGGGCGAGCAGCGGCGGGACCGGCCGCGGCGCGGGTAACGCGGCCGGGACCCCACAGGTCCAAGCGCCAATGAAGACGGTCGTGTCGCGCCTCGAGGCGTCTGCCGGGGGACCCGGCACCCTGACGTTCGTGGGGTCCACCGCCCCGGGGGGCACCGACCCGGTCCCGTGGGGCCAGCTCCACGAAGAGGCCCAGGGGGTCGCGGCCGCGCTCCAAGCCCGCGGGATCGGCCCTGGCGACCATGTCGCGCTGCTCGGACCCACCTCGCGTCGCCTCGTGACCGCCATCCAAGCGACGTGGCTCGCGGGTGCGACGCTGGTCTGCCTGCCGCTGCCGATGCGGCTCGGCTCGCTCGAGGAGTTCGCGGCCCAGACCCGACGTCGGATCGGTCACGCCGAGGCGAAGCTGGTCGTCGTCGACCCGGAGCTCGCTCCGTTCCTCGCCGCCGAGCCGGGTGACCCGCCGGTCGTGGGCCTCGACGCGCTGCAGGGCGCGGCGCGGGCATGGGAGCGGCCGCCCGATGACCCTGACGCCCTCGCGTTGGTGCAGTTCACGAGCGGGTCGACCGCCGACCCGAAGGGCGTGATGCTGCCCCACCGCTGCATCGTCGAGAACATCGACGCCATCGTCGAGGGAGCCGGCCTCGGGCCCGACGACCGCGGGGTGTCGTGGCTGCCCCTGTATCACGACATGGGTCTCATCGGGCTGCTGATGACCCCGATGCTCAGCGGGTTCGACCTCGTCCTCGCCGCGCCGACGGACTTCCTCGCCGCGCCGGCCGACTGGCTGCGCTGGATGTCGGACTTCGGTGGGACGGTCACCTGCGCGCCGAACTTCGGGTACGCGCTCGCGGCGCGCGCCATGCGGCGCCTGGAGGGCCTCGACCTGTCGTCGTGGCGCCTCGGCCTCAACGGCGCCGAGCCGATCGACCCCGGCTCGGTGGAGTCGTTCCTCGAGGCGGGAGCCCGGCACGGGCTCGACCCCGCCACCGCGTTCTGCGTGTACGGGATGGCGGAGGCGACCCTGGCCATCTCGTTCCCGACACCGGGGGAGGGGATGACGGTCGACACCGTCGACCCCGACGTCCTCGAGCGGTTCGCGTACGCCGCGCCCGCCGAGCACGGCGTGGGGCGGCGCCTCGCCCGGCTGGGCCGGCCCCTCCGCGGCCTCGACGTCCGGGTCTGCGACCCCGAGACCGGCCACGTCCGCGCCGAGCGCGAGGTCGGGGAGCTGGAGCTGCGCGGCGCCTCGGTGACCCCGGGATACTTCCGGCGCGACGACGTGACCGCGGCGACGTTCCACGACGGGTGGCTCCGCACCGGCGACCTCGGGTACCTGGTCGACGGTGAGGTGGTGGCCTGCGGGCGCATCAAGGACGTGATCATCATCGGTGGCCGCAACCTGTTCCCCGAAGAGATCGAACGGGCCGTGGCGTCCGTCGACGGGGTCCGGGCGGGGAACGTGATCGCGTTCGGCGCCGAGGGCCGCCGCGGGAAGGAAGGGATCGTCGTGGTCGCCGAGACCAAGATCGACGACCTCGCCACCGTCCACGACCACGTCGTCGACCGGGTCTGCGCCGCCGTCGGGGTCCCACCCCGAGAAGTGGTCCTGGTCCGGGCGGGGAGCCTCCCCAAGACCTCCTCGGGCAAGCTGCAACGGTCACGCTGCCGGGACCAGTACCTCGACGACGCTCTCGCCGCCCCCTAGCCGGGTTGCCCCGCCCTCCCCACCCCGTACGGCACGGCCCGCCCGGACCGACAAGAATGTCCGAATGCTTCCCCCCGAAGCGGCGGTCGGGGTCATCGACCGCACCCCGGATCTGGCGCCCGTTGTGGCGACGCGCCTCGAACCGGCCGCCCCGAAGGCCACGCTGGCCCCGGCCCGGGGCCGCTGGAGCCGCTCCTGGCGCCTCTTCGGGATCCTGCTGCTGCTGACGCTCGCGCTGCGGCTCCCCGGGTTCTTCGTCGACGTGTTCAACTCCGACGAGACGTTCCTCGCGACGCAGGCCCACGTCATCCGTTCCGGCGGTGACCTGTACCAGGAAGCCGCGGACCGCAAGCCGCCGCTCGTCCCGTACCTCTATGCGGCGTCGTTCGAGTTCTTCGGGTCCACGGCGCTGTGGACGGTCCGTCTCGTCGCGATGCTGGCCATCGCGCTGACCGCGTGGCTCCTCGCCCTCGAAGCGCGGCGCCGATGGGGGACGCGCGCCAGCTGGATCGCGGGCTTGTTGTGCGTGTTCGCGATGGTGGCGTTCGCGCCCCAGGACGGTCAGGCCGCGAACTTCGAGGTCTTCATGCTGCCCGCGATGGTCGCGGGTGTGCTCTTAGCCCGGCGCGGCCGCGCCCGGTCCGCTGGGGCCGCGGTCGCGGTCGCGACGCTCGCCAAGCAGACCGGGGCGGCGACACTGCTCCCGGTCCTCTACCTGGTGTGGAAGGCGCGCGGCAAGAAGGGCGTCTCGCGCGCCGCGTTGGGATTCGCGATTCCGTTGGGGCTCGTCGCGTTCGCGCTCGGGCCGGGGCAGCTGCTCTATTGGACGGTGCTCGGCAACGGTTCCTACGTCAGCGTCGGCACCGCGTCGCTGTACGTCCTGTCAACGTTCGTGCTGATGACGTTGGCGTGGGTGGCCTGCAACCTGCCCATCATCTGGCAGCTCCCGACGGCCTGGCGTCTCCGCAAGCTCCCGACGCTCGACGGTCGGGGCGATACCGACCTGTGGCTGTGGTTGGCCTCAGCGGCGGTCTCGGTCGCGATCGGGTTGCGGTTCTTCGGGCACTACTACATCCAGCTGATTCCCCCGCTGTGCCTGATCACCGCGGGTTCGTTGGCGCACGCGTCGAAGAAGGTGTGGCGGGGGACGATCGCGTTCGCCGCGGTCGCGGCGCTGGCGTTCTCCGCTGCCGGGTACTTCATGTCCCCGTACGGACGCGAGCCCCGCTACCAGACCGTGAGCAAGTACATCGCCGAGCACACCGACCGCAACGACCGGGTGCTGGTGTGGGGCAGCGTCCCCGAGATCTACTGGGCGTCGAACCGGCGTCCCGCGACCCGGTACATCACCGCGTCGTTCCTCGCCGGGAACTACCCGGGGCGGCCGGCAGCGGACGTCGCGCCCGAGAAGTCGAGCAACCGGCTCTGGGACTGGTTCTACGAGGACCTGGCGTCCAAGAACCCCCGCTACATCCTGGATACGGCGCCGGCCCAGATCCGCGGCGCGGAGTACACGCCCATCAAACGGTTCCCTCGCCTGGAGGCGATCGTGTCGACGCTCTACGCGTACGTGGGGACGATCGACCACATCACGATCTACGAGCGGCGGATCTGAGCGGTCAGACGAGCGGCCACGGCACCGAGTGGTAGCCGGGGTCGGGTTCGGGAAAGTAGCCGTCGCGGATCACGTCGGTGGCCCGCATCCCGAACGCGGCCAGCTCGGGCGGCGAGAGGAGGTCGGCGAGGCGGCGACCGAGCGGGCCGTCGATCGCCTCGGCGCTGACCCGGCACACGTCGTCAGCCAGGGCGGGCGGGACGGGCTCGCCAGCGAAGTCCCAGATCACCGTGCGCAGCTTCCACGCGGGGTGGAACGTGAGCCCATGGTCGATGCCGAGGATCTGGCCGTTGGCCTGGTCGTGGAGGCAGTGGCCGCCTTTGCGGTCGGCATTGTTGAGCAGCACGTCGAGCACCGCGAACTGGCGGAACCGGTCCTCGTGGTCGGGGAGGAGCGTGAAGTAGTGCTCCTCGGGGTCGTGGTCCACGAAGCGTTGCAGCGCGCCGGGACCGAACGGGCCGTCGGGCCGATACACCGTGACCGGGACCACCCCCCAGCCCAACGCGTGGGACACCTCGTAGGCCGCAACCTCCCGTTCGAACAACGTCCCGTCGGGGAAGTCCCAGAGGGGCCGTTCCCCGTGGCGGGGCTTGTACACGGCGGGGACGTCGACACCGTCGGCGTGGGCCTCGACGAGGAACGCGCCGTTCGAGGAGTACCGGAGCCGGCCGGCGATCTCGAGCTCCCCGCCGGTGAGGACCTCGGCGATCTCGTCGGGGGTTAGTTCCAGCGAGGACACCGGTGCCCTGCGGGGTCCAGCGGCTGCTCGCAGAGGGGGCACGGCGGTCGCCCGGCCGAGACGGCGTCGGCGCCCCGCGCGGCCATGGCCCGGACCTGGGGTCGGGTGGCGTAGAGCCGGGCGACGAACCCGTCCTCCGGGTCGACGAGGTCGGGTTCGACGGGCGGGTCGGGTTCCTCGTCGGAGGAGTGCTCGCGCAGCTCGATGAGCACCAGCTCGCGCTCCGGGTCGAAGCCGAGCCCGATGAGGCGGGCCCGGAAGAGCGGCACGGTCGGCTCTCGGAGCTCGGCCACCGACACGGGCAGGGTCACCGGCTCCTCGGGGTACTCGTCGGCGATGCGGTCCAGGAACGCGACCGCTTCGGCGGCGAGCAGGGCGATCTGCTCCTTCTCGACGAGGACCGTGAGCTGGGCGGCCTCTTTCCTCGCCTGGAGGTAGAAGGCGCGGTCGCCGGGCTCACCGACTGCGCCGGCGCCGAGCGCGTCGACGGGGTCGAGCTCGATCGGGTCCGGCATCACGACGCCGCCTCGGTGTCGGGTGGCGGGAGGAGCTCGGTCAGCGTGCCGGTGTCGTTGCACTTGACGAGCGCGACGCCGTGCTCGGAGAAGACGAACGCGGTGGCCGACGCGGGTGAGATGACGATCCGCTGGAATAGGTCGAGGTGGACCCCGGTGTAGTGGGCGACGGCGGCCTTGATCGGGTCGGCGTGTGACACGACGACGACCAGCTCGCCGGGGTGCGCGGCGACGACCGCGTCGAGCGCCGCGACCATGCGGGCCTGCATGGCGGCGAGGGACTCCCCGCCGGGGAAGCTGGCGCGGGACGGGGCCCGTTGCACCACCTTCCAGAGGTCGGTCTTGGCGAGGTCCACGAGCTTCTGGCCGGCCCAGTCGCCGTAGTCGGCCTCGAGGACCCCGGCGAGGGCCCGGACGTCGAGGCCGTGACGGGCGGCGATCGCCGCCGCCGTCTGCGTCGTCCGTTCGATGGGGCTGGCGTACACCGCGTTGACGGGCAGCGCCGCCAGCCGCTCGGCGAGCGCGTCGGCCTGCCCGCGCCCCTCTTCCGAGAGGTCGATGCCGGGCAGACGCCCCGAGAGGAGCGGGCCGGTCTGGGCGGTGACCGCGTGGCGAGCCAGGACGAGCCGGGTGACGGGCGCTGCGGCGCGCGCCGGTGGGGTCTCGTCGGCCCCCGCCGTGGGCGCGGGCGCAGGAACGGTGGTTGTCGCCTCGGGCATCGCGCGCCGATGGTACCGGCGGTGTTCTCGGCTTCTGCGAGCGGACCGCCGCCGCGCTGACCCGGTACGGTCCGAGGGGATGGCCGACCTGCCCGTGAGCCTTCGTCCCGGCGGCCTCGACGAGACCGTGCTCGACCCCGAGCCCGACGCTGCGCTCGCCGCGCTCGCCGCGGCGTTGGACGCGGCGCCCGAGGCGCGCCGCGACGCGATCGCCGCGGTCGTCGCCGAGTGGCCCACCTTCCTCGACGGGTGGGGCCGCCTCGGTGACGCCGCCCGTGACGACGTCGAGGCGTACGCCTGCTACCGGGTCGGCTACCACCGGGGCCTCGACCGGCTCCGACGGGCGGGTTGGCGCGGCTCGGGCTACGTCCGGTGGGAGCATCCCACCAACCGGGGGTTCCTCCGGGCCCTCGCCGGGCTGGGTCGGGTGGCGGCCACCCTGGGCGAGGCCGACGAGGCGGACCGGTGCTCCACCTTCCTGCACCAGCTGGAGCCGGAATGGGATCGGATCGCCGCGGAGCCCGGCCGGTAACGTCACCGCCGTGCGACGAGCCCTCATCACCGGAATCACGGGCCAGGACGGCCGCCACATGTCGGAGTTCCTGACCGGCAAGGGGTACCAGGTGTTCGGCCTAGTCCGGGGTCAGAACAACCCGAAGGCCCAGCTGGTCCAAGACGAGAACCCCGCCCTGGACCTGGTGGAGGGCGACCTCCGGGACCTCTCCAGCCTCATCGCCGCGCTCGAGCAGGTGCAGCCGGACGAGGTCTACAACCTCGGTGCGATGAGCTTCGTCGCGCTGTCGTTCCGCCAGCCCGAGCTGACCGCGGACACCACCGGCCTCGGCGTGCTGCGCATGCTCGAGGCGATCCGGATCGTCGGCGGGACCGAGAACAACCCGATCCGCTTCTACCAGGCGTCGTCCTCAGAGATGTTCGGGAAGGTCCGCGAGACCCCCCAGACCGAGCAGACCCCATTCCATCCGCGGTCCCCGTACGGCGTCGCGAAGGTCTTCGGTCACTCCATCACCGTGAACTACCGCGAGTCGTACGGGATGCACGCCTCGTCGGGGATCTGCTTCAACCACGAGTCACCGCGCCGCGGTCTCGAGTTCGTCACCCGCAAGATCACCAACGGCCTGGCGCGCATCAAGCTCGGCCTCCAGGATTCGATCACGCTCGGCAACCTCGACGCGGCCCGCGACTGGGGCTACGCGGGCGACTTCGTCGAGGCGATGTGGCTCATGATGCAACAGGACGAGCCCGACGACTACGTCATCGCCACCGGGGAGACCCACACCATCCGCGAGTTCCTCACCCTGGCGTTCCGCTGCGCCGAGATCGACGGGTGGGAAGACCGCATCCGTACGGACCCCCGCTTCACGCGGCCCGCCGAGGTCGACGTCCTGACCGGCGACGCCACGAAAGCCCGCGAGCAGCTGGGCTGGAAGCCCCGGGTCACGTTCGAGGAGCTGGTGCGGATGATGTACGAGGCGGATCTCGTCGCGGAGGCGCGGGCCCGCGCCAGCTAGCCGAGCTCGGCCGCCGCCCGGCGGGCGGCCATCAGCGTCGGGTCCCACACGGGCGCGAACGGCGGCGCGTACGACAGGTCCATCGACGCGACCTCCCCGACCGTCATGTCGTTCCAGATCGCCGCGGCGAGGACGTCGACCCGCTTGGCAGCGCCCTCCTCCCCGACGATCTGGGCGCCCAGGAGCCGACCGGTCGCGACCTCCGCCACCACCCGGACCCGGATCGGCGCTGCGTCCGGGTAGTACCCGGCTCGGGTGGTCGCGTCGACCGACGTCCCCACCGCGTCGAACCCGGCGTCGGCCGCCTCCCGCTGGTTGAGCCCGGTCCGGGCCACCTCGTACTTGCAGATCTTGGACGCCGCGGTCCCCAGCACGCCCGGGAACCGGGCGTCGCCGCCGGTGGCGTTGATCCCCACGACGCGACCCTGCTTGTTGGCGTGGGTCCCGAGCGCTACGACGACCGGGCGGCGCGAGACCCGATGGAACGCCTCGGAGCAGTCGCCCGCGGCGAAGATCCCGTCGACGCGGGTCCGCTGGTGATCGTCGACCACGATGCCGCCGCTGGCCCCGACCGGGATCCCCGCGTCGCGGGCGAGCCCGCTGTTGGGGTCGACACCCAGACCCAGGATCACGAGGTCGGCCGGCAGCGTCTGCGACGCGGTGCACACCCCGGTCACCCGGCCCGCCTCGAGCTCGAACCCCTCGACGCGCGCACCGACGTGCACGTCGATCCCGACGTCCCGCAGCGCGTCGGCGACGAGCGCGCCCATCTCGGGGTCGAGCGAGCTCATCGGCTGGGGGGCGGCCTCGACGAGCGCGACGCGGAGACCCCGCCGGACGAGGGCCTCACCGAGCTCGAGGCCGATGTAGCCGCCGCCGATCACGACGGCGTGGTGGACGTCACCGGCCGCAGCTGCGGCCCGGACGGCGAGGCCGTCGTCGAGGGTCTGCACACCGAAGATCCCCGCGGCGTCGGACCCCGGGAGCGGCGGGCGGCGAGGGGTCGAGCCGGTGGCGACCACGAGCTGGTCGAAGGGCTCCCAGGTCTCGACGCCCGCGTCGACCTGACGGACCAGCACCCGGCGACCGTCGGTGTCGATGGCGGACGCGACATGGCCGACTCGGGCGTCGATGCCACGACGAGCATGCTCCTCGGGTGCGCGGGCGATCAGCGCGTCGACGTCGTCGACGAGCCCGCCGATCAGGTAGGGGATGCCGCACGCCGAGTACGAGGTGTAGTTCCCCTGCTCGAACGCCACGATGTCGAGCTGGTCGGCGGGGCGGCGTCGGCGCGCCGTGGCCGCCGCGGTCATCCCGGCGGCGTCGCCGCCGATCACGACCAGTCGGTCGCTCATGTGACGGTCGCGACCGCCACAGCGAGGGCCCGTTCGGCTTCTTCGACGAACCGGTGCACCAGCTCGCCCGCGGGGACGATGTCGTGGATGGCGCCGACACCCTGGCCGGCGGGATAGCACTCGCGCTCGGGGTCGACGCCGGTGGCGTCGTCGCCGAGCGGCAGGTGCATGAACCCTCCCGCGCTCGACACGCCGATCTGCTCCGGGAACGGCCGGAGCTCCTCGGGGTGCTCCTCGTAGTGCTGGGTGGTCTTGTTGCGCACGGCGCGCAGCGTCTTGCCGGTGAAGGCGCGGCTGACGACGGTCCCGTCCTCGGGGGTGCTGACCAGCGCCTCCTTGTAGCCCGCGACCGAGCGGGCTTCGGGGGTCGCGATGAACCGGGTGCCGACCCACACGCCGTCCGCGCCGAGCGTCAGGGCCGCGGCGAGGCCCCGACCGTCGAAGATGCCGACGGCCGCGGCGACCGGGACGCGGTCCCCGACCGCATCCACGATCTGGGGGACGAGCGGCATCGTCGCGACCGTCCCGGTGTGGCCGCCCGCCTCGGTGCCCTGCGCGACGACGAGGTCACAGCCGGCCTCGACGGCCGCGATGGCGTGCCGCACCTTCCCGCACATGTTCACCACGAGCACGTTGCTGCGGTGGCACAGCTCGATCACGTCGCGGGGCACGCCGAGCGCGGCGACGAACACCGGGACGCCCTCGCCGATCAGGAGCTCGACGCTCTCGAGCATCTGGTGGGGCAGCGCGGTGAGCAGGTCAACGCCAAAGGGACGGTCGGTGAGCGCTTTCGTGGCGCGGATCTCTCCCACCATCTGGTCGGGGCTCATCGCCCCCGCCCCGAGGCATCCGAAGCCGCCGGCCTCCGACACCGCGGCGACGAGCCGGTGGTAGGAGACGCCCCCCATACCGGCGAGCAGCACCGGGTGCTCGACCTGCAGCACGTCCGTCAGACGAGTTCGCATGCCGGGCAGGCTAACGTCCCGTTTGTGACGGCCGACCTGCCGCTTGTCGGCGTCATCATGGGAAGCGACTCCGACCTGCGTGTCATGCAGGGCGCAGTGGACGTCCTCACCCAGTTCGACGTCGCGCACGAGGTCCGGGTCGTCTCCGCGCACCGGACCCCGGACTGGCTCACTGAGTACGCCCGGGAGGCCGCACCCCGGGGCCTGCGGGTGATCATCGCCGGCGCTGGTGGCGCGGCCCACCTCCCCGGCATGACTGCGTCGATGACGACCCTGCCGGTCATCGGCGTCCCCGTGCCGCTCGAGCATCTCGAGGGCCTGGACTCACTGCTGTCGATCGTCCAAATGCCGACGGGCATCCCGGTGGCCGCCGTCGCCATCGGGAACGCCACCAACGCCGGGCTCCTCGCGGTGCGGATCCTGGCCGTCAGCGACGAGTCGCTGCGGTCACGTCTCGAACGTCACCAAGCCGACCTCGCCGAGCAGGTACGCGCGAAGGACGAGCGCGTCCGCGGCGGTTGACGGGCCCGGAGCACTGGATGTGGCCGGCACCCCACGCGGAGCAGCACCCGGAGAAGGCGGCGTACGTGCTCGCCGGGTCGGGCCGGACGGTGTCGTACCGGGAGCTCGATGACGAATCGAATCGGCTGGCGCAGCTGCTGTACGCCCGGGGCCTGCGCTTCGGTGATCACATCGCGATCTTCATGGAGAACAACGACCGCTACCTCGAGGTGTGCTGGGCCGCGCAACGGTCCGGGCTGTACTTCACGCCGATCAACTACCACTTCAACGCCGAGGAGGTCGCCTACATCGTCGACGACTGTGACGCCGCTGCGCTCGTGACGTCCGACGCGCTCGCCGCGGCAGCGGCTGAGCTCGTCGCGCTGCTCCCCGACCGGGTGAGCACCCGGCTCATGGTGGGCGAGACCACCATCGACGGCTACGAGCGCTACGACGACGCCGTCGCCGGGTCCCCGGCGGAGCCGCTCGCCGAGGAGCTCGAAGGGCACGCCATGCTGTACTCGTCGGGCACCACCGGGCGACCCAAGGGGATCCGCTACGCGTTGGAGCGCGTCCCGGTCGGGAACCCGACCGCCGCGCTCGCCGGGTTCCAGACGACCTACGGCGTCGGTGAGGACACCGTGTACCTGTCACCAGCGCCGCTGTACCACTCAGCGCCGTTGCAGTTCTGCATCTCCGTGACACGCCTCGGGGGCACCGCGGTGATCCTCGAGCACTTCGATCCCCAGGCGGCACTGGCTGCGATCGAGCAGCACAGCGTGAACCTGGCGCAGTTCGTGCCGACGATGTTCGTCCGCATGTTGAAGCTGCCCTCGGAGGTCCGGGACCGGTACGACGTCTCCTCGCTTCGCGTCGCGGTGCACGCGGCGGCGCCGTGCCCGGTCGAGATCAAACGTCAGATGATCGAGTGGTGGGGCCCCATCCTGTTCGAGTACTACAGCGCGACGGAGGGCATGGGCTCCACGATGATCACCAGCGACGAGTGGCTGGCCCACCCCGGCTCAGTGGGGCGGCCGTTCTTCACGACGGTGCACATCATCGACGAGGCCGGCCACGAGTGCCCCGCCGGTGAGCCGGGCGTCGTGTGGTTCGAGCCGAGCGAACGGACGATGCGCTTCGAGTACCACAAAGATCCGGGCAAGACGGCCGGCGTCCGCGACGAGCGCGGCTGGTCCAGCGTCGGCGACATCGGGTACCTCGACGAGGACGGCTACCTCTACCTGACCGACCGGCGGGACTTCATGATCGTGTCGGGGGGTGTGAACATCTATCCCCAGGAGGCCGAGAACCTGCTCGTGACGCACCCGAAGGTCATGGACGCGGCGGTGTTCGGGATCCCCGACACCGAGATGGGCGAGCGGGTCCATGCCGTGGTGCAGCCCCTCGAACCCGGCGGGGGCAGCCCCGAGCTGGCCCGGGAGCTCCTCGCGTTCTGCCGCGAGCACCTCTCGCACTACAAGTGCCCGCAGGCCATCGACTTCGACGACGCCCTTCCCCGCCAGCCGACGGGGAAGCTCTACAAGCGGCTGCTGCGCGACCGCTACTGGGGTGAGAAGGCGAGCCGGATCGTATGACCGGGCCGGACTACCCGGGACTGCTCGCGGACCTCGCGGCCGAGGAAGCGGCGCTGGACGCCGTCGTCGCGAACCTCACCGAGCTCCGCTGGGCGATCCCGACCCCCGCCGCCGGGTGGGACGTGCGCGACTCCGTTGCCCACCTCGCGTACAGCGAAGACCTGGCCCGGATGGCGATGAAGGACCCCGACGAGTTCGGGCGACGACGCCAGGCCCTCGTCGACGCGCCCGACCCGGGACCGCTGCTGGTCGGCGCCGGGCGGTCCATGACCGGCCCCGCCGTGCTCGCCTGGTGGCGTGAGGCTCGGGCCGATGCGCTCGAGTTGCTCGCGGCGCGCGGGGCCCGGGACCGGCTGCCGTGGATGGAGGGCCCGATGTCGGCGATGTCGTTCGCGACGGCTCGGCTCATGGAGACCTGGGCCCACGGTCAGGATGTCCGCGACGCGCTCGGCGGCGAGCCCGCTGTCTCGGGCCGGTTGCGACACATCGCCGACCTCGGCGTGCGGACCCGACCGTTCTCGTACGCCGCGCGCGGTCTGTCTGTCCCCGACACCGACGTGCGGGTGGAGCTGGTCGGCCCGGACCTCGACCGCTGGGTCTGGGGTCCGGAGGGGGTCGAGGACGTGGTGCACGGCCGGGCCCTGGACTTCTGCTTGGTCGTGACCCAACGACTCCATCCCGCCGACACCACCCTCGACGTGCAGGGGCACGCCGCGCAGGAGTGGATGGGGATCGCGCAGGCCTTCGCGGGTTCGGCGACCGAGCAACGGGCGCCCCGCCAACGCTGAGTCAGCCGTCGCGGTCGTCGCGCCCATCGAACTGCGGGGCGCGCTTCTCCACGAAGGCGCGCACGCCTTCCTGCCCGTCGGACGAGGAACCGGCACGCACCATCGCGATCGCCTCGTCGCCGAGCTGGTCAGGCAGCGAGGCTTGCAACGAGCGGCGCAGCAGCCCCTTCGTCTCGGCGAACGCTTCTGTCGGTCCGGTCGCGAGCTGCGCGACGAGGGCTTCGGATTCGGCTTCGACCGTGTCGTCGGAGACGACGCGGGTGACAATCCCCCAGGCGAGGGCCTCCTCGGCGGTCAAGACGCGGTTGGTCAGGGCGAGCTCGGTCGCGCGGCGCAACCCGACGAGTCGGGTCAGGTACCAGGTGGAGCCGCCGTCGGGGACGAGACCGATGCCGGTGTACGCGAGGACGAACCGGGTGGACGCGCCGGCGACGACGAGGTCCGCGCCGAGCACGAGGGAGAAGCCCGCGCCGGCCGCGCTGCCGTGCACCGCGGCGACGACGGGGGCGTCGAGCTCGGCCAGGTCGCTCACCGCCCGGTGCAGCGGGTCGAGCACGGCACCGAGATGCTCGCCCAGGGCGTCTCCCGTCGCGGCGAACGCTTTGACATCACCCCCGGCGCAGAAGCGGGGGCCGGCACCGCGGAGCAGCACGGCGCGGATGCCGTCGGCGACAACGAGCTCGTTCGTGGCGTCGGCGAGCGACGCAGCCAGCTCGACGCTGATCGCGTTCGACGCGTCGGGCCGGTTCAGGGTGAGCCGGGCGATGCCGGCGACGATGTCGAGCTGGACGGGCTCGGTCCGGGTCGGGCTCATCGGGGCACCTCGTTCCACGGGCGGTCGGTGTCGACGCGCGGCTCCGGCGGCAGCCCGAGGACGTGCTCGCCGATGATGTTGCGCTGGATCTCGTCGGTGCCGCCCCGGATGGAGATCGAGGGGGCGGTCAGGAACAGGGTGCGCCACTGCAGCGCGTCGGGCTCGGAGCCGGCGACGGCGCTAGGTCCGAGCACCCCGACGGCGGCGTCGACGGCGGCTTTGAACAGGGCGCTGCCTCGCAGCTTGGCGCCCGATCCTTCGGGGCCCGGCGTCTGGCCGGCTTCGGCGCGCGCCCGGGCCCGCTGCCGGGTGAAGCGGGCCGCTTCGCTCCCCGCGTGCGTGGCGGCGAGGCGGTCCCGCCAGCGCGGGTCACCGGCGGCGCCGTGCTCCCGGGCGAGGCTCTCGAGGCGGCCGACCGACACGCCGGTGCCGGCGCTGACCGCGCCGACGGCGCCGCGCTCGTTCGCCAGCGCGGTGCGTGCCACAGCCCAGCCGCCGCCGACCGGGCCGATGCGGTCGCGGTCGTCGAGGGCGACAGCGTCGAGGAACACCTCGCTGAAGTGGGCGTCGCCGTTCATCTGGCGCAACGGTCGGACCTCGACGCCGGGGGCGGTCATGTCCAACGCGAACGCGGTGACGCCCGTGTGCTTCGGGACGGCAGGGTCGGTCCGGGCGAGGAGGAAGCCCCGGTGGGCGTACGCGGCGCGGCTGCTCCAGACCTTCTGCCCCGTGACGCGCCACTGCTCCCCGTCGCGCTCGGCGCGGGTCGCGATGTTGGCGAGGTCCGACCCGGCGCCCGGCTCCGAGAAGAGCTGGCACCAGATCTCGACGCCGCGGGCGATCGGGGTCAGCCAGCGGCGTCGTTGCTCGTCGGTGGCCGCGGTGAGCAGGGTGGGGCCGGCGACGTGCAACCCGACGAGGAACGGGTAGAGGTCGGGGGTCTCGAAGCGGGCGAGCTCCTCGCTGATGACGGCGGCCTCGTCCGGCGTGGCGTCGCGCCCGCCGTACGCGCGGGGCCAGGTGGGTACGGCCCAGCCGTCGGGGGCCAGCGCGGCGAGGAACGCGACGCCCGGTGCGAGGTCGTCGGCGCCGGCCCCGAGCACGGTGATCGTGCTGTCGGCGCGGCGCGGCCGCAGGCGGGCTTGGAACGCGGCGCGGGCGTCGTCCCGGAGTGATCCTGCGGTCACCGGTCGATCCTATGGAGAACGGGCGTATGGCGCGACGCGCCACGCCGTCACATCGGCCCGGCGGTGGCTCCACCGTCGATGAGGAACTCGGCGCCGGTGCTCATCGACGCCTCGTCGGAGGCGAGGAAGCAGATGAGGCTGGCGACCTCCTCGGGGCGGCACATGCGCCCGAGCGGGACGCCCGCGCCGGGACGAGCGGCGTCGTCGTCGCCGGCGCGGAGCTCGGCGGCTTCGGCGAGCATCGGGGTCAGGATCCCGGTGGGGTGCACCGAGTTGACGCGCACCCCGTGGGGGGCGAGCTCGAGAGCCACGGCCTTCGTCATGCCGCGCACCGCGAACTTGCTGGCGACGTAGGCCACGAGCCCGGCGTAGCCCTCGAGACCTTGCGTCGACGAGACGTTGACGATCGCGGACGGGCTGGCGGCGACGAGGAGCGGCGCTGCCGTCCGCATACCGAGGAACGGGCCGAGCTGGTTCACGTGCATCACGTCGAGGAACGTGTCCGTGCTCGTGTCGACGAGCGCCCCGACCCGCAGGATGCCGGCGTTGTTGACGAGCACGTCGAGGCAGCCCTCGGTGTCGCGGATCCCGTCGATGACCTGGGCCCAGGAGTCCTCGGCGGTGACGTCCAGGTGCACGTACCGGGCGGCGTCGCCCAGCGAGGCGGTGACAGCGCGGCCGGCGTCGTCGAGGACGTCGCCGACGATGACGCGGGCCCCTTCGGCGACGAAGCGTCGGGCGGTGGCCTCACCCACTCCCCGGGCTGCGCCGGTGATGAGCGCCACCTTGTCGGCGAGGGCGGTCACCCGGTCACTCGGCGTTGATCGCGCCGAGCACGTCGAGGCGTGCCGCGCGACGCGCCGGTAGCCAGCCGGCCAGCAGGCCCGCGAGGCCGGCGAGGATCACGAACAGGGCGAGCTGCCCGACGGGTATGGACAACCCGATGCCTTGGTCCTGGAGGGCCTGGACGATCGCCGCGCCGAACCCGACGCCGATCACCAGACCGAGGAGGGACCCGAAGACCGCGACGATGACCGCCTCGCCGCGGATCATCCGGCGCAGCTGGACACGGGTCATGCCGACGGCGCGCAGCAACCCGATCTCGCGGGTCCGCTCATAGATGGACAGGGCGAGGGTGTTGACGATCCCGATGAGGGCGATGAACACCGCGAAGGCGAGCAGGACGTACATCAGCCCGAGAATCTGGTTGAACTGTGCCACCTGGCTGTCCTTGTACTGAGCCTTGTTCTGCGCCTTGATGCCGCCGAACTGGCTCGCGACCGTGTCGACCACGTGTTGGGCTTGCGCGGTGGACACGTCGGACGGCTTGAGGACGACGACGAAGCTGTCGAGCGTCTGGGGGTACCGCTGCTCCCAGCCGGTGAGGGGGAAGATGTAGTCGTCGGGCGAGGGGAGCGCTTTGCGGTCGGTGAACACGCCGACGACGGGAACCGTCTGGGGTGGTCCCTCGGGGAAGCGCACGACGACGGTCGACCCGTTGCGGCACGCGGTGTGCTGGTCGGCGCCGCAGAGGTGCTGGCCGACGACCGACTTCCAGATCAACACGCCGTTGGCGGCGAAGCGGCGCTGGTTGAAGTGCTCGGCCGGGACGGCGACGACCTTCTGGAAGTCGGGGGAGAGGCCCGAGATCGAGACCGCCTGCCCCCCGACCTCTGCGCTGCCGTTCCGGAACTCCACGACCGTCGCGGGGCGGCGACTGATCGCCGCGAAGCCCGACCGGACGGCCTGGGCCGTGGCGGAGCTGAACGGCTGGAACGTCTTCGGGGAGAGGATGAAGTCGGCCCGGGTCTGGTTGTCGATGGCGTCGGAGAACGACGCCTTCGCCGAAGCCCCGAAGATGGAGATGAGGCTCACGAGGGCGAGGCCGATCATGAGCGCAGCGGCGGTCGACGCGGTGCGACGCGGGTTTCGCATGGCGTTCTGCTGGGCGAGAACTCCGGTGATGCGGTGGGACCGTTCGGCGGGCAGGGTGAGCACCCGGGCGACCGGCCGGGCGACGAGGGGGCTGAGCATCGCGACGCCGATGAACACGAGCGCGGCCGCGACCCCGACCGTGATCGCCGCGTTCGACCCGCTGGCGTACAGGCCGTAGGCGAGGATCGCGATCCCGAGGATGGTGAACGCTCCACCCCAGGCGTAGCGGCGGCGCCCCGAGTTCGGGGCGGCCGCCTGGTCCTGGAGGGCGGCGATGGGCGGGATCCGCGCGGCGCGCCGCGCGGGAGCGACGGCCGACACGAAGGTGACGAGTGTCCCCGCGACGAGGGCGACGATGATGGTCCGCGCCTGGATCTGAATGGGGCCGGTGGGGAGGCTGATGCCAAACGCGCTGAGGAGCCCTTCGAGCGGTTTGACGAGCAGAATCCCGAGCCCGAGGCCCAACACCGAGGACAGCAGGCCAATGAAGAAGGCCTCCAACGCGACGGAGCCGACGACCTGGCGGCCCGATGCGCCCAGCGCGCGGAGCAGACCCAACTCGCGCGCGCGTTGCGCGACGGTGATCGAGAACGTGTTGTAGATGATGAACGCGCCGACGAACAGGGCCACCAAGGCGAAGATCAGGAGGAACGTGTTGAAGAACGACAGGTTGTTCTTGATGTTGTTGCTCTGCTCTTGAGCCAGCTTGGTACCGGTGATCGCCTCGTACGGACCGAACTTCCCTGTGCCCAGCGTGGCCGTCAACCGATCACGCACCCCAGATTCGGAGAGCCCGGACGCGGCGCGGACGTCGATCTGGTCCCACGTGCCCGGCTGCGAGGGCGCGTTCATCACCTGTTGGGCGGTCGTGGGGGCGAACGCGGCGAGAGTCGCGCCCGCAAGACCCTGATCGCTGCCACCGAACTTGAAGACGCCGGAGAGGCGGAACACCCGCGGCGGGGTCGTCGCGAACGCGATGTGGACCCGGTCTCCGATGTGGTAGCCGCCGTCGGTGGCGGTGGTGAAGTCGAGAGCGACCTCGTCGGTGGGGGCGGGCTGCACCGAGCGGGCCCCCTTGTAGTCAGGGACGAGCTCGAGCGACCGATTGACGGCGGTCTGGGCCGGGTACCACGCCACGCCGAAGGTCGGCGCCTGGTTCTGGATCGCCTGGCCGTTGCGGTCCTCGATGAGGGCGTAGCGCAGGAGGTTCCCTTGCGCGTTGGCCACCCCCGGGGTGCGTCGCACGACGGCCACGAGCGAGTCGGGGACCGGCGGCCGGGTGGAGTCGGCACCGCGACCCTGGGCCTTGAAGGGCTCCTTGCCCCGGACGACGGCGTCGACGCCCTTGGTCGTCGTCGCGAACAGGTTGTCGAAGACACTGCCGAGGGTGTCGGTAAGCACGAAGGTGCCGGACATGAAGGCCACGCCGAGCACGACGGCCAGCGATGTCAGGACGAGCCGGAACTTCTTCGAGAACAGGTTCTTGAGCGTGACGCGGCCCATCGGGACGCGCTCAGTCGCCGATGCGCTTCATGCGATCCAGCACCGAGTCGGCCGTTGGGTCCAACATCTCGTCGATGATGTGACCGTCGGTGAGGAACACGACCCGGTCCGCGTACCCGGCGGCGATGGGGTCGTGGGTGACCATGACGATCGTCTGGCCAAGGTCGTCGACGGCTTGGCGCATGAAGGTGAGGATCTCGGCTCCCGCCCGGGAGTCGAGATTCCCGGTGGGCTCGTCGGCGAAGATCACATGCGGCTTGCTCACCAGGGCGCGCGCGACCGCGACGCGCTGCTGCTGACCGCCGGACAGCTGGGCGGGCCGGTGCGAGAGGCGATCCCGGAGACTGACGATGTCGATCACGTGGTCCAGCCACGCGGCGTCGGGCTTGCGGCCGGCGAGCGCCATCGGGAGCGTGATGTTCTCGAGCGCGTTCAATGTGGGGATCAGGTTGTACGACTGGAAGACGAACCCGATGTTGTCGCGGCGGATGAGCGTCAGCTGCTTCTCCGACGAGGCGCTGATCTCGACATCACCGAGGAACACTTGGCCGTCGGTGACGTCGTCGAGCCCGGCGAGGCAGTGCAGCAGCGTCGACTTCCCGGAGCCCGACGGGCCCATGATCGCGGTGAACTTGTTCTGGGCGAACTCGACCGAGATGTGGTCCAGGGCTCGCACGGCGGCTTCGCCCGTCCCGTAGACCTTCGACGCGTCGACGGCTCGGGCGGCGGCCCCGGTTTGGGTTGTCGCGGGCGACGCAGTGGTCACGGGTCACTCTCTTGGGTCGCGGGTCGGCACACGGTACGCGAACCCGATCCCACTTGTCCCGTGACGGGCGTCACCGAGACCCGGCCGCCGGGTCAGGTGCTCGACGCCGGTTGCGGTGCGGACACCGTGTCCGGGTAGCGGCGCGGGTCGACGGTGCCTCGCCGGCCGAGCCACACGAACCAGGCGACGCCGCCGACGCAGGCCAGCAGGCTGACCCAGGCGTTGACGCGGAGCCCGAGGATCGTGTGCGCCGGGTCGATACGCAGGTTCTCGAACCAGAACCTCCCGAAGGTGTACGAGGCCAGGTAGAAGGCGAGCGACTGGCCTCGCTTCAACACGAAGCGGCGTTCGACCGCCAGCAGCACCCCGAGGATGATGAGGATGTAGAGCGACTCGTACAAGAAGGTGGGGTGAAACGTCGTGAACTGGGTGAACCCGGCCGGCCGGTGGGCTCGATCGATCTCGAGACCCCACGGCAGCCGGGTCGGCTCACCGAACAGCTCCTGGTTGAAGTAGTTCCCCCACCGCCCGATGACCTGGGCGACCATGAGACCAGCGACCATGGCGTCCATGAGCCCGAGGGTGTCCACATGGCGGATCCGGCTCATGACGACCACCGCGAGGACGCCGCCGATGATCACCCCCCAGATCGAGAGGCCTCCCCGCCAGATCTCGAAAACCCGGATCCAGTGGTGCTCGAAGAGCTGGTAGTCGGTCGCGACGTGGTACAGGCGGGCCCCCACGACCCCGGCGATGACGACCACGACGATCATGTCGCCCAGTTCGCGCCGTTCGTGACCCCACCGCTCCCAGCGACGCTCGCTGATCCAGGTCCCGACCACGACCCCGACGGCGAGGAGCAGCCCGTACACGTGGAGGGGAAGGGGACCGAGGTGGATGGTGCCGTTCGACGGGCTCGGGATGAACGCGAGGGGCGAGAACGGCATCGGCGGATGCTAGGCCCCTCAACCAATCACCCGGCTCCGCCGATACTGCAGTGATGACAACACGGCGCCTCCGACGGCTGGTCCCGGTGGTGGCGCTCGTGATCGTCGCCGCCGCGTGCACCCCGGTCGGGGGGGGCCGCCCCCCGCCCCCCGGTCCGCCGGCGACCGGCGATCAGAATGGCCCGCTGAACAGCTGCCCGGTGTTCCCGGCCGACAACGCCTGGAACACGAACATCTCGACCACCCCGGTGCGCCCCGATTCGACCAACATCGTCAACCAGGTGCTCGCGGACGGACCCGGGTTCCTCCACGCCGACTTCGGCGGCGGCGGCGCGTACGGGATCCCCTACGTCACGGTTCCCGCCAGCCTGGGGCGCACACCGGTCAACTTCACCGAGTTTCCCGCGGAGAGCGATCCCGGCCCCTACGCCGCGCCGCTCGGCGCGCCGATCGAGGGGGGCAGCGACGCGCACGTGATCGCGGTGGACCGCGACCACTGCCAGCTCTTCGAGATGTACCACGCGTCGCCCGCCAACGGATCCTGGAACGCAGGGTCGGGCGCGACGTGGGACCTGCGGTCGGACGCGCTCCGGCCCGTGGGCTGGACGTCGGCCGACGCGGCGGGGCTCCCGATCTTCCCCGGGCTCGCCCGCTACGACGAGGCGACGAGTGGTGCGATCCACCACGCGTTGCGGTTCACGGTGAACCAGACCCAGCGGGGCTACGTCGCTCCCGCCCGCCACTTCGCGTCATCGAGCTCGAACCCGAACCGCCCCGCGATGGGCATGCGGTTCCGGTTGAAGGCGACCTTCGATCTCACGCCGTACCACGGCGAAGCCCTCGTGGTCCTCCAGGCTCTCAAGACCTACGGGATGATCGTCGCCGACAACGGCACGAACTTCTACATCACCGGCGCGGCCGACAGCCGCTGGGACGACAACGACTTGAACCAGCTCAAGAACGTGCCCGGCGCGCAGTTCGATGTCGTGAACACCGGCCCGGTGACCACCGGCTGAGCGCCTCTGGAATCATGGGCCAGTGACCTGGTCCCGGGCTCGCCCCACCCCCGACCCGACCGGACCCGGCCAGGAGTCGGTCTGGGGGTACCCGCGTCCACCCCGGGTGGAGCCCGTCGGACGCGCGCTGCGTGTCGTGCTCGACGGCACCGTGGTCGCGACCACGACTCACGGGTTCCGTGTCCTCGAGACGAGCCATCCGCCGAACTACTACTTCCCACCCGATTCCGTCACCCCGGGGGCGCTGGTCCGGACCGTTGGTGGGTCCTGGTGCGAGTACAAGGGGGCGGCCCACTACTTCGACGTCCATGCCGGGGCGCGTGTCGCCCGTGACGCCGCGTGGGGCTATGACAATCCGAGCCCGGGATACGAGGCGATCCGGGGATACGTCGCGTTCTATCCGGGCCGGGTGGATTCGTGCTTCGTCGACGACGAGCTCGTCGTCCCCCAGCCCGGCGGCTTCTACGGCGGGTGGATCACCAGCGACGTCGCCGGCCCGTTCAAAGGTGCAGCGGGGACGCTCGGCTGGTGAGCGCGTCGCCGCGCCGGCGGGCTACTTGACGAGCCGTGACAGCCGACGGTCGGCGAGCACCTTTCCCTCGGTCTGGCAGGTCGGGCAGTACGTCACCTCGTAGGCGTCGTACGACACGCGTCGCATGGGGTCGCCGCACCGCGGGCAGGGCGTGCCGCTGCGGCCGTGGACCTCGAAGTGGCCGCCGAGCTTCGGTTCGGACAGCCCCCCGGTCCGGGTCCGTTCCCGCGCCAGTCCGTCGCGCAGGACGTCGCGCACTGCGCCGAGGAGCCGCTGGCGTTGCTCGTCGTCGAGCCCGGGGAGGGTCGCGTACGGGGAGAGCTGGGCCCGCCAGAGGGCGTCGTCGGCGTATCCGCGTCCGACGCCGGAGACGGTCGACTGGTCCCGGAGGAGGGTGTGGATTCGGCGCCGGTCGGTGCCGTGGAGGATCAGGTCGGCGAAGGCCTCGTCGTCGGGCTCCGGTCCGAGCCGAGCGAGGGGCCCGTCGTCGCCGGGCGCGAGCACCCACCATGCTGCCTTGCGTTCCGTCCCGTGCTCCCGCACGAGGACGGCGACCTCGGGCTCGTCGCCGCGGCCGAAGCGCAGCCGCATCGCGCCTCCTTTGCCGCCCCGCGACTTCTTGGGTGGCTGCTCGACGTCGAGCCGCCCCGCTTGGGAGAGATGCACGAGCACCCGGGGCGATGGAGCGCCCGCGTCGTCGAAGTTGAAGACGAGGTACTTGCCGCGGCGGCCGACGGTCCGGACCGTGCGGCCGATCAGCTCGTCCGGGGCGGGCTTCACGGTTTTGAGGGCGGCGAACCCGAGGGGCTCCCAGCCGACGAGGGTGCGTCCGGCGAGGTCGGCGTTGAGACGCTCGGCGAGCGCCTGCATCTGGGGAAGTTCGGGCACGTCCCCGATTCTGCCCGCCCCAGGAGGACCGGACCGACGGGACCGGCGGTCAGCGGCGGCGGGGCTTGGTGCCCATCCGCTTCAAGATGGTGCGGCGCCGCTCTTGGAGGTCGGCGAAGGTGAGGCGATCGACCTCCGCGGGGACGAGGAACCCGGCCTTGATCGCGTCGACGTCGACGTGGGTGGCGGTCGGGTCGAGGCCGAGCTCGCGGGCGAGGCGGTCCCCGTGGTGGGTGAGGAAGTACTGGTGGATGTGCACGATCTCTTCGATGAGGTCGAGGTCGGGGGCCAGGGCCGCCGTCGCGGCGTTGAGGAACATCAAGTTCTTCACGAACAGCATGAGCTCCTTCGGTGCCCGCGCGCCGTAGCCGAGGAGCTTCTTCACGAGCTCTTGGAGCTCGTCCACCATCTCCGTCGCTGACATCTTGGTCGGGTCCTTGACCGGCTGGTCGAGCTCCAGGTCCGCGAACACCGCGTCGAGGTCCGTGTCCGACGGGAACGCGCCGAGGTCGCGCAGTGCGGCGATCTGGCCCTTGACATCACCGGCGGTTCCCGTGAGCAGCAGACGAAGGAACGCGACCCGCTGTGGTTCGCTGAGCCGACCGGTGATCCCGAAGTCGAAGAGCACCGTTCGGCCGTCGGCTTCCACGAGGAGGTTCCCGCCGTGGAGGTCACCGTGGAAGACGCCGTAGAGCATGGCGCCCTCCAGGCAGGCGATCAGCCCGGCCCGCAGCACGGCGGTGGTGTCGATCCCCGCATCGTGCATGGCGTTGACGTCGTCGAAGGCGAACCCCCGGAGGCGTTCCATGACGAGCACGCGTCGCGTGACGAGCGTCGGATGGGGTCGGGGGACGACCATCGCGCGCTGCTCGGTCTCGGCGAAGACGCGGGCGAGGTCGAGCATGTTCTCCGCCTCGAGGCGAAAGTCGAGCTCCTCGACGATCTGCTCGGCGAACAGCTCGATCAGTGCCGGCGGGTTCGCGAGGGCGGAGACGGAGATGCGCCCGACGAGATGGGGTGCGAGCCACGCCAGCGCCCGGACGTCGGCGCGCATCAGTGCGGCGACTTGGGGGCGTTGGACCTTGACCACGACCTCTTCGCCCGTGACGAGGCGCGCACCGTGAACCTGGGCGATCGACGCGGCCGCGATCGGTTCCCGGTCGAAGGACGCGAAGACGGCTTCGAGGGGACGGCCCAGGTCGTCCTCCACGACCGTTCGGATCGCCGCGAACGGCTCCGGGGGCACCTGGTCCCGCAGCTTCTTGAATTCGGTGACGAGCTCGTCGGGGAAGAGTCCTTCGAAAGCCGAGATGATCTGCCCCAGCTTCACGTAGGTGGAACCGAGCCGTTCGAACGAGCGGCGCAGGCGACGCGACAGCCCGGCCCGTGAGGAGGCGGTGCCACGCTCCCGGAGGTACCAGACGCCCACGGCCCGGCCGAGGCTCGCGGATGAGCGAAGCAGACGACCTGCGGGTGGCAGCCGGTGCGGTTCGAGGAGCCGGGGGACGTCGGCGCGGGTCTCGGCCCGGACGCGGTCGAGCCCGTCGTTCCAGCCGAGGCGCTCCGGGTCGATGACCCACGGCCCGCGGGGGGTGAACGCGAAGGAGGCGACGTCCGGCGCGGGAGCGTCGCCACTCACCGGGTCACCGTGCTCGTCGAGGCGAGGTCGTGGAGCACCGAAACGGCCGCGTTGCGACCGTTGATTCCCATGACCGACCCGCCGGGATGGGTGGCGGCTCCGCAGAGGTAGACGCCTGGGACGGGGGTGCGGGGCGCGAACCGTCGTTCCCACATCTGGTCGGGAAGGATCTCACCTTGGAAGATGTGACCGCCGGTGAGGCCGATGCGGGCTTCGACGTCGGGCGGCCCGAGGACCTGGCGTTCGATGATGCAGTCGGCGACGTCGGGTGCGAAACGGGCGACGGCGTCGACGGTGGCGTCGGCGATGCGGTCCCGCTGGTCGTCCCAGCCCCCCGCGGTCAGCTCGTGGGGCGCGTACTGCGCGAACACGGCCATGGTGTGACACCCCGGCGCCGCCACGCTGGGGTCGTACGCGGTCTGGAAGTACAGCTCGCACCATTCGGGGGCGGCACGGCCGGCCCGGGCCTCGACCGAGGCGACTTGGGTGTCGTCGATGCTGCGGGCGATCTCGACCTGCGCTCGGAAGCACGTCCGGTCCCCGGCCGCGGCGGGGAACGTCGGAAGGCGGTCCAGCGCGCAGTTCAGCTTGATCACCGGGCTGGCACTCTGCCAGGCCTCGACCCGGTCGATGAACGTCTGGGGGACATCGCCGTCGAGCAACCCGAGCAATCGCTTCGGGTCGACGTTCGCGACGACCGTCGACGCGGCGATGCGGTCCCCACCCGCGAGCCGCACCCCTTCGCCCGGCTCGATGGCGGCGACAGGCGTCCCCGACGTGACGACCGCCCCCGCGGCCCGGGCGGCGTCAGCCAACGCGAACGAGATCTGCCCCATCCCGCCGGCGACGAACTGCCAGCCGCCGATCAGGCCAAGGCGATGGTGGGCGTGCACCCAGGCGGTGCCCGGGTCCCGGGGTCCCGCGAACGTGCCGATCAGGCCTTGGCCGTGGAGGGCGGTGCGCAGTCGCTCGTCGCGGACGTGGCGTTCCACCACATCGGCGATCGACGCGTCGAGGAGCACCTCGCGGGCTTCGGGGTCGTCGCCGAACAGTGCGGCGACGTCAGCCCGAATCGGAGCATCCCCTTCCCAGGTATCTCCGAGCGGGCCCCGGCGCAGCCCGGCACGGATCCGGTCGAAGAGCGCCTCGTAGTCGAGGAACCCGTCGACGTCGGCCGCGTTGACCTCGGCGACGGAACGCGCCGTCTCCGCTCGGTCCTGCCACTGGAAGAGAGCCGTGCCGTCCTCGAACGGGGTCCACTGGGTGGGATCGATCGGGATGGTCGACAGCCCGTACGCCGCGAGGTCGAGCTCGGTCAGCACCCGAGGGTCGAGCAACCCGACAAGGTACGCGCACGGACTGACCACGAACCGGTCGTCGGGGAAGGGCCGCTCGATGGTGCACGCACCCCCGACCTGCTCCCGGCGCTCCAAGACGAGCACGGACCGCCCGGCGCCGGCGAGGTATGCCGCCGCGACCAGGCCGTTGTGGCCGGCGCCGACCACGATCACGTCCCATCGTTGCGCTCGCAGCGCCGCGACCGAAACCGGGAGGCCGATTCGTCCGTCGACCGCGGCGACGCTCATCGAGGCCCGCTCCGCGAACGGCCGGACCCGCGGTGCGGGGCCGCGCCAGCCTCACCCACGGTGCGTCACCTCGGCGCCGGCCATCGGGGCGACCGTACTCTCGGCTCGCGCCACTCCCGTCGGCCGACACGCGGTGCCCGGACGGTCGCACTGGGGACGAATCGGACGGGCGCGATCGGCACGGGGAGGGCTCCGCCACCATCCGCGGGCATCGAGGAGGCACCCGGTACCGTCGGGTCATGGCACGGTTGTGTGCGCGGCCCGCATGCAGCGCGCCTGCTGCCGCGACGTTCAACTTCGATGGGCTGAACCGCGTCGTGTGGCTCAATCCCCTCGCCGACGCGGCCGCGTACAGCGCCGGCGATCTCTGTGCCCGTCACGCCGACCGGCTCCGTCCCCCACTGCACTGGGACCTGCGCGACTGCCGCCCGGCACCTGGATCCCGCCATCCGGGCGCGACCGCACCGAGTCGTCACTACGCCCCAGTCCCCGAGCCGACGCCGACCCGCGTCACGGTCCCGGACCAAATCAGGGAGGACCGACCGGCCGCGTCACTGCCCCTGGCGCCTCGGAAGCGCAACCCGGCGCCGGCCCGCGTCGCGGCGGCTCGGACCCCGCTGCTCGCTCGAGCCTTTCGTGGCTCCGGGGGCGATTGACCGCACCGCCGCCGGAGCTGCCCAACACCCGGCTCACCCGGGGCTGGCTCCCCTCGTACGTCCACGCCGAGGCCCAGAGCCGCCTCCGCCGCCAGCGGCGCCGTCGGGCCGCGCTACTCGGTGCGCTCGTCGTCGTCGCCGTCGTCGGTGCCCTCGTCCTCCGCCCCGGTCGGGGATCCGGACCCCGGGTGCCCCTGCCGGCTCCCCTCCCGACGTTCGTCACCGGGGAGTCCCGCCGAGCGCTCGCACCAACCTTTGAGGCCGCGGCGCACGAATCTCGCATCCCCGTCGCGCTGGTGATGGCGTTGGCGTGGCGCGAATCGCAATGGAACGAGAGCCTCGTCTCGGGCGCCGGGGCGGTCGGCATCGGACAGCTCCTGCCGGCGACGTCGGTGTTCGTGGCTCAGGAGCTGCTCCACGACCCGCGGCTCGACCCGACCCGCCCGGTGGACAACATCCGGCTGACCGCCCGCTACCTCCGCGAGCTGATCAGCACCTTCCACGGTCAAGAGCGCCTCGGCGTCGGCGCGTACCTGCAGGGGTCGACGTCGGTGACGAACCAGGGCCTGACCCCCCAGACCACCGACTACGTGAACCAGATCGAAGCGTTGCGCGACCAGTTCGTTCAGGCGCGCCGGAAGCGCGGACCGACCGGTCGGTGACTCAGCCCGCCTCGAGCGCCTCGACGCGTTCCTCGAGATCCGCGATCAGGATCGCCATCTCTGCCGTGACCTCCGCCACGACGAGCAGCACCACCTCGGTCACCGCCTCGAGCTCTTCCTCGGAAGCCTTGCGGCCACCCCGGTGTAGTGCGGTGTGCAACCGCTCTTTGATCTGTTCGACTGCCATGGGGCGAATGTAACCGCTGGTCTCGGATCGAGCCGGGTCGCGGCACCTCGCCCCGGTGGCTCGGGCATCGTGCCGACCGCGGCCCCGCTCCGGGCCGTGCGGCGTACCCTGTCGAAACTCGGGCCGCCGCGGCCCCGACGCCGCGATCGTGGGGTGGACGGTCCGACGCTGCACCCTGACGCTCCACCTGGGGTCACACCGCTCACGCACGGGCGGTCGCTCCGCTGAACGGAAGGGCGGACGTGTCGAGGAAGCTGCAGGACCGGCCTCCGGCCGACGCGGCACTCACCGAGTCGCCGGCCACCCGGGTGTCGCTGCGCGCCTGGGCGTCGAGCCCGCGGGGGGCGGGGATGGTCGACGGCACCGTCGTCGCGCTGCTGAGCGTCGCGTTGCCGCTCGCGATCATCTGGCACTTCGGTGCGCTCGGCATCCCCCGCAACGACGACTGGGCCTTCGCACGGATCTTGTTCACCTGGACGCGCACCGGCCATCTCCAGCTGCTCGACTGGAACACCCAGACCCTGGTCGGCCAGCTGACGATCGCGGTCCCGATCGTCAAGATCTTCGGCACCCGGATCGGGGTGCTGCAAGCGTCGGTCGCGGTCCTCGGCGGGATGGGCAGCGGGTGCCTCTATGCGCTGCTCCGACGGCTCCTCCCGAGAGGAACGGCCCTCTTGGCGCTCGCCTGCCTCCTCGTCGGCCCGATCTACGGGTCGCTCGCGGGCAGCTTCATGAGCGACGTCCCCGCCTTCGCCGCGGCAACCGGGTGCTTGTGGGCCGGCGTCGTGGCGCTGGAACGGCGGGGCTGGTCATTGGTCGCCTGGCTCGGAGCGAGCGCCGCCTTCGGGTTCCTGGCCCTCTCCATCCGTCAGGTGGCCGCGACGGCACCCGTCGCCGTCGCCATCGCGGTGTTCGTGGTGCTCCGCCGGGACCGCCCAGGCACCGCACCCAAGCACGCCGCGCTCGAACGGCGCGCCAGTGTCGCGATCGGGATCGGGCTCGCCGTCGGGAGCGCCGCGCTGCTGGTCTGGCGCAGCGGATTGCCGTACAGCAACTCGATCCGCCTCTCAGTTCACCCCGCGTTCGGCCGTCACTGGTCGTTCGTCTACGAGGCGTTGTTCACGCTGGTGCTGCTCAGCCTCCCCGCCGTCGTGCGCCTGTCTCCGCGCGCGGTGCTGCGGCGAGCCCTCGCGGTGAGCCACACCGCGACGTACGGCGTGATCGCTGGGTGGGCGATCGTGGTGAGCGGCGCGCTCTACCTGTCGCGGACGGGTGGAACCGACGTGCTGCTGGGGAACTACGTGACGCGACAGGGCACCGTCGGGGTTCTCGCCGGGCGTCGCCCCGACCTGCTCCCCGCCCCGGCCTGGACCGCGCTCATCGCCGCGACCCTCTACGCCACGCTCGTGCTCGGCCTGGTCTTCGTCACCCGGGTCCCGGCCGCCCGGCGCGCCGCGCGGGCCCTCCGACACGGGATCGGCGCCGACCGCGCCGCCGTCGCCGGTCTCGTTCTCGGCACCTTCGGAGTGCTCTACCTCGCCGCGCTCGAGCTCGCCCTCGGCTTCACCCAGGTCGTGCCGACCGGGCACGTCGCGCCCGCGTTCAGCCAGACCCCGTACGACCGCTACCTCATCCCGGTCGTGCCGATCATCCTCGTCCTGGCCTGGAGCGACGAGTCCCTGTTCTGGCCCATCCCCTCCGTCCGGCGTGTCGTCACCGCGGTCGGTGTCGCACTGTTCGCCCTGCTCGGCCTCGCGTACGTCATCGAAGCCGCGGCGTATGACGGCGCCCGCTGGGCCGCCGCCTCGCAAGTCGCCCGGACCGGCATCCCCGCCGCGTCCATCGACGGTGGCGCCGAGTGGGTCGGGTACCACGCCCACACCGCAGCCATCCGCCACAGCGGCCCGAGCCCGACATCATGGGCGTCGATGTTCCGCGACGTGCGCACCTGCTACCTCATCTCCGTCGACCCGCACTACACCCGCCACGGCGCCACCGGCCCGATCGCGACATTCCGCTACCGGGGATGGCACCCGACCGCCCAGACCCTCAGCCTCTATCGGCTCCCAACCTGCGGGCCGGTCCCCGCGCCGCCCCGCGCCTCAGGGTCCGCCGCGCCGGGTGCGAGCCGGGATGCTGGTCAGCGCGCTCGGAGGGAGTCGAACCCCCAACCTTCTGATCCGTAGTCAGATGCTCTATCCATTGAGCTACGAGCGCCGGGAATGCCCTGGCCTGCGCATGACGCCGGCCAGGCCGTTCCGCCGACGAGTGTAGGCGACACCGTTTCTCGCTTCCCCCTGGCTCTCGTCGCCACCGCGAGCGTGACGGCTGGCACGCGCCACGAGCGGGCGTTCTCCCGGAGCTCGCTGCGTTCCTCAACCGGACGGCCCGAGCAGCTGAGCGCCGATGTGCACGTTTCGCCCGGGGTGCAGCTCTCCGGGCTCGACACGGCTCACGCGTTCGGATCCCGAGGGCCGAGATCGGACAGCGCCCGACATCTTGGTGTCACTCGAGACGGTCCGCGCGTTCAGGCCGACGGGTTCCTGTTCACGGCATGCCGCTCGTATCTGCCAGGGGCAGGTGTCACCGACCGGGAGCCGCGCCGCGGCACAGCGGTATCACGCGGCGCGCGCTAGCGGCGCGGCCAACATCGGCGTGTTCTGTCAGCGTGTCCTGCGGTCCGAGAGTCCGCAGCGTCCCGGCCGGCTCCCGGCGGGCCCTACGACGACGGCGGGGGCGTCGAGGTGCTCGTCGTCGTGGTGGACGGCGCCTTCTTGACCTTCACCGTCAGGTTCATCCCCGGATGGAAGGTGCACTGGATCTTGTACGTGCCGGGCTTCGCGAACACGTGTTGGTACGTCCCGTCGCTCTGGTTCGGTGACGTGAACTTCTGGGGTCCTTTGATGACGGTGACGTTATGGGTGTTCGAACCCGTCCACTGGAAAGTCACGACGGTGCCGGAGACCACCGTGACGTTCGACGGCTTGAAGAAGTTGTCGCCGAGCTTGATCGTCTTCGTCGGCGGGGTCGGCGCGGGGCCCGACGCGCCAGCGGTCGCGGCGACGCCGGTGACGGCAACCGCGAGGAGCACAGCACCGGCGAACAAGCCGCGGCCGGAGCGAAGTGGAGATGACATGGCGTCACGCTACCGGCCGACCCTGCCCTGCGAAGCATCAGCCCGCGTGGCCACGCTGGGCCGCGCGGTCAGGGCAGCACTTCGACGCCGGCGCCGGTCCTGGCGAACAGGTCGACGCTGTCGTTGTCCTCGGCGTAGCGCCGGCCTTGCACGTTCAGCAGCTGGACCGGCTCGCCACCCAGCGGGAAGGGACCCCAGTGCCAGGTGCCCCGGTGCAGGACGAACGTATCGAGAGGGCGGAGCCGGAACGCGACGATCGCGTCGAGGTCGCTCGGGTCGGAGAAGGTGACGTTGGGCGGTGCGCAGGCAACCACGGCATCGACGTTCAGGACGAGGAGCGCTTGGGTGTGGGTGGCGTGGCGGTAGAGGACGGTGCAGAGCGGCGCGCCGCGCTCGGTGTGGTCGATCTCCGACGCCGCGTGGCTGATCACGTTGAGGTGGGGATCGGCCCACTCGAAGTACAAGGTGTTCTCGCCGTCGGTCACGTCGGTGTCGGACACGGGGAGCCATCCGAGCGGCGCGAAGGCCGCCGCGGTCAACGGCTGCACCCGGCGGGACACGACGGTCGTCGGCATGCCCACAGTGTAGGGGTGACCTCCCGTCGGGCTCGCAGGCGTCGCGGTCACCGGGGCCTCTACGCTGCCGGTCATGGACGTGCGGTCTATCGAGGATGTCGAGCCGGTCGTCGAGCACAACGGGACGGTCCCCGTGTGGTGGCTCGTGAACCCACGAGAGATGAAGGACATCACCGACGGCGGTCATCTGGAGCTCGTGAGCGAGTTCGAGGTCGCCGGCGGCGGGGAAGTCGACCCCCATTCGCACCCGACCCATGAGTTCTATTACGTCACGGCGGGCCGCGGGCTCATGAAGATCGCCGACGAGGAACACGAGATCGTCCAGGGCGACCTGGTGCACATCCCACCCAACGCGGTGCACAGCCTCAGGCCGGTCAGTGACCACGCGCCCATCCATTGCTTCTGCTTCGCGGTCGGCATCAAAGACGCCGGCGAGATCAACTACACCACCCACTGAGGGTGGGACGTGTCGTCGTCACCCGACGACTTCCCGAGGGCGGAACGGAACCGCTGGCCGCGGCCGGTCACGACGTCGTCCTCAACGAGGACGACATCCCGTTCACCAAAGCGCAGCTGTGCGACGCGACGCGCGACGCCGACGCCCTCCTCTGCGTGCTCACTGACCGGATCGACGACGACGTGCTCGACGCGGGCGAGGACCGGCTCCGGATCGTCGCCACCGTCGCGGTCGGCTACGACAACATCGACGTCGCGGCCGCCGCGTCCCGCGGCATCGCGGTGTGCAACACCCCCGGCGTGCTGGACGAGACGACCGCCGACCTCGCGTTCCTGTTGATCCTCTCGGCGGCGCGCCTCGCATCCGACGCGGAGCGCGACCTACGCACCGGGCGCTGGCCGGGGTGGGCCATCACCCAGTACCTCGGCGTCGACGTGCACGGCGCAATCCTGGGCGTCGTCGGGTTCGGCAGGATCGGCCAGGCCGTCGCCCGGCGGGCCGCCGGATTCGGCATGGAGGTGCTGCACCACACCCGGACCCCGACCGGGCTGCCCGGCTACGTCGCTGACCTCGACCATCTCCTTGCGGAGAGTGACATCGTGTCCTTGCACGTGCCGCTCTCGGAGGACACCCGCCACATGATCGACCGGC
>DATISY010000142.1:0-13696 GCA_035468285.1 Acidimicrobiia bacterium | reverse complement strand
AGACGGCGAAGCACAGCTGCAGCGTCTTCACCGCCAGGTCGCCGGTCATCTCGGGGTCGGTGCGACCGTCGAGCAGCGCATCGACGAAGTGGTGGGACGAGTGGAGGAATCCGGCCCGCCAGCCGCTGTCGAGGTTGGAGTACTCGGTGCGGGTGCCGTCTGGGTGGTGGACCAGAACCGGTGGCAGGTCGAGCATCTCCCCGGTGGCTCGAGTCACCCAGAGGAAGCCGTCGGTGCCCTGGATCTCGAAGAACTCGTCGGCGCCGTAGTAGCTGCTGCGGAGGTTCATGCGGGGCGCGTAGGTGACCTCCATCATGCCGAGCAAGGTCTCGCGCTCGTACTCCCAGATGGCGGCGGTGGGCGCCTCGAAGAAGATGGGGGCCTGCCGGACGACGGCTTGGACGCTGGTGATGTCCTGGTCGAAGAGCCATAGGGCGGTGGCGTACTTGTGCACGATGTCGTCGAAGAGGTGCCCGCCGGGGCTCTGGGCGTTGAACCGCCAGACGTACCCCTGGGGTTCGAGGTGTCGTTGGAAGTCGGTGTCGGTCGCGCCGACCACGGTCTTGACTCGCAGCATCGTGGGCGCGCCGATCGCGCCCGCCGCGATGAGCTCCTTGGCCTTGACAAGCGGGGGGTAGTGGAAGAAGCACTCGCTGACCCGGAACACGACACCGGCGTCTCGGGCCGCGGCGGTCATCTCGATGCCGTCGGCGACGCTGTTCGCGATCGGCTTCTGGCACGAGACGTGCTTCCCGGCTCGCACCGCGGCGAGAACGTGGTCTTTGTGGAGGTGCGTCGGGGTGAGGATCTCGACCGCGTCGACGGTGTCGTCGGCGAGGAGATCGTCGAGCTCGGTGTAGACCCGGTGCACGCCCCATTCGTCGGCCATCTGACGGGCCTTGTCCTCGCGGGGGTCACACAGCGCGACGACGTCGCACCGGTCATGGTCGAGATAGCCGGCGACGTTGAGCGGCGCGATGTTTCCGACACCGACGATTCCCATCCGCACGCGATCCACCGTCATGCTCCTCGCTCGAGGGGTCGCCACAGTACGGTCTCGGTTGCCGTCCCGGCACCACCGCGGCGCTGGACGGCGAGGCCGTAACAACCATGAAGATCACCCGCATCCTCCACGCGTCCGTGAACGTCGAGCACCGCCTCGACCCGACCGCGGCGTTCTATGCCTCGGTCCTCGGGCTCGACCCGGCGGCCCGGCCGACGATCCCGGGAATCGCGGGCCAGTGGTTCTCGGTCGGTGACGCGCAGGTGCACCTCGTCGACGCGCCGCACCGGGGAGCGCCCCAGATCGACCCGACGGGGCCCCACGTCTGCTTCGGCGTCGAGGACTTCGACACGGCACTCACCGAGCTCGACGGGGCCGGCATCCCGTATGAGCGCGCCATGCAGGGCTCGGTCCCCCAGGCGTGGATCACGGACCCGTCCGGGTTCACCATTGAGTTGCAGCCGGACCCCCGCCCCGCCTGACTCCTGCCCCGGGAGCCAGCCGGAGCCGGGGCGGGGCATACTCGGCGGGCGTGGCCGTCGAATCCCGAGCCTTCGATCGTGCCGCGTCGTTCTATGACCGCACCCGGGGCCTCTCACCCGAGGCGACGGCCCGTGTCACCGAGCTGCTCCGCGGCGAGCTGAACGTTCGGGGACGGTGCCTCGAGATCGGCGTGGGCACCGGCCGGATCGCGTGGCCGCTCCACCAGGCCGGGATCGCCATGGTCGGCGTCGACCTCTCCCAACCCATGATGGACGTTCTGGTCGAGAAGGCGGGAGGGACACCGCCGTTTCTGCTCGTCCAGGGTGACGCGACCGTTCTGCCGTTCCCGGACCGTCGTTTCGGCGCGGCGATCGCGTCCCACGTGTTCCACCTCATCCCAGCGTGGCGTGCCGCGCTCGGGGAGCTGGTCCGCGTCGTCCGCCCGGGTGGGGTGGTGCTGAGCAGCCGAGGGGGACGCGACCTCGAAGGTCCTCTCGCCGCGGCCACCGTCGAGTTCCAGGCCTGCATCGGGAGCGACGCGCGCCACATCGGCGCGACGCATGCCGGCAGTGAGGTCGAGGACGCGATGGCCGATCTCGGGGCCGAGCAGCGTGTGCTGCCGGTCGTGCGTGACACGCGGACGACGACGGTGGGCACGATGATCAAGAGCCTCGAGGCGGGCCAGTGGTCGTGGGCGTGGGGTGTCCCGCCGGCGCGCCTGCACGAGGCAGCCGAGCACACCCGGGAATGGGCCGGCGCGCAGATCGGGCCGCTCGACGCCCCGGTCGTCGTCGAGAGCCAGATCGACTGGAAGGCCTTCGACCTGGCCTGACGCGCGATCGCGTCGAATCCGGTCAGCGCGACCCGACCGCCACGGGCTCGGGTTCGGGTTCGGGGGGCGACGGCTCGCCGGTGTGGGTGCCTTCGACGTCGACGTCGGGCAGCAGGCGGTCGAGCCAGCGGGGCAGCCACCAGTTGGCGTCGCCCAGCAGCTCCATCGTGGCGGGCACGAGCAGCATCCGCACCAGGGTCGCGTCGATGAAGATCGCGCTTGCCAGTCCGAGGCCAAAGAGCTTGATGACTCTCGTGTCCCCGAGCACGAAGGCCAGGAACACCGAGATCATGATCGCGGCGGCGGCGGTGATGACCCGGGCGGTCGCGGCGAGCCCGTCCGCGACGGCGACCGCGTTGTCGCGGGACCGCCCGTACTCCTCGCGCACTCGGGAGAGCAGGAACACCTCGTAGTCCATCGAGAGCCCGAAGAGCACCGCGAAAAGCATCATCGGCACGAACGCGTCGATGGGGCCGCTCTTGTTGATCCCGATGATGCTCCCCAGCCAGCCCCATTGGAAGACCGCGACCACGATCCCGTACGCGGCGCCGATGGAGAGCAGGTTCATGACCGCTGCCTTGAGCGGGACGACCAGGGACCGGAACACCACCATGAGCAGGAGGAACGACAAGAGGATCACGGCGCCGATGAAGTACGGGAGCCGACGGCCGAGGAAGTCCGAGAGGTCGACACCCGATGCGGTGTTCCCCCCGACCTTCACCACGACTCCGGTCCCGGCTGTGACCCGCGGCACCACCGTGTCACGGAGACGGTGCACGAGATCGGTGGTCCGGACGTCCTGGGGCGCGTGCACCGGGTACACCGTGATGACCGCGGCGTCCCCTCGGGGGTTGATCTGCGCCGGCGTCACCGAGGCGACACCGGCGGTGTGCTCGAGCTGCACGCGGAGGGTCTGCACCACGGCCCGGCCTCCGGGCCCGGGGAGGCGCGCGGCGACGACGAGCGGCCCGTTGAACCCGGGACCGAACCCCTTCGAGAGCAGATCGTAGGACCGTCGGCTGGTGAGCGACGTGGGATCGTTGCCGGCGTCGGAGTTGCCGAGGCGCAACGACAGGACCGGGACGCACAGAAGCAGCAGTGCCGCGAGGCCGCCCAGCGCGAACCGCCAGGGGTGGCTCTGCACCTGCCGGCTCCACCGGTACGCGAGCGTGGCGCGGTGCGCCGACTCGTCGCGGTGCAGGCCGGGGACGTGGAATCGATCGATGGCCCGCCCGGTGAACCCGAGCACCGAGGGCAGCAGCGTGACCGACGCCAGCATCACGAGGAGGACGGCGGTGACGGCCCCGACCGCGAGTCCCTGCACGAACGACAAGCCCATGAGCAGCATGCCGAGCAGCGAGATGATGACCGTGCAGCCGGCGAACACAACCGCTCGACCCGACGTCGTGAGCGAGACGCGCACCGCGTCCTCCGGGTCTCGTCCGGCGTGGAGCTCCTGCCGGTACCGGGTGACGATGAACAGGGCGTAGTCGATGCCGACCCCGAGCCCGATCATCGCCGCGAGCTGCGCCGCGAACGTCGGCATGTCGAACACCAACGCGAAGAGGGGGAGGCTGCCGAGTCCGACCCCGAGGCCGAACAGGGCGGTGAGGATGGGCAGCCCCATCGCGATGACGGATCCGAACGCGATGAGCAGGATCAAGATCGCGGCGAGGAGGCCGAACAGCTCGCTGCTGGGGGGCTGGGGGCGGACGACGGCCTGGACGACGCTGCCACCCGCCTCGACCTGCACCCCGCGTCCGTTGGCCGCCTGGGCCCGGTCGACGACCGCCTGGCCCACCGACTTGGGCAGGTCCCGGGCCCGCTGGTCGAACTGCACCGTGGCGAACCCGATCGTCCCGTCGGTCGAGATTCGCCGTCCCTGGACGGCGTAGGGGCTGACGACGCCGGTGACGTGGGGGACGTGGACGAGCTGGCCCAGGACCTGCGCCACCCGGACCCGGGCGGCGGCTGATCGGACCCCGGAGGGGGTGGCGAAGACGATCTGGGCCGAGTCCCCGGCGCGGCTCGGGAACCGCGTCTGGAGGAGCTGGAACGCCTGTTGGGACTCGACGTTGGGCAACGAGAAGCTGGTGGTGGTGTCGCCGCCCAGGCTCCGGCCCGCGGCGATCACGCCGACGAGCGCGATCAGCCAGAGCACCAGCACGCGTCGACGATGCCGGTAACACCAGGTCGCGAGCCGACCAAGCAAAGGTTTCTCCATCCGACGGCGGAAGCGGGGGACCTCCGAGCGCGAGCACGAGACTAGAGCCTGCCGACGGGGCGACCCCGGTCGGCCCGCGTCAGCCGGTCAGGCTGCGGACCTCAGTGACGGTGTACTGGTGGGCCTCGGCACCAACGACGCGCGGGAGGTACTGGTCGTTGAACTCGCGTTCGTAGGGCGCGTCTCGGTGGGCGGCGAACGTCTCCTCGGATTCCCACGCTTCGAAGAACCGGAACGCCCCGCGCTCGGTGAGGTCTTCGGCCCACCAGTACTCCAGGCACCCTTCGTCCTGACGGGTGCGCTCGGCCAGGCGGGTCAGCACCGCGACCATCTCGTCGCGTGCCTCGGGTGGGAAGCGGAGTAGTCCCGCGATCGCGAGCATCGAACCCTTTCCGTAGTGATCCGGTGTGGCGCGGAGGCTAGGCGACGGCCGGCTCACAGCGCCTTGCGGTAGACGAAGAAGACGCGGTGGATGCGGGCTCCGATGGTGTCGACGTAGGGACGGATCGGCCCCACCCATCCGATGTCGGCCTGGGTCGCGCCAGCAGCGCGCAGTCGGTGGAGAGCCCCGATCAACACGGACCGACCGCGGCCCTGCCCGAGGAGCGCGGGTCGTACTGCTACCGGGCCGACCCAGCCGGATCGCGCGCCGTCCCAGCAGCACACCGCGGCGACGCCGTCGTCGTCGCGCGAGACCATGAGCCGGTCCCGGTCGGCGCACCGCAGCACCTCGGTGCTCCAGAACGGCCAGTGGGTTGCGGTCCATGCCTCCAGCTCGGCACGGTCGGCGAGGGCGGCGAGACGGGCATCGGCCGGTTCCGGGGGGAGACGGTCGAGGTCGACGACCATGTTGAAGTTCGCCTCGGCGCGCTCGTAGCGGCGACGCTCGAGGAGGCACAGCATCTCGATCTGGTCCGTCTCGACGCCGGGGAACAGGTAGTCCGGGGCGTCGGCCCCCGTGGTGATGGTGGCGAAGTCGGCGAGGTCCTGTTCCGCCGCGGCGAGGAGGGCGCCGCCGAGGCCTTGCCGGCGGGCGGACGGGTCGACCATGAGGAGCCGGACGTGACCGGCTCCGTTACGTTCGCAGGACGCGACGACGCCGACGGTCGGGTCCCCGCGGACCGTCACCGGGAACCCGGGCGTGAAGAGCGAGACGCCGAGGTCGTGCTCGGTGGGCGGGTCGCGCAACGCGCGCCGCGCCAGGGCAGCGAGATCGGTGAGGCGCTCGGGGCCGAGTACCGGGAACGTGGTACTCAACGAAGGTTGGGCTGCGGTGATCTGCGTCGGCGAACCCGACACCGGCGGCCACATGTCACGACGTGCATTGTGGTCGGGAGCGCTCCTGGGTGCCACCGCCCACGGCGAGGACACCGGTGGGCTATTTCGGGATCGTGACCGGCGTCCCGAGAGGCAGCGCGTACGCGAGCGTTGCCGCCCCCGACGGGGGCGCGCAGCACGATGGTGCTCTTCTTGGTAACGATGATCTGATGGCGGCTGACGCGGACCTCGATCGGTAGGGGTCGTTCGAGAGGACGGCGTCGCCGGCATGGATCCAACCGCGAGTGCCGTTCGGCCGGACCGGGGAGGACCTGCAGCCAGCCGTCGACTCGGACCGCGGTAGCGAGCAGCACGAGCTGGCCTCGGGACTGGTTCGGGTTGGCGAGGACCCGCGTCGGGCTGGCCGCGCCGGGGTCGGTGCACACCGCGAGGGTCTTGGGGGTGGCGGCGACGAGGATCGCGTCGGGGACCATGGCCCGGGGGGGCTTGGGGCGAGCGGCCGCGAGCGCGGGGCGGTTCCGGCGAAGCCGAGCATCAGCGCTGACCCCAGATCCAGAGCCGTGAGCATTCGGGGCCCTCCGGGATGCCCGGTGAGCGGCGGGCGTGTCACCGTGGGGGCGTGGCGAGGCTCCGCGGGTTGCTCGGAACGACCCGCACCTGGTGGTCCCGGGTGCGGAGCGAGATGTTCGGGCCGGCATCCGAGGAGCCATACCGGCGGCGCACCAGCGACTGGTTGCGGCTTGCGACGGCGATCGTCCTGCTCGTCGTGGCGGCCCGTCACGCCGGGTCGACGAGCGCGACCGAGCAAGCCATCTTCGACTTCTTCAACACATTGCCCAACTGGCTGCTGCCGGTGTTTCGGAGCTTGTACCGGCTGGGCGCGCTGTGGGCGGTGGGCCTGGTCGTCGTCGCCGCGCTGGTGGGTCGACGGTGGCGGTTGGCGCGGGACCTGCTGATCGCGGGGTTCCTCGCGTGGGCTGCCGGCCGGCTCCTCGGCGAGATCGTGATCGAGGGCGTCAGCGTCGCCCACGGACTGCGGGCGGTGGCGCGGCTCGGGTCGTCGCCGGCGTTCCCCGCGGTGCGCCTGGCGGTGCTCGTGGCCGTGATGCGCGCCGCGGCGCCGTACGTGACGCGGCCGACCCGCCGGATCGGGCGGGTGCTCGTCGTCGGCTACGTGTTGGCCGGCCTCTACCTCGGGACGGCGTTCCCCAACGACGTGTTCGCGGGTCTCATGCTCGGCTGGGCGGTCGCCGCCGCGGTGCACCTGGCCTTCGGGTCACCCGGCGGCCGGCCGACATCGGAGCAGGTCCGCCGGTCCCTCGCCGAGCTCGGGATCCACGCCGACGATGTCCGGCTGGCGCGCGTCCAGCCCACGGGGTTCACGCTCATGCTCGCCCGCGATGCCGCCGGACCGTTGCGAATCAAGGTGATCGGACGCGACGAAGCCGACGCACAGTTCCTCGCCAAGTTGTGGCGCTTCATCGTGTACCGCGATTCCGGGCCCCGGCTGGCGTGGACCCGACTGCAGCAGGTCGAGCACGAGGCGTACCTCCAGCTGATCGCCCGCGAGCAAGGCGGGGTCCATGTTTCGCGCGTGGTCGCCGCTGGCACCGCGGGGCCGCGCGCCGCGTTGCTCGTCCAGCGTCCCGTGCGGGGAACGCGGCTCAGCGCACTTCCTCGCGACCAAGTGGACCAGACCCTGCTCGAGCAGGTCTGGGAGGAGGTCGTCCGGCTGCACGACGACGCTCACGTCGTCCATGGGTCGTTGGACGCCGACCATGTGATCGTCGACGCGGAAGGCCCGTGGCTGGTCGGTTTCGCGGCGGGGAGCTCGAGCGGCTCGCGCCATCAAGCAGCCGTCGACAACGCCCAGCTGCTCGCCGCCACCGCCCAGATCGTCGGCAACGAACGGGCGGTGCGCGCCGCCGCGGCTGCGCTCGGCACGGACGCGGTCCTCGCCGCGCTCCCGCTGTTGCAGCCGTCGGTGCTGCCCCGCCGGGCCCGGCACCTGCTCGGACTCGGTCACGGTACGGCGCGGCAGCGGCTCAACGAACTGCGGGAGGCGGGCGGCGCGGCGATCGGCGTCGAGGCTCCCGAACTTGTGCAGCTGGAGCGGATAAGCCGCGGCAACCTGGCCATGGCGATCGGGACGCTCATCGCCGCCGGAGTGCTGCTCGCCGACGTTGGGGACCCGACTGACGTGTGGGCCACGATGCGGCACGCGGACGGCTCCTGGCTCCTCGTCGCGCTCGTGCTGTCCTTTGCCTCCAACATCGGGTTCGCGCTGGGCCTCCAAGGAACGGTCGCACTACGCCTCCCCCTCTGGCCCACGACCGAGCTGCAGGTCGCGATGTCGTTCTCGAACCTGGCCGTGCCCGGGATCGGCGGGACGGGGATGCAGGTCCGGTACCTCCAGAAGCAGGGCGTCGACCTGCCCTCGGCGATCGCGGCCGGTGGACTGCTCGCGACCGTCGGGAACCTCGTCGCCGCCGTCGGTCTGTTCGGGGTGGCGCTGGCCGTCGAGCCCACGCGCATCAACCTGTCGCTGCTGCCGACCGGCGGCCTCGCCGAGCTCACCCTCGGGGTCGCGGCCGCGTCGGGCGTGGCCGCGGCGGTGATCAGCGGCATCCCGCGGATCCGGCGGGCCGTCATGCCCCCGGTGATCCGGGCGGCGACGACGATGTGGGCCGCGCTGCGATCGCCGCGCCAGCTCGCCCTGCTGATCGGCGGCAACGTGCTGGCCGCCCTGCTCGCGGCGTGGTGTCTCGCCGCGTGCCTCCTCGCCTTCGGTGGTCACATCTCGTTCTGGCCGCTGCTCGCAGCCGACGTCGGTGTGATCACGATCGCGTCGACCGTCCCGATCCCCGGAGGCGGCACCGCCGTCGGCACCGTCGGGCTCACCGCCGTGCTGGTGGCCTTCGGGGTCCGTGAGGACATCGCGGTGGCGACCGTGCTCGCGAACCAGCTCATCTACTTCTACCTGCCCGCCGTTCCGGGCTGGTTCGCGACCCGCCACCTCGCCCGCCACGACTATCTCTGACCGCCGCGACCACGGGCGGCGGCGCGTCCCCAGCCGGGCGCAATACCGTGGGGAGTCACGACCCCGGGGAGGAGGAGCTCACGTGTCGGGGAGCGGCGGCCGGTGAAGTTCGACACGGGAACGGACCGGCTCGAGATCTTCAGCGATGCGGTCATCGCCATCGCGATCACGCTGCTCGTCCTCGACATCAAGGTCCCCCACTCCCGGTCGGGACACCTCGTTCACGACTTGCTGCACATCTGGCCGTCGTACGTCGCGTACGCCCTGTCGTTCGCGGTGATCGGCATCATGTGGGTCAGCCACCATTCGATGTTCGAACGGATCCAGCACGTCGACCGGCTGCTGCTCTTCTTCAACCTGTGGCTGCTGCTCGGGATCGGGTTCCTGCCGTTCCCCACCGCGCTCCTCGCCGAGTACGCCCGTCAGGGCGGCAGCAATTCCCACTGGGCGGCGGCCGTGTACAGCGCCACGATGATGTTCATCGGGTTCGGGTTCTTGGCCATCTGGCTGCATCTCGCCCGCCGTCCCCACCTGCTCGGGGAGCGGGCCACGTCCGCGAGCGTGCGCCGGTCGGTCAACCTGTCGCTCGTCAGCCCGATCGTCTACGGCGCCTCCATCGGTCTCGCGTTCATCAGCGCGGAGGCGTGCTTCGTCGTCTACGGGCTCGCCGCGCTCTACTTCGCGGCCGGTCCGTCGTCCAAGGCGCTGTCGCGGCTGCTGGAGCGCTCCACCGACGCGGCGTCCGACACCAAGTCGGCGAAGCCCGTCGCGTCGGCGGCCCGTGCTCGGTCGACATCGGAGCCGGACGGGAAGGGTCCGCCCGCCTCGCCTCGACCCGAGGACCAGGGCTCACCCTCGTCACGTCAGTCCTGACGCGCCCGGCGCAACCCGGGACTAGACCTGCTGGGTGAGGTCGTCGAGCAGGCCGGAGACCTCGAGGACCTGTTGCACGGCACCCGACAAGCCGTCGAGGACGAGCGTCGCGCCCCGCGCCTTGAGCTGCTTGCGGGCGGCCACGATGGCGCGGATGCCGGTGGAGTCGAGGAAGGTGACACCCTCGAGCCCGAGGAGGACCGTCGCGGGGTCCGAGGCCAGAACCTCGTCGAGCGTCGCCTGGAAGCGGGGGGACGTCGCCAGGTCCAGCTCGCCGGTGACACGCACGACCCAGACGCGGCCGTCACGCCGCTGGCTGGCGGCCGAGAAGGCGGGCTCTTCCATCGGGAGCGACGCTAGCCCCCTTCCGTCGTGGGCGGTGCACGGTGCGGAGTTGTGCACCGGATAGGCATCGGTTGCCCTCCGCGCCCAAGACGCGGCAACTCCCCACGCGTCGGGGCAGGCCTCGACGCGATGCCAAACTGCGTCGCCCCAAGACTGGCTCGACGACAAAGGACGACCATCGTGGACGACATCCTGTCCGGCATCCGCGTGCTCGAGGTTGCGTCGTGGACCTTCGTTCCCGCGGCGGGAGCGGTCCTGGCTGACTGGGGTGCCGACGTCATCAAGGTCGAGCATCCGGTCAGTGGTGATCCTCAGCGAGGGCTGATCAGCTCGGGTCTGGTCCCGGCTGCGGCGGGCGGCTTCAACTACATGATCGAGCAGCCGAACCGCGGGAAGCGCAGCGTCGGGATCAACCTGGCGAGCGACGATGGCCGGGAGCTGCTCTACCGGATCGCCGCGACGTCGGACGTGTTCCTGACGAGCTTCCTGCCCTCGGTGCGAACGAAGCTGCACATCGAGCTCGACGACATCCGGGCGCAGCAACCGTCGATCATCTACGTGCGGGGCAGCGGCCAGGGTGTCCGCGGCGAGGATGCCGGCAAGGGCGGCTACGACGGCGCCTCCTACTGGGCGCGGGGCGGGATCGGCGCCGCGCTCACCCCGCGCGGCGTCGAGCCGCCGATCTCGCCGCGACCCGCGTTCGGCGACGTGATGGGGGGCATGACCATCGCGGGTGGGATCGCGGCGGCGCTCCTGCGCCGCGAGCGGACAGGCATACCGTCGGTCGTGGACGTCTCCCTCCTCGGGACCGCGCTGTGGAACCTCGCACCCGACGTCGTCGCCGCGAAGCTGTACGAGGGCACCGCGATGCCGCGCTTCGACGCCGACGCGCCCCCCAACCCCCTCGTCGGTACCTATCGCACCGGTGATGGGCGCTACCTGAGCCTGATGATGCTCGAGTCGGACCGGTTCTGGGGCGACTTCTGCACCCATGTCGGTCATCCCGAGCTCATCGACGATCCCCGCTTTGCGAGCGCCGCGGCGCGCTACGAGCATCGACGGGCGTGCCGCGACAAGATCGCCGAGATCCTCGCCGGCGCCTCCCTCGACGAGTGGCGTACCCGCCTCGCAACGATGAAGGGCGTGTGGGCGCCGATGCAGACCGCTCGTGAGCTGCACGACGATCCGCAGGTGGTCGCCAACGGCTACCTCCCGACCGTCGCAGCCGACGACGGGAGCCCGGTCGCGCTCGTCGCCAACCCGGTGCAGTTCGACGAGACGCCCCCCGAGCTGCGCCGGGCCCCCGAGCACGGTCAGCACACCGAAGAGGTGCTCCTCGAGCTGGGCCTCACCTGGGAGGAGCTCGCCGCCCACAAGGACACCGGCGCCATCCTGTAGCCCGCCGGGCCGGTGTCCGACTGCCAGCCCGTCAGATGGCCGCCGACGCGACGGCGCGCGTGACGTCGCTCCATCGGGCGAGTTGGTCGTCCTCGCGTCCCCAACCGTCCGTCGCGCCGTACATCACCAGCCGGTCGGCGAGCCCGGCGTACCGGTCGACGAGGACGCGGGGGAGGTCGTCCCAGGTGGCGGTCACGGTGTAGGTGTCGAGCATGTCGTCGGTGATCGTTGCCGCCATCCCGGCGAGGTCACCCGCCCGCTGCAGCTCGTGCAGCCGATCGGCGGTCCCCTCCCAGCCGTGGAGGTCGAAGACGCCGTGGTAAGTGCGAGTCGAGCCGTAGAACGCGACCCGGAGCCGCGCCGCGTCCCGAGCGCGAGCCAGCTCGGCGTCGGTGTCACCGACGTTGACCATCACCGGACAGGTCATGGCGAGCTCGGAGGGTTGGCGCCCCGCGGCGGCCGTGCCGTCGCGGGCGGCGGGGAGCACCACCTCCCGGAGGTAGCGCACGGAGTGGAATGGGTGGACGTGGATGCCGTCGGCGACCTCGCCGGCCATGCGGGCCATCCACGGTCGCACCGCCGCGACATAGATGGGCACCTCCGGGTGCGCGATCGGACCAGGGCTCCATGTGGCGGGGAGCAGATCCATGGACCAGTAATCACCGTGGAAGTCCAGGGGCGCGTCGCCTTGGAACGCCGCGAAGATCGCCCGCACCGCCCGGACGTACTCGCGCAGCCGGGACCCCGGCGGAGTGAACGCCGCCGCGTAGCGCCGCTCGATGTGGGCCTTGACCTGGGTTCCCAGACCGAGGACGAAACGGCCGTCGGTGGCGTCCGCGAGCTCCCAGGCGATCTGCGCCGTGACCATCGGGCTGCGCGGGAACGCCAACGCCACCGCGGTCCCGATGTCGAGGGTTTCGGTGCTCAACGCGGCCGCGGTGCAGCCCGTGTATGCGCTGCGTCCGCTCTCGGTGAACCACAAGCCGTCGAAGCCCGCAGATTCGACGGCGCGGGCCAGGGCCGGCACCCGTCTGACCGGTTGGCCCATGGCGATGGCGTCGACCTTCATCGGCCCTCCGGCCTGCCCACGTCGTGGCTACGGCTCGAGCAGCACCTTGACGGCCCCGGTGCGTCGGCGGCGGGCGATGGTCATCACCGCCCGCTTCCAGTCACCAAGCGGGAACCGGTGCGTGATCATTGGCGTCAAGTCCAGGCCCCGGCCCGCGAAGTCGAAGTAGTGCTCGAAGGCGTGGCGGCGGACGCCGCCGACGTCCTCGACTCCGAACGCGTTGGAGCCGATCACGTGGAGCTCCTTGAAGTACAGCGGGGTCCACTCGAACCGCTTCGGGGGCTCCACGCCGCTGATCACCAGCGTGCCGCCGGTGTCGAGCAGGCGGAGTGACGTCTCGACGGTCTCGGGGCTTCCGACCGTGTCGTAGACCACGGCAGGGCCGTCTTGGAGCCACGGCCGTTTGCTCCACGGGACCAGCGGCTCGTTGCCCATCCGGCGCGCGACCTCGCGCACCAGGTCGTCGGGCTTGCAGGGAAGCACCGCGTGCGCTCCCATCCGCTCGGCGAGCTCGGCGCGGGTTCCGGGCCGGCTCACGAGCCACACCTCCTGGTCGGGGTAAAGGTACCGGAGCAGCCCGAGTGCCGCGAGGGCCAGGGTGCCGCATCCGTAGATCAGCACCGGCGACCCGGGCACGGGCGGGTGCAGGAGGATGGTCCGCAGCGAGACGCTCGCCGGGTCGGCGAGCACGGCGGCCTCGTCACTGACACTGTCGGGGACCGAGAAGAGCTGATGCTCGTGCGCGCTGAACTGCTCGCCGTGCACCCCGGGCGCCGCGGCGCAGTTGCCGATGTGCAGGGACGGTGGGATCACACCGTTGGAGAAGTTGCGACACCACGGGTACCGGCCCGCGGCGCACGCCGCGCACGGGGGTTGCACGCCGCGTGGGATGCACGACAGCCAGGGATTGAGCACGACCCGGCCGCCGGTGTCGACGCGGCGAGCGACGGCCTCGTGACCGAGGACGTGCGGGAACGAGAGCAGCGCGGTGAGCGGGTTGTCGAGCGAGCCGTTGAGGAAGATCTGCTTGGTGTCTGATCCGCAGATTCCGGCGAGCGCGGTGTCACACAGGACCCAGTCCGGTGCCGGCGGGGCCGGCGGGGCAACGTCTCGCAGCGCGATCGGGGCGAACGGGGCGACGAAGGCTCGAT
>DATISY010000141.1:0-14135 GCA_035468285.1 Acidimicrobiia bacterium | reverse complement strand
GTCCTCGCGGCGGTGCCCCCCCCCCGGGGCGGGTGGCGTCGCGGCGCCGGCCAGCGGCCGGTCGGGATCAGGTCGGCAGTCGGGGGCGGACGTCGTGCTCCAAGAAGTCGATCACGGAGTCCGAGAACGCGTCGTTCTGGTCGCCGGCCACCATGTGGGCGGCTTCGCCGACGTCGGCGAGCTTCGATCCGGGGATCTTGTCGAGAAAGTCCTGCACGCCTTCTTCGGTGACGACGTCGCTGAGCAAGCCTCGCACCAACAGGGTGGGGACCCGGATGTTTCGCAGCGCAGCCTCGAAGAGCGCCTGGAAGTCCTCGCGTGGCACCTCGGTGCGCCCGTGCTCCAGGAACTTGGGGTCCCAGTGCCAGTACCACCGCCCGTCGCGCCGTTGTCGCAGGACCTTCATGAGGCCGGCGGGGTTCACCCGCTTGGGCCGGTTGGGGGTGTAGGCGGCGATGGCGTCGGCCGCGTCCTCGAGGGTCGCGAACCCGCCGAGACCCGAAGCCATGAAGGCCCGGATCCGGTCGATGCCTTCGGGGTTGCTGCGGTGCGTGATGTCCACGACGATGAGCCCGGACGACACGACGCGGTCACTCCCGCCTTCGGCGAGCATGGCCGCGACGCCACCGAGTGATGCGCCGACAAGCACCGGCGGTCGACCTAGCTGGTCGGCCACCGCGACGCAGTCCCCGGCGTACGCGGTGAAGGAGTAGTCGCCGTTGAGCGCCCACTCGCTGTCGCCGTGCCCCCGCAGGTCGAGCGAGACCGCCCGCCATCCGTGTTCGGCCAGGACGCTCGCCGTGTTACCCCACGCGTGCCGGGTCTGACCACCGCCGTGCATCAACAGCACCGGCCACGCGTCGTCCCGGCCCCATCGGTCACCGACGAGATGGATGCCCTCGAATCCTTCGAAGCGGACGAGCTGTGGTTCCACGACGGCATCCTCGCGCGCACGGAGCAGCTCGTCGGCCGCGTCGAACCCGGGAGGTACCGTGGCCCGGTCGTTCGCTCGTCGGGAGGTCCCGGTGGAACACGTCAAGTTCCATTTCGATCCGCTGTGCCCATGGTGCTATCAGACGTCGCGTTGGGCACGTCGTCTCGAGGAGCTCGGCGACGTCGAGCTGTCATGGGGCGTGTTCTCCCTCGAGGTCGTCAACCTGGAGGAGGGCACCGACCGACGCGAGTTCGACGCCCGGTCGGGACCCGCGTTGCGGACCGCGGTCACGATCCGTGACACCCTCAGCGCGAAGGCGATCGGTCCCTTCTATGCCGCGTTGGGACGCCGGGTATGGGAATCGCCGCCGTTCCCCGATGACCCGGTCGGTGCGGTGCGGGAGGCGCTCGAGCAGGCCGCGCTCGATCCGGGTCTGTGCGACACGGCGCTCGCAGATGAGCGGTCCTGGGATGCCGTCCTCGCCGAGCACGACGCGCTCGTCGAGCGGACCGGCAGCTTCGGTGTTCCCACCCTGGTCCTGGACGGGGGGACGGGCCCGGCGATCTTCGGACCGGTGATCAGCGTCCTCCCGAACGACGACGATGCCCGGATGCTGTGGCATCACACGTTGGGCCTGTTGCGGTACGGGAACTTCTCGGAGCTGAAGCGGTCCCGCGCCGTGCCACCCGACCTTCCGACGGCGAAGTGGTACCGGGAGCAGCGAGAGCGCGAGCAGGCCGGCTCCTGACCCCGACGCCGGGCGGCGGCCCGTCGGCTCAGCGGACCTGGATCTCGGCGACGTCGAGCCTGCCCCCTGGCGGGAGATAGGTGAGCCACAGGAGCACGACCCGGGCTCGGGTCGGGGGACGCAGGGTGAACTGGGCGTGGGTGGACAGGTTGGCGCCGGTGGCGAGGGGTCGCCCCCAGCTGCTGCGGTTCGTCGACGGGGCACTCGACGACGCGGTGGTCGCGGCGTAGATCTGGGCGTTCCACCCGGATTCGGCGGTGTCGACGGTGACGGTGGAGATGGTGCTGGGCTGCGCCACGGTGACGTAGATCCCGACGCCCGATTTTCCGTGCCCGAAGTCCCGGGTGTTGTAGGTCTCGGTCGGCCACACCGTCTTCAGGTTGCCGTCGATGGCGAGTTGCACGTCTTGGTGGACCTCCTGGCCGTCCCCCAACGGGTCGAAGTCCTTCGCCGCGACGAGTTGCAGCGGCGCGACGCCGGGACCCGGCCTCGCGGAGCCTCCCGTGGACGAGGTGAGGCCGGGGACGAGGAGCACGACCGCAGCCGCGCCCGCGGCGAGGAGCGCGAGCACGAGGAACGCGGTGAGGCCCCGGTGCCGACGGCGGGGAGGCGGGGACGCAGGTCGGGGCGCGCTCGCAGGTCCGGGGCGAGTCGAGCGTGGTGCGGACGGGGCGAGCGTGGCGGTGATGTCGCGCCCGACGGTGAGGTCCTCATCCCCGGCGGCGTCGAGCGCGGCGGCGAGATCGCCGGCGTTGGCGTACCGGTGCGCGGGGTCGACGGCGAGGCACCGTTCGACGATCGCGGCCACCGGGGATGGCACGCCGGGCGGGAGCGGGTCCGGCGACGTGCTCAACCGCGCCAGCGCGGTGCTCATGTCGGTGTCCCCGCGGAACGGGAGGCGACCGGTCAACATCTCGTAGAGGAGCAGGCCGACGGCGTAGATGTCGGCGCGGGCGTCGACGGGGTCGCCTCGGACTTGTTCCGGCGCGAGGTAGCGGGCGGTCCCGAGGATCACGCCCGTGCTGGTCAGGTCGCTCTGGGCACCGTTGGACTTGGCGATCCCGAAGTCGGTGACCTTGATGCGCTGGTCGGAGCTGACCAGAACGTTGGCGGGCTTGATGTCCCGATGGACGAGACCGGCCCGGTGCGCGTGGTCGAGCGCGGCGGCGACATCTCGGGCGATGCGAGTCGCGCCTGTCGGTGACAGCGGCCCCCGCTCGGCGAGGAGGTGTCGGATGTCTTGTCCCTCGACGAACTCCATGACGATGTACGCCACCCCGTCGTCCTCGCCCGTGTCGTAGATCCCCACGATCCGGGCGTCCTCGACGCTGGCCGAGGAGATGGCTTCGTTGCGGAACCGGGCACGGAGCGCGTCGTCCCCGCTGAGCTCGGGATGAAGCGTCTTCACCGCGACACGGCGCGCCAAGAGGGTGTCTTCACCGATCCAGACCGATGCCATACCGCCACGAGCGAGGAAGTCGAGCAGCCGGTAGCGGCCTCCGAGGACTCGGCCGGGAACCGCGGGTTGCATCGGCCTCACGCTACCGAGATGCGCCGACACTTCAGGGGTCACACCGCCGCGCCGGCCGACAGCGCCGGGAAGCGCACCCACGGTCGGGACCGATCCGATCGGCGACATGCGTCGCGGCCGTGGCGGCCCCGCCTCCACCGCATGACCCGGGTGGAGGTTCTGCCATCTCTAGGATCAGGCGACCTCATGACCGAGCATGTGCACCTTCACCCACCTCATGAGCTCTCGGAGCCCAGTGGGGCGACGACGCGCCGGGAACGGACGTTGGAGCTCGTGGCGACGGTGCTGCTCTCCCTCGCCACGCTCGGTATCGCGTGGAGTGGCTACCAGGCGGCCCGCTGGAGCGGAATCCAGTCGCGCCACTACGCCGAGGCCAACACCGCACGGGCGCTCGCGAACCGGGCGTCGACCACCGCCGGCCAAGACCGGCTGCAGGACCTGTTGAACTTCAACCGGTGGCTGGACGCGTCGACCCAGGGCAACACGACGCTCACTCGGCTGTACGAGGCCCGGTTCCGGCCCGAGTTCCGCCCTGCGTTCCAGGCCTGGCTTCTCCAAGACCCGTTGAACAATCCGGCCGCGACGCCCAGTCCGCTGTTGATGCCGCAGTACCACCCGGCCGAGACGAAGTTGGTGAACCAGTTCGAGCAGAAGGGGAATCGGGCGTTCAACGCTGGTCGCGACGCGACGGAGCACACCGACGGGTACGTCTTCACCACCGTCTTCTTCGCCGCAGTGTTGTTCTTCGCCGGCATCTCGATGCGGTTCGCGTGGTTGCAGATGCGCCTCGTCGTCCTCGGGCTCGGGGCACTCTGTCTCGTCTATGCGGTCGTCAGGGTCTTGTCGCTGCCCATCGGTTGACCGTCCGCGCGGGTGTCATGCGGTCGCGCCCGGCTGATCATTCGCGTTACGAAGGACGCGGCGATCACGACGAGGACTCCCCCGACCGCGTCCAGCAGCCAGTGGTTGCCGGTGACGAGCACCGACCAGATCATCAGCAGCGGATACATCACGAGCAGGCCGCGCAGCCAGCGCCGACGCGTCACGGACCAGAGGGCGAGTGACGCCCAGACGGCCCAGCCCACGTGCAAGCTCGGCATCGCGGCCATCGGGTTCATGAACGGCGCCCAGTCGGGAGTGCTCGAGCGGGTCGGTGCCGCGACGATCCCCGCCCCGGGGACGCGGTCGACGTTGAAGTAGCTGCGGGACGTGTCCGTGACGTGCTGCGGGCCGGGGACGAGCCGGGGCGGCAGCACCGGGTACGCGAGGAAGGCCAGCAGGGCGAGCGCGAGCATGACCAGGAACACGTTGCGCCACTGCCGGTACCGGGCGGGGGCCTTCCGGTAGAGGATCACGAGGACGATGGGCGGCGCGATGAGGTGCGTGGCGGTGTAGCAGACGTTGGCGACGCCCGCGAGCCAGGGAGCCTGGAGCGTGGCCGCCTGGAGCGCGTGCTCGATGTTCAGGCCGGTGGCGTGTTCCACGCTCACCAGCTGACGGGCGTGCGCCATCCCGCTCGCGATGGTGCCGGTCGCGGCGGCGCGGAGCTCCTCGTAGATCGCGTACACCCACGACACGACCACCAGCTGGAGGAGGGCCCGCTCCCAACGGGTGAGCACGCTCGCGGGACGGATCGACGGGACGGTGGAAGGGGGCGCGAGCGCGACGGTCACGCCGCACCGTCCTCCACGGACGCGGGCGATCTCCGCGGCACCCACCGCGGACGCTCCAGCCCCCCCTGCGGGGCCGATCCGCTGCCGACTCGCACGGGACGGGCATCGGCATCGGGGACGAAGAACCTGACCCCAATCTCGCCGGGGCGGGGGCGGGCCGGGTCGGTCAGGGAGCGGAGGGCCCGACCGTGGGCGGTTGCCAGGTTCCTCGGCGGATCGGGGCGGCGGGGAGGTAGGCCCGGAGGACGAGGTTGAAGCTGCCGGGGGGCGCCGGGAGCCAGTTGGCGTCGTGACCGGCGGGAGGTTGGGCGCCGAGATATAGGTCGAGGGACCCGTCGGCGTTCCGTTGGAGCCCCGCGGTGCGGTCGCCGACGGCGTACCGGTCGATCGGATTTGCCACCAGGTAGTGGTCGGGGCCGTAGAGGGTGACCGACCAGAACCCGTGCCGCTCGACGGGTGGGAGCTGTCCCGCGGCGAAGTGGAGGGTGACGGGCCTGGTCCCGACGAGCGGCGTCCCGGTGTGGTCGACAGCAGCGGTGTAGTAGACGGATTCGGCGGGCACGTTGGCGCCGAGCGCGGCTTCGGCCACTGCGGCGCGGGTGAGGTAGTTGTGGCCGTAGACGCCGAGATGCTGAACCTGGGACCAGCCGTTGATCCGGGTGAGGTTGCGGGCCGCGGCCGTCGCGATCGCCGCGTTCGCGGCCCGGACGCTCTGGGTGAGCGCGGCGAGCGCCGCGGGCGACGCGTTCGTGGCGGGGTTCAGCCCCGGTCCGATGCCCGCGGCGCGGAGGTCCTGCAGCACGGGGGCGTCGCCGGCCGGGGGCGGGTTCGCGGCGAGTGCCGCCCCCAGGTCACCGAAGAACGACGCACCGGACGCGCCGGTCGGCACAGACCCGCCGCCACACCCGAGGGGTGGCTCCGTCTCGGGGGTGCGGTGCCCGGCGGAAGTGAGGTCGTACTCATGCTGCAACGCGACGACGTTCGGGACGTCGGCCGCGTTCCGGGGCAGCGTTCGTCCGATCACCCACACGTCGAGGGTTGGCGCGTCGAGTCGCCGCGTGCCTGCGGGCAGGCGCCCCTTCCAGTTCGGCGGCGTGACCGCGACCGACGCGGGTCCCGGTCCGATGGTGCGAGTACCGATGTTGGCGATCGTGTTGGTGTACATGTCGAGGAGCTGGAAGACGTAGTAGCGGTCGGGGAGCGCCGGGATCCGGAGCGTCACGGGCCCGGAGCGGAGATCCAGGAACGCGCTTGAGTACAGCGTGTCGGTGTTCGGTGTGACGACGAGCCGCGTCGTGGGTCCGGTCAGGCTGGTCTGGTTGAGGAACGTGTTGGCGCCGGTGGCGCAGACGAGAGTGGAGCGGGTGCGGGCCATCACGACGAGCGGGTATCCCCAGATGTACGCCTCGATGGCTGCCCGATAGGTGGTCGGGTTGACGCCGTTGGGCGCCGACGCGGCCGCGGACGCGGCCACCGCCCGGAGCGTGGTGAGGCCGTCGTTCGCTGGTGAACCGGCCCGCGTCGGGCTGGCCGCTCCGGCTGGGGCGCCGGCCACGACGAGCGCTGCGATCCCGAGGACACCCAGCAGCCGCCATCGGTTCAGGTGCCCGGGGCGGCTCATGGTCGGGCCGCCGAGTGTGGTCCACGAGCCCGACCAGGTGCGCCTGGGGGTGGATCTACGGTCAGGTGATGAGCATTCCCGTCGCGCTCGACCGGCTGGAGGACGAGATCGATCGCGCTCGGGGGGCGCCCTACCTCCTGACGGTCGGTGACGACGGTCGCCCTCATTGCGTCAGTGTGGCCCTGCGCTGGGATGCGGGCACGCTCCTCGCCGACGTCGGGCGGACCACCGCCGCCAACGCCACGGGGCGACCGCTCGTCGCGGTCGTGTGGCCGCCCCGCGATCCGGGCGAGCTCAGCTTGATCGTCGACGCGACCGCGGCCACGGGACCGACGGCATCGATCCGGTTGACGCCGACGAGCGCCGTGCTGCACCGCGGGCCGCCACCGGACCCGCCGTCCGACCGGTTGTGACACGACGACGGCCAACCCCGCGGCGCACGGCCCGCAGGGAGGCGTGATCCCCCGGGCCTCGCAGTTGATGTCGGGATTCACGGCGACGCGGGTCCCGACCGCGACGTCGCAGGCCGACCCGGTCTCGATGACCGCGCCACCGATCTCATGACCGAGCAGGAACGGGAACGCCCGCGAGAGCGGCATGAGGGTCGGCGCGGCACCCATGTTGTGGCTGAAGAGATGGAGGTTGCTGCCGCAGATGCCCCCGGCGGATACCGCCACCCGGGCCCAGTCAGGCCCTGGAAGATCGGGCTCCTCGACCTCCACCAGCGACGCCGGGACAGCCGGGTCGGCGGGGTCGTATTGCACCGCGAGCACGCCGACGGAACCTACTGGCAACGAGCCGTACGGGACCCCGCCCCGAAGATGACCCGCGTCTCGGTTCCCTAAGGTGTGCCCGCTGACCGGCGACCTCGGACGCGAACCAGGTGCGCGCCCGATGATCGAGACGACGAAGGGACGCCATCGGTGCGTGCGGCTCGCTGCCAGGAGTACGGACCACCGGAGGCGATCGTCGTCGAGGACGTCCCCGAGCCGGCGCTGCGAGAGGGTGGCGCGCTGATCGACGTCCACGCCGCGGCGGTGAACTTTCCCGATGTCCTGCTGGTCGCGAACGAATACCAAGTTTCGATCCCCGTCCCATTCATACCCGGGAGCGAATTCGCCGGCGTGGTCACCGCCGTGGCCGACGACGTCACCGGTGTCGCAGTGGGCGACCGCGTGTTCGGCAGTGCCTTCGCGGGGGCCTTCGCCGAGCAGATCGCCATGCCGGTCTCGGCGCTCACCCGGTTACCCGATACCGCCGAATTCGCCGAGGCCGCCGCGTTCGGCGTGGCGCACACGACGGCGTATCACGCCCTGCGCAGCGTGGCCGAGGTCCACGCCGACGATTGGGTCGTCGTGCTGGGCGCGGCGGGAGGCGTAGGCCTCGCCGCGGTCGAGCTGGCCACCGTCCTGGGTGCCCGCGTCGTCGCGGCCGCGTCCAACGCCGACAAGCTGCAGCTGTGCGGGGACCGCGGCGCGGTTGCGACGGTCGACTACACGACCGAGGACCTGAAAGCGCGCATCAAAGACATCACTGGCGGCGGCGCAGACGTCGTGATCGACCCCGTGGGCGGCCCCTACTCGGAAGCGGCGCTGCGCGCGACCCGTTGGGGCGGTCGCTTCGTGGTCGTCGGGTTCGCCTCCGGGGAGATCCCGCGCATCCCGTTGAACCTCGTGCTCCTCAAGGGCGTCGTCATCAAAGGCTTCGAGTTCCGCACCTTCGCCGAGCACGCGCCCGACGCCGCACGACGCGACCGAGATGAGCTGTCCGAGCTGTTCGCGACGGGTCGCGTCCGACCCCACGTCTCCGCCGTGTTCCCCCTGGACGAGACCGCGGTGGCCCTGCGGGCGATGGCAGACCGTCGGGTGCTCGGGAAGATCATCATCGACCCGACTCGCTCATGATGAGCAGCCCGATTCCTGGGCGGCGGAGCCGGCGGCCTCACCGGGCAGGCGCGTCGGTCGGCGTTGCTGCCGCGATCCTCACCGCGGTGGTGGCCGCGCCGGTGGCGGCGACGACGTCTCGGGGCGAGTTCCCCGCCGTCCCGGTCACGTCCTGCCAGACAACGTTCGGTGGGGACCAAGCGTCGGCGCCCCGGATCGCCGACCAGCTCCCGCTCGCCGCGACGACCAAGACCGCGGCGCGCGTCGCGTTCTACTCCGACGGCTTCGTGACGCTGCTCGGACCGCGCGGCTGGTCGTGTCATGGGGTGGAGGCCGCCGACGGCGGCCGAAGCCTGAGCGTCTTCCCTCCCGGCCAGACAGACCCGCTGCTCGGCGATCATCTCGGCGCCGGCGCGTCCGGCGTGACCGCGATCGTCGAGTACACCGGTCACGGGCCAGGCGCGCAGCTGGTCTGCGGGCTGTTCCCACACACCGCGGCCGCGGACCTCGCCCGGGGGATCGCCTCCTGTCCGGCGCCGCCGAGCCGCGAGCAGCTCGAGCGCCCGACCCCCGACGTGGTGGTGTTCCGCGACCCGCCGGGGGTGACCGGATCGGGCGCACCGTCGGGCGGCCACAACCCGGCGACGGGACTCGTGAACTTCCCCCAGCTCCGCCCGGAGCCGTCGTCGGTCCCGGTCGCCAAGGAAACGTGCACGTTGCCGTCCTCGACGGGTGGCCTCTGTGGGCCGATCGTCGCGGACTTCCTCACCCGGTCCCTTCCGGCGGTGCCCTCCTCGACCGGCGGCTGACGCCGAAACAGGCGGCACGCGCCGCGCCGGCCGTAGGTTCAGCTTGTCGCCCCGGAGGTATCGCGCCACGAGCGGCAACGAGCGAGCACGCAAGGAGGCATTCGGGCGATCGGTGGTCGGCTCCGCCGGTCGGAAGCCGTGCTCGCCCTCCTGCCTTCGCGTCGACACCGGAGCGGCCGAAGGCCGGCCCGGTCAGCGTGCCGACCTCGACGATCATCCCGGCGCGGACGCCGACGTCCCCGCGGAACTCGGTTGCTCCGGTCCCGTCGACCACGACACCCCCGCGAATCGCGAGGTCGAGGTCTGGGGCCATACCAGCCAGTCCATCACAGCGCCCGTAGGTACGCTCATGTGATGGCGACGCTCGTGTTGTTGCGTCATGGGCAAAGCACCTGGAACGAGGAGAACCGGTTCACGGGTTGGGTCGACGTCGACCTGACCGAGCGGGGCCGCGCCGAAGCCACGACGGCGGGTGAGATGCTCCTCGAGCACGCGATCATGGCGGATGTCGTGCACACCTCGCTCCAGAAGCGAGCCATCCGCAGCGCCGACCTGGCGCTGACCGCGTGTGATCGGCGCTGGATCCCGGTTCGTCGATCCTGGCGCCTGAACGAGCGGCACTACGGAGCACTCCAGGGCTTGAACAAGCGCGAGACCGCAGAGGAGCACGGCCTCGAGCAGGTCAACGTGTGGCGACGCTCGTACGCCACCGCGCCTCCGGCGCTCCCTCCGGACGATCCGACCCATCCCCGGTTCGACCCCCGCTACGCGTCGATTCCCGCGGAGGTCCTACCGTCGGCGGAGAGCCTGGCCGATGTCGTCGACCGTGTCCTTCCCTACTGGTACGACGGGATCGTCCCCGATCTCCGCGGGGACACCGTCGTGTTCGTCGTTGCGCACGGGAACTCGCTGCGGGCCCTCGTGAAGCATCTCGACGGACTGTCGGACGACGAGGTGGTCGCCCTCAACATCCCCACGGGTCAGCCGTTGGTGTACGACGTCGGGCCTCGCTATGAGATCCGGTCGCATCGGTACCTCGACCCGGACGCCGCAACAACGGCCGCGAACGCGGTCGCGCACCAGGCCGGGTGACCACCCGTCCCCGGATCGTTACCGGGGGCGCGGACGAACTTGCCGCACATCCCGAGGACGCGGCGCGGCTCGCCGGTCGCCACGTCGGGCGCGGACAGCACCGATGGTGGTTGCTCACGACGCACCTGGTGCGCCCAGCACCGGCGCTGACGCCGTCCGCCGCTCCTGGCCACCGCCGCGTGTGACGCGGCGGAGACGTATCCGGGGCGTCACCCGACAGGCGTGCCGCCGTGGTGTCGGCTCCAGGGGTGCTCACTCGGATAAGGCTGGTCGGGGAGTTGCCAGATGAGACCCCGGGCCCAGCGCCGGAGCCGCCCCGCACACCGATCTCGCTTCGTCATCAACGGTTCTTCTTCCCTTCTTGGGTGGGTCGTTCCCCCGCCCTTGGGGGCCCCCTACCTGTACAGGAAACGCCACCGGAACCATTCGCGTTCCAGGGTCTTCGGCCTCAGCGCCGCTCCGGCAGAGGTCGCCCGGGCCCGCCACCGGCCGTGGCACAAGGGGGGTTGCCCCAAAAAAGGGACTCCAGATGCGATCCCAGATCGCCGATCAAGTCCCCCGAGGCTGGCCACGCCGGTCGGCCCGCGCGGCGAGGCTGCCGAGGACGAGCATGAACGACCAGCCCGACGTCATCGTCACGGATGCGGACCGGGCCGCGGCCCAGGCCAGCGTCCGCACCGACGTTTCGGCGCCCGACTCGCGCTCCGTCTGAGACCCGAGGGGGAGGTCCCGTGGAGGGAAACCAGTCGCGACGAGCGTTCCTCGGATCCGGGCTCGCCGTTGCCGGTGGCGTGCTCACCGCGGGCGCGCTGCCCGCGGGCGGGCGCCTCATGACGCGGGAAGCCGTGGCCGCTCCGGCGGACGGCGCGGCCGCGATTCGTCGGCTCCAAGCGGGGAACAGACGCTTCGTGGCGGGGCGGACCAAGGCTCTGGGACGATTCGACGCTCGACGGGCGGAACTCGTCGAGGGGCAGGCGCCCTTCGCGATCATCCTCGGCTGCTCCGACTCTCGAGTCCCACCTGAGATCGTGTTCGACGAGGGTCTGGGCGACCTGTTCCTCGTCCGGGTGGCCGGCAACACCGGGGCCGAGCCACTGGTCATCGGCAGCATCGAGTACGCGGCCTCCATCCTTGGCAGTGTCCTCGTCATGGTCCTGGGGCACGACGACTGCGGGGCCGTGAAGGCCGCAGTCGATGTCGCGACGAAGGGCACGGTGCTGCCCGGCAACCTGATGAGCGTGGCGCAGCCGATCGTGCCCGCGGTGCAGGCCGTGCGCTCACAGCCGGCCGATGCGCTCGTCGAGGCCGCCATCCACGAGAACGTTCGCCAGACGGTCAGCGCCCTGGGGCGCGTGCAGCTGCTGGCGGACCTGGTCACAGCGAACAAGCTCACGATCGTGGGGGCGGAGTACCGGTTGAAGTCCGGCAAGGTCGACCTGATCAAGCCGTAGGCCCGCACGGAGGCCGGGCCTCAGCGAGGCTCGTCGAGCCTCGCCATCGCCCGGAAGTCGTTCGTCGTGTTCACGTGCGGGAACGGGTCGCTCGGCACCGGCAGATCCAGCGCGGCGCAGATCGGCCCCCAACCGTCTCCGGGACGCCAGTCGAGGAGACGATCGGCCGGAACTGCGGCACGAACGGCCCGGTTGTGGGCCTCGTATGCCGCCTTGGCGTCCGCCTCGTTCCGCCACCCGGGGGTGAACGTCCGGTCCAGCAGGCTGATGATCATGGCCTGCTGCGAGGCGAGCATCGCCTCCCCGGCCGGGACAGCACGGGTGATCGCGTCGAAGATTGTGTGGGACGCGCTGGTCCACCATCCTTCGGTGTCGCGTGTGGAGAGCAGCACCACCGCGTCGGGGAAGGCCGCGCTGAGCTCGGCCCAGAACGCCGCGACGGGCCAGTCGACCGCTGCTCCGAAATCAGCGAGGAACGTCCGCCAGTCGGGTGGGTCTGCGTTGACGGCCCTCTGCCACACCGCGATGTCATCGGGCCGGCCGAAGACCTCGACCATGTGGTAGCAGGGCGCGTCGAGCAGCTGCTCGAGGGCCTGCTTGAGCGAATGGGTGCCCGTCCGCCCCAGACCCGCACCGACCACTCGCAACGACATCAGCCGGTCAGTGGCGCTTGTCCGGTGGTCACGGTTCGCAACCTAGTGGGTGTCGGCCGACCCGTCTGGGCCTCCGCGGTGGTCTGATGAGTCGTCGTCGGCGTCGCTGTCTCTCGAGATGAGCATGAGCGCGAGCGGCGGGAAGATGACCACGGTGAGCAGGCCCGCGGCGATGATCGCCGCGCCGGTATCGGAATCGATGGTGTGGAGCTGGGTGCCGATCCGGACCGCGACGACGGGCACCGACAGTGACGTCGCCTGGAGGAGCCCAGCTGCCAGGGCGCGTCGCGCCCCGACCACCCCCCGGTAGAGCACGGCGGGAAGGCACCGGACGACGAAGAAGAGGGCGACCAGCAGCGGCACGGCCAACAGGGCGGTGGGCTCGCGGAACAGCGCGTTGAGGTCGAACTGCAGGCCGCTCGTGACAAAGAACGCCGGGACGAGGAACCCGTAACCGATGGCGTCCAGCTTGGAGCGCAGATGCTCGTTCGTAAGCCGTTCCTCCGGGTCGGTGACCCGCAGGAGCGCCCCGGCCACGAACGCGCCCAGTACCGCCTCGAATCCCAGCTGTGTCGACAGGGCCACGAACACCGACAGAACGAGGATCGCCACGCGAACCCCCAACTGGGCGGATGTCTCGCCTTGCGCTGCAAGAGCGTGCGCGAACCGCGGCGACCGCTCGATGCTCGTGAGACCGACCGCCACGCCCACGACCAGGACCGCGAACCCGATAAGCAGGAAGAGCTGTGACCCGAGTCCTGCTCCGCTCTGGGAATAGAAGACCGCCAGCGCGAGGATGGCACCGAACTCACCGATCGAACCGGCCGCGAGGACGAGCTGCCCGTAGGACGTGAACGTCTGGCCCGCGTCGCGCAACACGGGCACGACGAGGCCCAGCGACGTCGAGGCCAAGACGATCGCGATGAACAACGGCTTGTTCTCGGCGTCCATCATCGCCACGACGGCGCCCCCGCCCAGCGCAAGGACGGCCGACACGCCGTAGGCGCCCAAGAGCCTCCCCACCCGGCCTCGGAGGGCCATGAGGTTCAGTTCCAAACCGGCGAGGAAGAGGAGGAACGAGAGGCCGATGATCGCCAGAACGTTGACGGGGACGTCGACGCGAACCCAACCGAGGCCGGATGGCCCGACGATGATCCCGATCACGATCTCGAGCACCACCGCCGGCATCCGCAGCCGCGGTGCGAGCGAGACGAGCAGCGGCGCGGCCAGCGCGATCGCCGCGACCGCGAGCAGCGACGTGAAGGAGAGGCCACCCGCCGCGAGCACGGATGAGAACGCGAGGCCGCCCACCCGCACCGTCTACCAAACTCGCGCTGCGCCGTCGAGACGCCAGGGTTGGCGCTGTGCGATCCGACGTCGCCAGGGGCTCGTGTCATGACGTGCGACAGCGTCGCTCAGGTGTGCGGTTAGCGTCCCCCCGTCTGCGCGCACGGGGGGTCGGAAGATGTCAGAGCGCGCCGAGCGTTGCTGTGTTCCTGAACCCACCACCGGCACTGAACGTGCCGCCAGGCTCGCAGTTGCCGACGCAAGAGCCCGGGGCGCCGCGACGACGGAGGACCTCGTGGCCGACGCGGGGCGGCTTGGCCTCGGGCCGAGGCCGGTAGGGTGACGGCGCGTCGGACCCGCGCCAGCTTCGGAGGCGACATGGACGTACGGTCAATCGAGGATGTCTCTCCGGTCGTCGAGCACAACGGCACCGTCCCGGTCTGGTGGCTCATC
>DATISY010000140.1:0-25916 GCA_035468285.1 Acidimicrobiia bacterium | reverse complement strand
GACGCCGACTCTGACGCCGAGCGAGGTGCCGGCGAGCACAGCCGCGCGACCCGCGGCGCTGCGGATTGAAGGCGCCGTGGCGGGGTATGGCGGCGCCGAGGTCCTCCACGGCGTTGACGTCAGCGTGTCTGAGCACCACGTCGTCGCGCTGCTCGGCGCGAACGGGGCCGGTAAGTCGACGCTGTGCTCGGTCGCGTCCGGCCTCATCACGCCGACCGCGGGACGGGTGTTCATCGCCGGGGAAGATGTGACGGCGTTGCCGCCTCATGAGCGCGAGCGGCGGGGACTCCTCGTCGTCCCAGAGGCGCGTGGCGTCTTCCCCGACCTCAGCGTCGAGGAGAACCTCCGGCTGCTGTTGCGCACCTCGGAGCAGCGGCAGGCGGCCTACGAACGGTTCCCGATCCTCGGCGAGCGGCGCCGGCAGCCGGCGGGCCTGCTCTCTGGCGGGGAGCAGCAGATGCTCAGTCTTGCGCCTGCGCTGGCGCACCCGCCGGCGGTGTTCATCGCCGATGAGCCCACGCTCGGCCTCGCACCACTCGCCGCGCAAGAGGTCGTCCGGGCGTTGCGCGAGCTTCGTGAGCTCGGCTCGGCGATCATGCTGGTCGAGGAGAAGGCCCACGAGGTGATGGAGCTGGCCGACACGGTCGCGTTCATGTCACTCGGTCGGATTGTCTGGATCGGTCCCCGGGACGACGTGGATGAGGAGCGTCTGGCGTCCGCCTATCTGGGACTCGGCGACTAGCTCGACAGCCGGCGACGGTGCGCCCTATTTCCCTTCGAACTTCACGTCTCGTCGTTCGGCCATGGCCCGGTAGCCCTCGGTCATGTCGTCCGACACGAAGTTCGGGGCCGAGCTCATGGCGACGAACTGCATCGCCTCGGCCATCCCGCGTTCCGACCAGAAGTTGATCGTCCGCTTGATGGCCTGCACCGCGAGGGGAGCCTTGGCCGCGATTTCCTCACACAGGGCGCGGGCATGGTCCACGAGCTCGTCGGGGGCAACGACCTCCTGCACGATCCCGAGCCGGAGCGCGGTCGCGGCGTCGATGCGTCGCCCGGTGTAGGCGAGGAGCCGGGTCCAGCCGGCACCGATCTCGGTCACGAGTCGGAGGTCGCCACCCGAGTCGATGCCGACGCCGACACCCGACTCAGGGAGCGCGAACTTCGCGTCGTCGGACGCGACGCGGATGTCGCCCATCATGGCGATCTCGAGGCCGGCGCCGAGGCAGTAGCCGTGGATCGCGACGATGACCGGCTGGGGGAGATCGGCAAGGACGTGGAACCGCTCGTGGACCCACCGGAACCGCTCGTAGTAGTTGCGGGTCTTCTCGGCTGGGGAGCGACCGGTGATCCGATCCTCGGGCATGCCGAGGTCGACACCGGCGCAGAAGGCGCGTCCCTCCGCCTTCAGCAGCACGACCCGGACGCGGTCGTCGAAGCGCAGCTCGTCGGCGCGGGCGGTCAGCTGTCGGGCGGATGCCCACGACCAGGCGTTGAGCTTGTCCGGACGGGCGAGGGTGATGATCCCGACCGGGGGATCGACCTCCAGCTTGATGTACTCCGGCTCGTTCATCGGCTCTCCTGGGGTCGGGCGCGCCCGCCGGCGCTCGCGGGGACCGCGCCGCACCTCATGGCGCGAACGGGCCCCGGCCGAGCTGCTCCCGGATCGGGGTGAACTCGGGCATCAAGAGGTGGCGGCGCTGCCAGTTGGCGCCGTCGACGACCATCGTGTGCCCCGAGATGTAGCGCGCCCACGGGGAGCACAGGAACACCGCGGCCCATCCCAGCTCGCGCGGGTAACCGACCCGGTGCGCGGGGGTCCGGCGGTCCTCGGCGTGCCCGCGGCCCGGGACCCCTTCGGTGATGTGCGCCGCTTCGTCCTGGTGGGGGAACAGCCCGGGGACGAGGCCGTTCACCCGGATCCCGTAGGGACCCCACTCGACCGCGAGGGTCTCGGTCAGGTTCTTCACGCCCGCTTTGGCCGCCGACGAGTGGGCGAACCCGGGACCGCCTGTCCAGGCGTACGCGGCGCCGATGTTCAGGATCGAGGCGGGCCGGCCGTCGGCGATGCGACGCCGGCCCAGCTGCCGGCTCGCGAAGAACGTCCCGTCGAGGACGATCTGGGTCACGGCACGCCATCCGTTCGCGCTCAGGTCCTCGGCGGGCACCGGGAAGTTCCCGGCGGCGTTGTTGACCAGCACGTCGACCGGGCCGAGCTGCTCCTCGACGGCGTCGAACGCTGCTTCGACCTGCGCGGGGTCCCGGAGATCGCACGGAACGCCGAGACCCTCCCCGCCCGCGACGGAGACGGCGGCGACGCCGGCGGCGCGGTGGTTCTCGTCCCGGCTCACGATGGCGACCTTGGCGCCGAGACGGGCGAACTCGCAGGCGATCGCCTTGCCGAGCCCGGTGCCACCCCCCGTGACGACGACGACCTGGTCGGCGAAGGTGTCGGCCGGCAGCGGGCTGGAGCCGTCGGATGGGGGCGCAGGGAGCGGCATGCTGTCTCCAGCGGGATGCGGGCGGCCACACTAACGGCGCTCATGCGCACGCTCCTGGCCTTCCTCCTCTCTGTCGTCGTGGTGGTCCTCGTGCCCGTCGCCGACCTGGGGGTCTGGGTACAGCGAGAGCTCATCGGCACGTCGTCGTTCGTCCGTCTCGGTGAAGACGTCCTGTCCCAGGCGCCGGTGCGGGCGGCGCTCGCGCAGCGGATCGTCGCCGAGATGGAGCAGCGGGTCCCGGCGCTCACCTCCCAGGACGCGACGCTGCGCTCGATCGTCGATCAAGCGCTGCGGGACCCGGGTCTGCGGTCGGCGTTCGACAACGCGCTGGCGAGCACGCATGACCAGCTCCGCAACGGCCACGACCCGCTCCAGCTCGATCTCAACCCCCTCCTGCCCCTGGTGCGCCAGCAGCTGCCCGCGTCGCTGGCCAGTCGGGTGCCGCCGAGCGCGGCGCTGACGCCGGTCGTCGTGCTCCGCCGCCGCGACACGCCCGTCCTGTGGGAAGGGGTCCAGCTCGTCCAGGGAGGCGCGCTGGCGGTCGCGGTCCTGACGCTGGTGCTCCTCGCCGCCGCGGTGCTCGCCGCTCGACGGCGGGGCACGCTGTGCATCACGCTCGGCGCGTTCATCACCGTGATCTCCCTCGGGCTGCTCGCGCTGGTCAAGCCCGGCCGGTCGCTGCTCCAACATCAGGTGGGCGACCCCACCCAGAGGGCGGCCTTCGGCTCGGGTTACGACACGGTGCTCCGATCGTTCGTACAGCAGACCATCGTCTTCGCGCTCGCCGGCGTGGTGCTCGCGGTGATCGGCGGCGTGCTGATCTGGCACCAGGACCGGAACCGGCGCCCGACCGGCTGGGGGTGACCCCCTGACCTGACGGCGCGTCAGGCCTATGCTCGCCGGATGGCCGACTTCCCGAAGATCATCTCCGTCGACGACCACGTCGTCGAGCCCCCCGGGGTCTGGCAGGACCGGCTCCCGGCCAAGTACCGAGACATCGGTCCGCGCACCATGCGCGCCCCGCTCGGGGAGATGACCTTCGTCGGCGGGAAGTTCAGCTACGCCCCCGGCACCGACGGCCCCATGTGCGACTGGTGGCTGTACGAGGATCTGGTGTACCCGTTGACCCGGCTGTCCGCCGCGGTGGGCTTCGACCGGGACGAGGTCAAGGTGACGGCCATCACCTTCGACGAGATGCGGCCCGGCTGCTTCGACCCGACGGCGCGGCTCGAGGACATGGACGCCAACTGGACCGAGGCCAGCCTCTCGTTCCCGACGTTCCCTCGCTTCTGCGGCCAGACGTTCCTCGAGGCCCAGGACCGCGAGCTCGCGCTCCTCTGTGTCCAGGCCTACAACGACTGGATGTTCGACGAGTGGTGCGGGCCCTCCGGTGGTCGCCTGATCCCGCTGCCGCTGATCCCGCTCTGGGACGCCAAGCTCGCCGCCGACGAGGTGCAGCGCAGCGCCGCGCGGGGTGGTCACGCGGTGTGCTTCACCGAGATCCCCCCGTACCTCGGGCTCCCGTCGGTGCACGACGAGGACGGCTACTGGGACCCGTTCTTCGCTGCGTGCGCCGAGACGGACACGGTGGTCTGCATGCACATCGGGTCGTCGTCGAAGATGCCGTCGACCAGTTCCGACGCACCGGCCGGCGTGGGGTCGACCCTCACGTACATGAACGCGGCGATGTCTCTCGTCGACTACCTCATGTCCGGGGTGTTCGAGCGTCACCCGGCGTTGAAGATCGCGTACTCCGAGGGTCAGATCGGCTGGATCCCGTACATCCTCGAGCGGGCCGACGCCGTCTGGGAGCACAACCGGGCCTGGGCCGGCCTCGAGGGCCGGGTCATCCAGCCCCCGAGCCAGTACTACCGGGACCACGTGTACGGGTGCTTCTTCGACGACGCGCATGGCCTGCAATCCCTCGAGCAGGTCGGTGTCGACAACATCACCTTCGAGACCGACTATCCGCACTCCGACTCGACGTGGCCGCACACCCGTGAGATCGCCGAGAAGCTGACCAAGAACCTCGACGACGAGACGATCTACAAGATCATGCGGACCAACGCGATCCGGATGCTCTCCCTCGATCTCACCTGAGTCAGTCCCCGCGCGACGGGGGATACGGGCGACGCGGTCAGGCGATCAGCGCGGGAGCGAGCCGCCGGTAGTCGGCGGCGACGCGCGCCGCATCGTCTCCCGGCAGGACCTGGACGCAGACGTGGTCCGCGCCCGCGTCGTGGTGCGCCTGCACTCGGGCCCGGATCGCCTCCTCGTCGCCCCAGGCGACGACGGCGTCGACGATCCGGTCGCTCAGGGGCGCGGCGAAGTCGTCGTCGGTGAAGCCGAGTCGGCGCAGGTTGTTCACGTAGTTCGGCAGGCCGGGAAGGTAGATGCGCAACGCGTCCCGCGCGGCGCGGCGCGCCCGGTCGGCGTCGGTGTCGAGCACCACCATCTGCTCGGGCGCGAGCAACGGCCCGGGTCCCAACGCGGTTCGGGCCTGCGCGGTGTGCTCGGGAGGTACCAGGTAGGGATGCGCGCCGCGCGCCTGAGCGCCGGCCAGCGCCAGCATGCGGGGGCCCAGCGCGGCGAGGACCCGCTCCGGGACTGAAGTCGGCTCGGCCGCGAACGACGGCGTGGCGTCCATCGCCTCGAGGTACCGGCGCATCGTCTCGAGCGGGGGCCCGTAGGTCTGGTGATGGATCCCTTCCACCATCGGCTGGTGACTCACCCCGAGGCCGAGCAGGAACCGGTCGGGGAAGGCCTCGGTGACCGTCTTCCAGCCCGACGCCATGGCCGAGGGGGTCCGGGCGTAGATGCTGGCGATGCCCGTCGCCACCACACAGCGCTGGGTGCCGCCCAGCAACAACGCGGCGTTGACGAGCGCGTCCCGTCCCAGAGCCTCCGGCACCCAGATCGCCCCGTAGCCCAGATCCTCGAGCTCGGCGGCCATCTCCCGGGCCTGCCCGATGGGCAGGCGGTCCAGGACGAAGGTCCAGACCCCCACCCGCCCCAGTTCGGTGCCCACGTTCAGCCTTTCCCACCCACGGTCGATAGCGTACGTGCACCCTCCCCGTAGGGGACTGAGGCCTGTGTTGCTGGTGTGACTCCTGATTCCCTAACCTGTGCCGTCGTGCACCCCCGCTGGTCGGCCCGCTGGCTCGTCGCGCTCCTCGTCGGGGTCATCGCCGTCGGGCTCGCCGGCGCGCCGGGCTGGGCCCAGACCGACCCCGGGGTCGCCGTCGCCCTCACCAACCTCCAGCAGGCTCCGGCCGCGGCCCACGCCGCGGCCGACCAGGTGCAGGCGACCACCCAGCAGCAAGCCGCGGTGCAAGCCAAGATCGCCGCCAACCAGGCCCGGATCGCCCAGCTCGAGGCGCAGATCCCGATCATCCGCGCCCAGGAGGCACAGCTGCGCAAGGTGCTGCAGCAACGCGCCGCGGCGATCTACGTGTCGTCGGGACCGCTCGGCCACTACGAATCGGTCCTCCCGGACCCGACGCTCACCTACGTGCGGCGCAAGGTCCTCGCCAACGCGGCCGCGAAGCGAGACCACCAGAACGCCGATCAGCTCGCCGCGCTGCAGGTCCAGCTGGCCCAGAGCGAGAGCGAGCTGAAGACCGAGCAGACGTCGCTGGCCCAGCAGAGCGCGCAGCTGGACCAGCTCGCGGCGCAGCTGCAGAGCCAGCAGGCCCTGATGAACCAGCGCGTCTCCGACGCCAACGCGGCCCTCGAGCGGGCCAAAGAGCTCGGCGCGCTGCGGGCCTCCGGTCGGGAGCCCATCCAAGGCCCCGCGGTGCTCACCGCGGCGCAGATGGCCGGCTGGATCCGCTCCCGCGGGTACAGCCCCCACATCCAGACCACGATCGACGACCTCGCCCAGATCTACATCCAAGAGGGCAACGACGAGGGTGTCCGCGGTGACTTCGCCTTCGCGCAGGCCGTGATCGAGACCGGCGGGTTCGAATCCGCACCGGCGAACAACTACGCCGGGATGGGGTGGTGCGACAGCTGCTCGAACGGGAGAGGGTTCCCGACTCCCCGCGACGGGGTGCGGGCCCAGATCCAGCACCTGTTGAACTATGCCGACTCCACCTCGCGGGCCGCGAAGCTGCACCATCCGCCGTCGCCGTTCTGGTACGGGTCCGACCCGGCCACCGCGGCCCAGAACTTCGACACCTTCTTCGCCAAGGGTTGGGCGCCGACCTGGAGTGACATGGGCCACGGCAACTGGGCGACGGACCCGAACTACTCGGGCAAGGTCATCAAGGTGTTCAACGACATGGTCGCGTTCGCCCAAGGGGGCGGCGGGTAGATCGACCGGCGGCGTGCCGACGCCCCGCCGTCACCGCCTCGGGGCCGCGATCCGAGCCGGACGTATCATCCGGGTCGCAGCGAGGTCGACGACAGAGGGGGACGCGGTGGCCATGCTCGGGGTGCGCTTCGACCTGCGGGTCCCCGACTTCGCCCCCACCACCCACGCCCGCCAGTACGACGCCGCGCTGGACATGGCGGCGTGGGCGGACCGCGTCGGGCTGGACATGGTCGTCCTCTCGGAGCACCACGGCGCGCCGGACGGGTACCTCCCGGCGCCGCTGACGCTCGCCGCGGCGATGCTGGGTCGCACCCCGAGGATCCCGGTCAACATCGCGGCCGTGCTCGTCCCCCTCCACGACCCGATCCGCCTCGCGGAGCAGCTCGCCGTGCTCGACCTCTGCGCGCCCGGCCGCATCAGCCTCGTCGGCGGTGTCGGCTACCGCAGCGTCGAGTTCGAGATGGCGGGCATCGAGCGTGGCGCGCGCGGTCGGCTGCTCGAGGAAGGCGTCGACGCGCTCCGCAAGGCGTGGAGCGGCGAGCCGTTCACCTACCAGGGCCGCGAGGTCGTCGTCACCCCCAAGCCTGCGACCCCCGGCGGGCCCATGGTCATGATCGGCGGTTCGACCGAGATCGCCGCCCGGCGGGCGGCACGCCTTCGCTGTGGATTCTTCCCCGCAGTCGGCGACCCGAGCCTCGCCGAGATCTACCAGCAGGAGTGCGCCGCGGTCGGGTTCGACAACGGGTTCTGCTCCCTCCCGTCCGGGCCGGGGTTCGTCTACGTCGCCGAGGATCCCGACGCGACGTGGGCCCGCATCGGCCCCCATGCCCTCTTCGACGCGCAGAGCTACGCGGCATGGCAGGAGGGCCCCCAACGATCCGCGGTCGATGTCAAAGGCGCCGAGACCTGGCAGGACGTGCGCGACACCGGCGTGTACCAGGTGTTGACCCCCGACGAGTGCGTCGACCTCGCCCACACCCAGGGCGACCTCGGTTCGGTGCTCCTGCACCCGCTGATGGGCGGGATCCCCCCCGAGCTCGGTTGGGAGTCCCTCGAGCTCTTCGAGCAGCAGGTCCTGCCCAAGCTCCGGCCCGGATCATGACCGCCGCCCTGCACTTCCCAACGGTCGACTTCGACGACTTCCACCACGTCGACCTCCCGCGCCGCATCGCGGGCGGGAACGGCGCGCTCGCGGCGCGTGACATCGCGGCCGTGGCGCCCATCGCGTTCCAGCTCCCCGACGGACGCGCCTACACGTACCGTCCCACCGGCGAGACGGTCACGATCGAGCCCGGTGTCGCCACCGCCCGCACGGTGGTGGAGCTCAGCCCCGACGCGTGGTCCGACTACGCCAACGAGCTCCGCACCTGCTTCGGGCTGCTCTACGCCAACCTGATGTCGTTCCCCCAAGGTCGGTTCGACGACCTCGCCCGGTGGGAGCCGGCGCTGCGCGCCTTGTTCCACGGTCGGCCGATCTATGACGCCGACACGGTGAGCCTGCCCGCCGACCTGGCCCGCGCCTTCACCCTCGACGACACCGACTGGCCCGCCTTCTTCGCCCAGACCGGGTTCGTGCACCTCCGCGACATGTTCGCGCCCGCCGAGCTCGAACCGGTTTCCGACGAGGTCGACCGGCTCGTCGGCGAAGCCCGTCCCGGCGACGGACGTTCCTGGTGGGCGACCCGCGCCGACGGCGACGAGGTCTGCTGTCGCGTCACCTACACCACGCTCGCGTCGCCGACCATCGCCGCGCTCGGCGACGACCCCCGGATCCGGCGGCTGGCCGCGGCCGGGCCCCCCGGGCTCGTCCCGACCCTCGACTGCCTCGACGGGTTCGCCGCGGTGCTGAAGCAGCCCGGCGTGGTCGAGGGCCTCGCCGACCTGCCGTGGCACCAGGACTGCGGACTCGGCGGTCACCCGGTGATCTGCCCCGGGATCCAGATCGGGATCCAGCTCGACGCCGCCACCGCCGACACGGGCCAGCTCCACTTCCTCGCCGGCTCGCACGGCACCTCGTGCCACCCGCTCCGGCCCGGCGACCAGACGAGCCCGGTCATCGCCGTCGACACCGCGCCCGGCGACGTCACCGTCCACGACCCCCACGTGCTGCACGCGGCGCCGCCACCGACCGGGACCGGCCGGGGACGGCGCGCGTTGTACGCCAGCTTCGTGCGACCCGAGACGACGGCGTACGTCGGCCCGGGTCGGGCGTACAACGACGTCCTGTTCGAGCATGACAGCCGGGTCCGGTCCGTTGAGGAAGTCCGCTCAGGACCGTGACGCCCCGACCCGCGTACCGGGACCTACCCGACGGCTGCGCGTGGGAGTTCCTCGACGCCGACCTCGGCTCCCTCGAGCGGCTCACCCCCGAACGGGTCGTCGACGCGGCCCGGCTCGTGCAGCGCGGCGCGCGCTTCAGCCTCGACCTGCCGCTCGACGTCCCATCACCCCCGTTCTTCGGTCGTGAAGCGATGCGACACGAGATCTTCGAGCTGTTCAACAACGTGCTCGACGACCGGCTCGACAACTTCTTTCCCCAAGCGTCGACGCAGTGGGACGGCTTCGGGCACTTCGCCCACTCAACCGGCGGGTTCTTCGGCGGCCGCACCGCGGACCAGGTCCGCGCCGAGCGTGGGGTCCTGGCCTGGACCGAGCAGGGGATCGTCGGACGCGGCGTCCTGCTCGACGTCGCCCGGTGGGTGCCGATAGCGGCCGACGAGCCGTTCGTCGTCACCCCCGAGCTCCTCGACGCCACCGCGGCCGAACAGGGCGTCGAGGTCCGCGAGGGCGACATCTGCTGCGTGCGGGTCGGCTGGCTGTCCTGGTACCGGGGCCTCGACGCCGCCGGCCGCCGGCGGGTCTCCGACGCGAACGTCGACCTGCGCTGCCCGGGCCTCGGGCCGGGCCCGGACGTCGCGGCGTGGCTCTGGGATCACGGCGTCGCCGCGCTCGCGGTGGACAACCCGGGCGTCGAGACGTTCCCGATCACCGCGGCGCTCCCACCGGGTGGGGGGATCGACGATTCGTTGCACGTCCGGGTGCTGGCCCTCCTCGGCATCCCGCTCGGGGAGTTCTTCGACTTCGACACCCTCGCCGAGGACTGCGCGATGACGGGGAGCTACGAGTTCTGCTTCACGAGCGCGCCGCTTCGGATCCCCGGGGGGATCGGGTCGCCGCCGAACGCGCTGGCGATCCGGTGAGCGGGGGGGCCTATCGGGCCCGCCACTCCGGGTGCAGCTGGTGCGTCTTGGCGAACCGTTGCGCCGAGATCGTCTCGCCCGACATCTCGGCGGCGTCGGGCGACGTCGCCAGCCACGCGATCACGCTGGCCGGCACCGACGGCGGCGCCCCCGGGTACACGCCGTCGAGCCCGAGGGCCGTGGCGTTGACCTCCATCCGCTCGGTGACGACGTAACCCGGCTCGACGTTGTGGAACCGCAGCTGGGGGTACTCGACGGCCAGGATGCCGGCGAGGCGATGGAACGCGCCCTTCGACCTCGCGTACGCCGCCCCCCACCCTCCCTCACCTGCGGGTGACGGCGGGTCGGTGATCGCGACTGCCGAGGTGACATTCACGATCGTGCCCTGACCTCGGGCGAGCATGTGGGGGAGCGCGGTCTTGATGAGCACCACCTGGCTGACGACGTTCGCGGCCAGCTTGGTCTCGATCATCTCGATCGTCGTGTCCTCCAGGCGCAGCATGCTCCCGGGACCCGTGTGCACGGCGTTGTTCACGAGCAGGTCGAGCTGACCCCACGTGTCGACGAGGCCGTCCACCGCGGCGACGAGGGACGCCCGGTCGAGCAGGTCCATCGGGACGGCGAGCGACCGTGCGCCGCGCTCCTCGATCAGCGCGGACGTCGTGTCGAGACTCCCGGGCATGGCACGCCCGGCCGTGTCGGAATCGTCGATGCCTTCACCCTCGTGGACGGTGCGGGCGGTCACGGCGACGTCGTACCCGGCGTCCGCGAGGGCCAGCGCCGTCGCCTTGCCGATCCCTCGGCTGGCGCCCGTCACGAGCGCCACGCGTCGATCCGTCACGGGCCGGAACGTTAGACGGGCGACGGCCCCCACCCGATCGTGCGTCGGCGATCCTCGGGCACGGATAATGCGACCAGGCTCCGCCCGGGGTACGGCTAGACACGTCGATCGGTGCGTGATGACCTCCCTCGCTACACGTTCGGTGACTCCCCGGTCGCGGCGCGCCGGCTGGAGCTCCTCAGCGACGCGTACGAGGACTCCACCCGTGCCTTTCTCGCCGAGGCGGCCCCCGTCGCCCCCCGGGTCGCGGTGGACCTGGGCTGCGGTCTCGGCGCTTCGACTCGGCTGCTCGCCGCGGCGTCGAGGGCGACGCGCACCATCGGGGTCGACACCTCGGCCGCGTTCGTCGCAGTGGCCACCGACCGGGGGGTTCCCGGCGTCACCTTCGTCCGCCGCGACGCGACCACCGTGCCGCTCCCCGGTGCGCCGGCCGACCTGCTCTACTGCCGGCTGCTCCTCGCGCACGTCCCCGATCCGCCCGCGACGGTGCGGGCCTGGGCGACCCAGTTGGCGCCGCGGGGCCGGCTCCTCATCGACGAGATGGAGTGGATCGACGCAGCCCATCCGGTGCTGGTGGCGTACGAGGCCGTCGTCCGCGGGCTGGTGGCCTCCCGCGGGGCGCCGATGTTCGCGGGTCCGATGGTGGCGACCGTGCTGGGTGGCCCCGGGTGGCGCCAGTGCCACAACGGGGTGCGGCGGGTCGCGATCCCGGCCCCGATCGCGGCCCGCATCTACGAGCTGAACCTGCGCGCGTGGCGTGACGACCCCTACATCCGGGACCGTCACCCCTCCGCCGAGCTGGACGGCCTGGCCGGTGACCTCGCCGACCTCGCCGAGTCGTCGTCGTCCGCGCCCGTGGTGTGGGCGGTCCGTCAGATCGCGTTCGAGCGTCACGCTCCCGTCGACGCCGCCGACTGAGCGCGGGACTCGCGGGCCGGATCCTGTCGGACGGATCGGGACGTTAGAGTCCCGCCGGCCGTGTGACAGACGAACGAGAGGGCTCGCATGCCGGGGATGCTGGACGGGAAGGTGGCGATCATCACCGGCGCGGGCCGGGGTCTGGGCCGCTCGCATGCGCTGGCGTTCGCCGGCGAAGGCGCACGCGTCGTCGTCAACGACTACGCCCCTCCCGGCGGGGAGAACCCCGCCGATGCCGTCGTCGGCGAGATCGAGGCCGCCGGCGGCACGGCCATCTCGCACACCGGTGACGTCGCCGACTGGGGCACAGCCCAAGCGCTGATCCATCTCGCGGTCGACACGTGGGGCCAGCTCGACGTCCTCGTCAACAATGCGGGCATCCTCCGGGACCGGATGATCTTCAACATGAGCGAAGAGGAGTGGGACGCGGTGATCCGCGTGCACCTCAAGGGCCATTTCTGCCCCACCCGCCACGCGGTCGAGCATTGGCGCAACGAGTCCAAGGCCGCGGGTGCGCCGGTGTACGGACGCATCATCAACACCAGCTCCGAAGCTGGGCTGCTCGGCAGCGCCGGCCAACCCAACTACGCCACCGCCAAGGGCGGGATCATCCAGCTGACGTTGAGCACCGCGCAAGGCATGGCCCGGTACGGGGTGAACGCGAACGCCATCGCCCCACGCGCCCGCACCCAGATGACCGAGGACCTCGGCGGGTTCGACGCCACCGACGGCGACTTCGAGGTCTTCGCCCCGGAGAACGTCTCACCCCTCGTCGCGTACCTCGGGTCTCCCGACGCGGCCCGGGTCTCCGGCCAGGTGTTCGTCGTCTGGGGGCGCCAGATCAGCGTCCTCGCGGGACCGACCGTCGACCGCCAGTTCGAGACCTCCGAGCACCACTGGACACCATCGGCGGTCGACGCCGCGCTCACCCCCTTCTATGAGCAGCGCGAACCGGTCCGGGCCGGCTTCCTGCTGCGCTACTGACGCTGTGGGCGCGGCGATCGAGCCGTTCCGCGTCGAGGTCCCCGATGCGACGCTCGACGACCTCCGCCGCCGACTCGCGGCCACCCGGTTCCCGACCCAACTCGACGGGTCGGGATGGGACTACGGCACCAACCTCGACTACCTGCGTGACCTCGTCGGCTACTGGCGCGACGGGTACGAGTGGCGCGCGACCGAGACGCGCCTCAACGAGTACGACCACCACGTCACGGAGATCGATGGTCAACCGATCCACTTCCTGCACGCCCCCTCGCCCGTCCCCGGCGCGTTGCCCCTCGTCCTGACGCACGGTTGGTCGGGCTCGATCGTCGAGTTCCTCGAGGTCATCGAGCCGCTCCGCGACCCGGCGCGCCACGGCGGCGCTGACGCCGACGCGTTCCACGTCGTCTGCCCCTCGCTGCCCGGGTACGCCTTCTCTGGGCCCACCCACGAGCGGGGCTGGCACGTCGGGCGGATCGCCCAGGCGTGGGCGCAGCTCATGGCCCGCATCGGATACGCGCGCTACGCCGCGCAAGGCGGCGACTGGGGTGCGTTCGTGACGACCGAGCTGGCGTTCGCGGACCCTGATCACCTCGCCGGGATCCACATCAACATGGCGATCCCGAACCCCGGCACCGACGACCCCGCGTCCTTCACCCCCGACGAGCAGGAAGCCCTCGGCGCGTTCGGCCGGTACATGGACGAGGAGGGTGGCTACGTCCGGATCCAGTCCACCCGCCCCCAGACGCTCGGGTACGCCCTCGAGGACTCCCCGGCGGGACTGTGCGCCTGGATCATCGAGAAGTTCCGGGCCTGGTCGGACTGCGACGGCGACATCGAGCGCAGCTTCACGAAGGACCAGCTCCTCGACAACGTCATGCTGTACTGGGTCACCGGCACCGGGCACTCGTCGGTGCGGCTCTACTACGAGTTCGATCACGCCCTGCGGTCCGGACAACTCCATCTCGGCACCCGGGTCGAGGTCCCGACCGGGTACGCCCGCTACCCGAAGGAGATCATGCAGACCTCGCGTCGCTGGGCCGAACGGGACTACAACCTCGTGCACTACGCCGACCAGCCCCATGGCGGCCATTTCGCCGCCATGGAGCAACCGGAGCTGTTCGTCGACGACGTCCGCGCCGCGTTCCGGACGCTGCGCTGATGGACGCCTTCTCCGGTCGAGTCGCCGTCGTGACCGGCGCGGCCAGCGGCATCGGCCGCGGCCTCGCCCGCCACGCGGCACGCGAAGGCATGCGCGTCGTCCTCGCCGACGTGGAGACGCCCGCGCTGGAGGCCGCGGTCGGCGAGGTCCGTGACCTCGGAGCGGACGCGGTCGGGATCCGCACCGATGTGAGCCGCGAAGACGACGTCCAGGCGCTCGCCGACCAGGCGTTCGACCGCTTCGGCGCCGTCGACCTGCTGTGCAACAACGCGGGCGTGTTCCAAGCCGGGGTGGTGTGGCAGCGCACCCAAGCCGACTGGGACTGGGTGATGGGCGTGAACGTGTGGGGAATCCTGCACGGCATCCGAGCCTTCGTGCCCCGACTCCTCGAGCAGGGGACCGACGCCCACATCGTGAACACGGCGTCGATGGCGGGCCTCATCACCGTCGCGTACTCCGGGCCCTACGTCGTCTCGAAGTTCGCGGCCGCCGCGCTCACGGAGTGCCTCGCCCACGACCTGCGCGCGCAAGGATCCCCGATCGGGGTCTCGTGCCTCGTTCCGGGGCTCGTCGACACCCGGATCGCCGACTCGACCCGCAACCGGCCCGACGAGCCGCCGAGCGAGGTCACCGCCCCCGACCATCACTTCGTCGCCGGTGTCCTCAAGGAACAGACGTCGACCGGTGGCCGCCACCCCGACGAGGTCGCCGCCATCGTCTTCGACGCGGTCCGGGCCGGCCAGTTCTGGATCCCCACCACCGACGGGTTCGAGCCGCTCATCCGGGACCGGTACGACGCGCTGCTCAACCGTGCCATGTCGGGGCCGGCCGAGTTCGACTGATGGGCCTCACGGTCGAGCCGTTCCCGATCGACGTCCCCGACCCGACGCTGGACGACCTGCGGGACCGGCTCGACCGCACCCGGCTGCCGAACCAGATCGACGGGATCGGCTGGGACCAGGGAACCGAGCTCGACACGCTCCGCGATCTCCTCGCGACGTGGCGGGAGCGCTACGACTGGCGGCGTGTCGAGGACGAGCTCAACCGCTACGAGCACGTCCAGGCGACGATCGACGGGCAGCGCCTCCACGCGCTGCACGCCCGCTCCCGCGCCCCCGATGCCATCCCGCTGCTGCTCGTGCACGGCTGGCCCGGTTCCATCGTCGAGTTCCTCGACGCGCTGCCCGGGTTGACGGACGCGTTCCATGTCGTCGCCCCATCCCTACCTGGCTACGGCTTCTCGGGGCCCACCACCGCGGCGGGGTGGAACCCTCGGCGCATCGCGGCGGTGTGCAGCGACCTCATGGCTGCGCTCGGCTACACCCGGTACGGCGCCCAGGGCGGCGACTGGGGGTCGATCGTCTGCGCCAACGTCGCCGACCTCGACGCCGAGCACGTCCTCGGCCTCCACCTGAACTTCGTCATCGTCCCGCCCCCCGCCGACGGGCCGCCCGTCACCCCCGACGAGCAGCAGGCCCTGACCCGGATGGCCGAGTGGTCCCGAGACGAGGTCGCGTACCAGCAGATCCAGGGCACCCGACCCCAGACCCTCGGGTACGGCCTCGAGGACTCGCCGAGCGGCCTCGCCGCGTGGATCCTCGAGAAGTTCCGGGCCTGGTCCGGGGGCGGCGACGCCCTCGACACCTTCTCCACCGACCGGCTCCTCGACAACGTCACCCTCTACTGGGTGACCCGAACCGCGACCTCGTCGACCCGTCTGTACTGGGAGATGCGCCGCGCCGGGCGTGACGCGCTGCCACAAGCCCGCGTCGAGGTGCCGACCGGGATCGCCAACTATCCCGCTGAGCTCACCCGCATGCCGCGCGCCTGGGTCGAGCACCGCTACAACGTCACGCACTGGGTCGACCAGCCGCGCGGGGGGCACTTCGCCGCCATGCAGGTCCCCGACCTGTTCGTCGACGACCTCCGCTCGTTCTTCGGGCCCCTGGGGCGGTAGCGCTCAGTTCACCAGTGCACCCGGCGGCAGCCCGACCCGGGCCACGTCGACCGTCACCTCGGGCTCGCTCGTCGCGGGACGGGCGGGCGCCGTCCGGGCGTGCGGCAGATCGGCCAGCGGCGGTGGAGGCGGCAGGGCCACGGCCTGGAAGTCCGCTCCCGGCGGCTTGGTGCTCCCGAGCGCGGCTGCGAACGCCGAGAGGTCGGTGTGGAACGCCCCGGACGGCTTCCCGGCACAGGGCACGACGCGCTCGAGGTTCGCGGGGAGGCTGGTGGCGTACCGGTTGGCGGCGAAGCAGTTCCCGCCCGACACGGTCGCTGAGTCGATCGTGCTCACCAGCAGCAGGTCGTACGGGCTGCCGGTCGAGACGTTGCCACGCACCACGTTGTGGAGCGCGTCGAAGTTCCGGGCGTGGGGACCCGGACTGACGATCTTCTCCGGGAGCGGGATGACCCCGATCCCCGCCACGTCCTGGTGCGAGACGCGGTTCCGCTCCACGACATCGTTCACCCCACCCGCGACGAGGATCCCGGTCCCGGTCGCGGTGGTGGCAATGTCGATCGCCGCGGTCTGGGCGTTGTTGTTCGAGTAGACGGTGTTCCCGACGATGGTCAGGCCGCGTTGGGGCGGGTTCGCCTCCTCCGTGCCGCTGTTCGGGACGATCCCGGCCCGATTGTCGTGGAACGACGAGCGGGCGATCACGAGCGAGCCCCCGGCGTTCGTACCGGAGTACCCGAGACCATTCCACTCGGCCTCGACGTTGGTGATCACCGCGTGGCAGGGGTAGCACTGCCCGATGTAGAAGCCGGCGTCCGGGCTGCCGGACGCGTAGTCGTGGTCGAACTGGCCGTACGTCGACGCGAAGGCGTACACGCCGTAGTCGCCGTTGCGGATCGCGGTCAGGTACGAGCCCCGGTACCCCTTGACGCCGTACCAGAGGAACCCGTTGGCGTGGCAGTTCCGCGCGGTCAGGTTCTCGATCGCCACGCCGTTGGCGGTGACCTTGAACGCGTTGGCCTTCGCGCCGTCGGTGCTGAAGCCACAGTCGACGACCGTCCCGGCTCGACTCTCGCCTCGGATCACCAGGTTCGGACGGGTGACCGCGACCGACTCGCGGTACACACCGGGGGCGACGAGCACCAGCGCGCCGGGCTTCGCCCGGTCGACAGCCCGTTGGATCGTCGGGACGTCCGCCGGGACGTGGATCACCGACCCCGACGACGCGCGGGCGCGGGACGCGCCGGCGACACCTGTCAACCCGGCACCGGCGAGCGCGACGACGGTGACGAGTCCCAAGAACCGAAGGTACGAGCGCATCCCCGCCTCTCCCCCTGACCGCGGCCACGGCCGCCGCGCGGGACCCTACACAGCCCCCGGCCGGTCCCATGGGCGTCGCTTGGGACGCCACGGGACCGCGGGACGGCGAGTAGGTTGCCGAGAGCCGTTTGTGCGCCCGGGGGGAGTCGGTATGCGCGTTCCGTTGACGGTCAACGACTTTCTGCAGCGGGCGACGCTCGTCTACCCGGACCGGTGCGGCATCGTGGATGAGCCCGACCAGCCGGCGCCGTCCCTGGGATCGCTCAGCTACCGGGAGGTGGGGACGCTGGCCGCGGCGCAGGCCGCGGGGCTCGACGCGCTGGGTGTCGGCGTCGGAGAGCGGGTCGCGATCGTGTCGCACAACGCGGCCCGGCTGCTCGTCGCGCTCTTCGGGGTGTCCGGGTCGGGCCGGGCCCTGGTCCCGATCAACTTCCGGCTGAACGCGGAGGAGATCGCCTACATCGTCGACCACAGCGGCGCGTCGGTGCTGCTCGTCGATCCGGAGCTCGACGGCGCGCTGGGCGGCGTCGACGCCAAGCACCGCTTCGTGCTCGGCACGGACGACGCGGGATGGGTCCGCGCCGGCGTCGACCCCGAGCCGTGGCAGCCTGACGAGGACGCCACGGCCACCATCAACTACACGAGCGGCACGACGGCCCGTCCGAAGGGCGTCCAGCTGACCCACCGGAACGTGTGGATCAACGCGGTGACGTTCGGCTGGCATCTGGGTGTCACCGACCGCGACGTGTACCTGCACACCCTCCCGATGTTCCATTGCAACGGGTGGGGGATGCCTTACGCCGTCACCGGGATGGGCGCGACGCACGTGGTGCTCCGCAAGGTCGAGGGCGCGGAGATCCTGCGCCGGGTGGAAGCGCATGGTGTGACCGCGCTCAACGGCGCCCCCACGGTCGTGAACATGGTCCTGGACGCGGCCCGTGACTGGCCCGGCGAGATCCCGGGGCGGGGCCGGGTCCGTATCACCGTCGCGGGAGCTCCCCCTCCGACGCGGACGATCGAGCGGGTCGAGACCGAGCTCGGCTGGGAGTTCGTCCAGATCTACGGCCTGACCGAGACGGCGCCGCTGCTGACCATGAACCGGTCCCGCGCCGAGTACGACGACCTCGATCCTGGTGAGCGCGCCACGCGCCTCGCCCGGGCGGGGGCGCCCGTCGTCGGCACGCGCATCCAGGTCGATGCCGACGGGGAGGTGCTGGCCCGCTCCAACGTCGTCATGAACGGCTACTGGAACCAGCCTGAGGACACGGACCGCGCCATCCGGGACGGTTGGTTCCACACCGGCGACGGCGGCGACCTCGACGAGGACCACTACCTCGTCATCTCCGACCGCAAGAAGGACGTCATCATCTCGGGAGGGGAGAACGTGTCGTCCATCGAGGTCGAGGACTGCCTGTTCTCGCACCCCGGCGTCGCCGAGGTCGCGGTGATCGGCGTCCCCGACGACAAGTGGGGGGAGACGGTCAAGGCCCTCGTGGTCGCCGGCGACGGCGTCGACGTCAGCGAGGATGAGCTCATCGCCCACTGTCGGGACCGGCTCGCGCACTACAAGTGCCCGCACTCGATCGAGTTCCGAACCGAGCTGGCCCGCACCGCGACCGGCAAGCTCCAGAAGTTCAAGCTCCGGGCGCCGTTCTGGGCCGACCGGGACCGTCAGGTCGGCTGAGGCCCAGGCGTCGGGTCCGGGTCAGTCCCGCCAGACCGGGTCGTCGGGGCCCCGTCGACCCCGGACCGCGCCGTCCATTGCCCACTCGTCGACAACCGGGTCCCGGCGGCTCCAGTCGAAGACGCACACCCGGTCGGCGATCCTCCACTGGCGGTCGGCGCGGCGCTCGAGCCGGTCGACGTAGCGCAACGCGGTCACGAGGTCGTGGGGTTGCTCACCGTCGCGGGCGCCGCGCCGGTGGTACGCCACGCAGTACGACTCGGTATGCGCGACGTCGCCCTCCACCTCGACGAGCTGGTTGCCGATGAAGTGCATCGTCGAGTCGAAGTACGAGAGGGCACCCACGACCCAGGCGAGGAATCCGTCCACGTCACCCCGGAACGCGCCGTGGTCGTCGTGCGCGTCCTCGTGGTAGCAGGAACGGACCAGCTCGAGGTCGAGCCGGTCGATGCCCCGCGTGTAGCGGAGCAGGACGTCACGAATCTCCTCCCGGGCGACGACCTCCTCGATGCTGAGCGGCACTGCCACCTAGGGTACGGCTCATGGAGCTGAGAGCGCTCGGGCGCAGTGGTGTGCAGGTCAGCGTGTACTGCCTCGGGGCGATGATGTTCGGGGCGTGGGGCAACCCGGACCACGACGACTGCGTCCGGATCATCCACCGGGCCCTCGACGAGGGCATCAACTTCATCGACACGGCCGACGTGTACTCAGCCGGTGAGTCCGAGGAGATCGTCGGCACGGCCCTCAAGGGCCGCCGCGACGACGTGATCCTCGCCACGAAGTTCTTCGCCCCGATGGGCTCGGGCCCGAACCAGCGGGGTGGCTCACGCCGGTGGATCCTCCACGAGGTCGAAGACAGCCTCCGTCGACTCCAGACCGACTACCTGGACCTGTACCAGATCCACCGTCCCGACGAAACGGTTGACATCGACGACACCCTCGGTGCGTTCTCCGACCTCGTCCATCAGGGCAAGATCCGGTACCTCGGTCACTCGACGTTCCCCGCCGACTACATCGTCGAGGCGCAGTGGGTGGCGGAGCGCCGCGGGCGGGAGCGGTTCGTGTCGGAGCAGCCGCCGTACTCGATCCTGATGCGCGGCATCGAGCGGGCGGTGCTGCCCGCGTGCCGGCGATACGGAATCGGCGTGATCCCGTGGAGCCCGCTCGCCGGCGGGCTGCTCACCGGCCGGTACCGGAAAGGGCAAGCACCACCCGAGGGGTCCCGGCTGGCCCGCGGGTTCGGGGCCCGGGCCGAGAACGAGCGTCAGCGCCAGGTGCACGAGCAGCGCCTCGACGCCGTCGAGGAGCTCCTGACGGTGGCGGACAAAGCCGGCGTGAGCCTGACGCACCTGGCGCACGCGTTCGTCCTCGAGCATCCCGCGGTGACGTCGGCGATCATCGGCCCACGGACGATGGAGCAGCTCGACGACGTCCTCGCCGGGGTCGACCTGCGGTTGGACGACGCGACGCTCGACGCCATCGACGCGGTGGTCCCCCCCGGCACGGACCTGAGCGCCGGGGACCCGTGGCAGCCTCCCGGGTTGGGACGCGCCCAGCGCCGCCGGCCCCGCTGACCGGCGGCAACGCCGGGCGACGTCAGTCGGTCGCCAACGCGGCGAAGTCGACCTGGCTCGTCGTCATCGCCGCGGTGAACCCCGCGTCGGCGATCAGGTTGTGGCCGCTGACGTAGCTCGCGTCGTCACTGTTCAAGAAGACGAGGGGGGGTGCCATCTCCTCGGGGCGCCCGAGCCGCCCGTTGGCTTGCGCGGCGGTCCAGTCGATCGTCGCGGACGAGAGCGCTTCCCGGAAGTCGACCATCATCGGCGAATCCACCGGGCCGGGGCTCAGGCAGTTCACCCGGATCCCCCGCCCTCGATTGAGGCGAGGCGCGAGACGGAACGTGTAGACGATCACGCACTCCTTCGAGAAGAAGTACGGATCGCCGAACTCCGCGAGGTGCGCGGCAGCCCAGGCCTGCCCCGCCGCGACATCAGGGGTGTCGAGCAGGTCGCCGATCGGCCCGAGGTGCTCCGCCCACCCGCTCCCGGCCAGGGACGCGACACTCGCGATTGCGCCGCCATCGGGCATGAGGTCGAGAGACCGTTCCGTGATGTGGCGCAGGCCGAGGAAGTTCACGGCGAACACCCGCTCCGGCGGGTGCGTCTGCGGCACACCCGCCACGTTGAACAGCTTGTGGATCGGCGCCCCGATCGCGGCGAGCGCGGTGTCGACCGAGTCGGGGTCGCCGACGTCGGTCTCGTACGCCTTCGCGACCGGCGCCGAGACGTCGCGGTTGTCGAGCGCGTGGACCTCGGCGCCGGAGGCGACGAGCAAGGCGGCGGTCGCCGCGCCCATGCCCGATGACGCGCCGGTGATCACGACTCGCTGGTCGTCGTAACGGAACGGTGGCATCAACTCCCCATCTGTAGGTTCTGCGCCCCGCAGTCGAGCTGACCGGGCGTGGTCGGATACGAGCGGACGAAGTGGCCGTTCTTGACGGTCAGCAGCATGTAGCAGCCGGTCGGCTGCTTGGCCCCGACGTCGGTCGTGCCGAGGATCCCCCCTGCCGTGAACCCGTGGATCGTGCCGACGGCGCCGAGCAGGCGGACCCGGGTCAGGCCATTGTCGCCGCTGACCTGGGTCACCTGCTTGGCTGCCTGCTCGAAGAGGACGCCGGCCGAGTACGACTCAAGGGCCGGCACGGACGGTGCGGCACCGAGATGCCGCATCGCGCGTACGAACGCCCCCATCGCCGGGATGTGCGTCTGGTCGGCGAGTGGGTTCACGCCGAGGTCGACGAGCTGACCCTCGACCGCGGTCCCGCCCGAGGCGAGGAAGGTGGGGTCGTCGCAGCTGGCGTCGCAGTACCAGGCCTTCACGATCCCGCCGCCGGCGGCGGCGACGGCCTTGCGGAGCTGGACGGTCGAGGTCGCGTCGAGGCCGCTGCGGGCGAAGGTGGCCTGCTTGGCGACGAGGTCCGCGGCGAGGGCGTCGTAGTCGGCCGGGGTCGCGTTCGCGCTCACGTCGGGGGTGGCGGCGGTCGTGAACCCGATGGACGTTGCAGCTCGGACGGATCGGGTCGTCGCGGTGCGGCCGGGCTCGGTGGTCGGGACGAGCACGTACTGCCGGCAGCATCCTGTGACGGTGGTGAGGAGGTGCTTGAACGCGCCGACGCGCTCGAGCCCGGACTGGGCGGGGATGACCGCGTAGGCGGTGCGCAGCGTCTGGTGAGCGGGGTCGAAGAGCCGGGTGGCGATCTCGGGGATGCCGCACTGCAGCCCCGAGGTCTGGCTGTCGAAGCTGGAGCTGGACCCGACGATGGCGAAGCTGTTGGCGCACGCGCTCGTCACCGCGGCTGCGTAATCGTCGGGGGTCGCCACGAGGCGGGCGTCGCTCCGGACCGTGCGCTGGGCGAGCCCGCCGGTCCGGTTGAGCGCCGACGCCCACGCCTCGACGCCCCGGAGCACCGGTGCGGTGTCGGCGATCGCGGTGAGGCGAATCTCGCGGTCGGTGATTCCCGTGTCGTTGCCGCCGCTGGGGCGGGTGGTCGTCGTCGGCGCCGCGGGCGCGGTCGTGGGGGAGGGGCCGATGACGACGGTCGGTGGGGGCAAGGTCGGCACCGTGTTCTTCGGTGTCGTGATCGGCGGCGGGGTGGTCGACGTCGTCGTCGGTGATGTCGGGGGGACGGGGACGGTCGTGACGGACCCGGGTGAGGTGCGAACCGACTGGTTTCCGCCGCCCCCGGTCGTGAGGGCGAGCCCGACACCGATGGCGACGAGCAGCGCGACGGCCAGCGTCCCGACGATGACAACCGATCTGCGGTCCACGGCACCCCCGATGCGTCTGGCTCAGTCTGGTCTAACAGACGCCGGACGCGACGTCGGCGGCATGCTCCAGCAGTGTCTCAACGCGACGCGCGATGGAGTCCAGGTCCTGAGTGCCGGTCCCGCTGCGGCTGCCTCGTAGCCGGCGGGTGTACACGCCCTCGACGATGCAGGCCATCTTCCAGTAGCCGAACACCGTGAACCACGGGAACGCATCGAGGTCGTGGCCCGACCGGACGGCGTACCGCTGCGCGACGTCGGCACGGCGGGGGAACGCCTTGGTCAGCGTGGGCGCGTCGGGGAGGAACGGTGACGCGTCGCCGGGGTCGCTCCAATACAGCAGGCTCCAGCAGCAGTCCGCGACGGGGTCACCGATGGTGCAGAGTTCCCAGTCGAGAACCGCGGCGACCCGATGGTCGGCGCCGAGCATGGTGTTGTCGAACCGGTAGTCGCCATGCGCCAGGCTGGGTGACGCGTGCTCGGCGGGGATCGTCCGGGCGAGTCGGTCATGGAGCTGGTCGAGCAGCGGCAGGGGCCGGACCTGGGCCTGCTGCACCTGTGTGCGCCACCGGTGGAGCTGACGCTCCACGTACCCGGTCCGGTACCGGGACAGGCTCCCGAGACCGATCTCGTCGGGGTCGACGGCGTGAAACGCGACTTGGACGTCGACGAGCGAATCGGTCGCGATCTGCGCCGCGTCGGTGTCGAACGGGGCCGCGTCGGCGGAGGTTCGCAGCACGGTCCCGTCCACGAATCCCATGACGTAGAACGGGCCGCCCGACACCTCGGGGTCCTGGCAGCGGGCCACGGCCGGCGCGACGGGCACCGTGGTGTGACGCTCGAGGGCCTCCATGATCCGCCACTCCCGGTCGACGTCGTGGGCGGTGGCGAGGACCGCGGTGACCGGAGGGCGGCGCAGCGCCCACCGCTGTCCGGCCGCGTCCTCGACTCGGTAGGTCAGGTTCGATCCGCCCGCCGGGACCAACGCGAACCGCAGCGGCGGCTCGAGTCCGTCGACGTGGTCGCGCAGCCAGGTCGTGACCCGACCGGCGTCGATGCCGGGAAGTTCGTCGTTCAGGCGGCGGCCTGCTTCGCTCGCGGCGTGAACCGGACCGGCATGTGCTTGATGCCATTGATGAAGTTCGACCGGAGCCGTTGCACCGGGCCGTTGAGCTCCATGTCCGGCAGTCGGGCGAGCAGCTCCTCGAACATGACGCGTATCTCGAGCTTGGCGAGATGCGACCCGAGACAGAAGTGGGGCCCACCGCCACCGAAGGCGAGGTAGTCGTTGGGGGTGCGGCGGATGTCGAACCGGTGGGGGTCGGCGAAGACCTCCGGGTCGTGGTTCGCCGCGATGTACCAGAGCGCGACCTTGTCGCCCTCCTTGATCTGCGCCCCGTTGACCTCGAGGTCGGCCCGGGCGGTCCGGCGCATGTACATCACGGGGGACGCGTACCGCAGCATCTCGTCGACGGCGCCCGGGAGCAGGGACGAGTCGGCGAGGAGCAGGTCGCGCTGGTCGGGGTTCTCGATCAACGCGAGCATGCCGTGCGAGATGAGGTTCCGGGTGGTCTCGTTGCCGGCGACGGCCAGGAGCTCGAAGAACAGGTCGAACTCCAAGTCGCTGAGCCGCTCACCGTCGACTTCGGCGGCGAGGAGCGTGCTCACGATGTCGTCCCCGGGGTCGGCGCGCTTCTCGGCCGCGAGGTCGTTGGCGTAGCTGAAGAGCTCCATCGCGGCGCCGGTGGCGTCTTCGGCGCTGACCGCGTACTCGGGGTCTTCCGAGCCGATGAGACGATTACTCCACTCGAAGACCTTGTGCCGGTCGTGCTGGGGGACGCCCATCATCTCCGCGATGACCTGGAGGGGCAGCTCGGCGGCGACGTCGACGACGAAGTCGCACTCGCCGCGCTCCGCGATCCGGTCGACGATGTCGCGGGCGACCTGGTGGATGCGCTCGTGGAGCTGGCCGATCATGCGGGGGGTGAAGCCCTTGTTCACCAACAGCCGCTGCTTGGTGTGGCGCGGCGGATCCATCATCAGCATCATCATCCGCTGCTGCTCGAGGCCAGCCTCGTCGGTCTCGTAGAGCGTGATGCCCCACTCGCTCGAAAAGACCCGCGCGTCGCGGCTGATCTGCTCCAGGTCCTGGTACCGGACGACGCACCAGAACCCGGACCCGTTCGCCTCCGGGTGGAAGTAGAGCGGAGCCTCGCGGCGAAGCGTGTCGAACATGTCGTGGGGCACACCCGCGACGAACGTGTCGAGGTTCGCCAGATCGACGTCGGTGAGCTTCGTAGGCACGGGGGTGCTCCTCGTCTGACAGGGCGATCCGATGGGACTAGAACACGTTACGATCTGGGCCAGCGGGCGTCCACGAAGCTCGACGGCCGACGACAGGGGGAAGCGATGCACGACCTCGTCATCCGTGGGGGGATCGTCGTCGATGGCACCGGCGCCGCCGCGGTGTTCGGCGACATCGCCGTCGACGACGGGCGCATCACCGCCGTCGGGCGAGTCGACGCCGACGGCGAGGAGGTCGTCGACGCCACCGGGTGCGTCGTGACGCCCGGCTTCGTCGACGTCCACACCCACTACGACGGCCAGGTCACCTGGGACCCCACCCTCGCCCCCTCGTCCTGGCACGGCGTCACCACCGTCGTCATGGGCAACTGCGGCGTGGGGTTCGCCCCGGCGCGCCCCGACCGTCACGAGTGGCTCATCGGCCTCATGGAGGGCGTCGAGGACATCCCCGGGACCGCGCTCTCGGCCGGGATCCGGTGGGGGTGGGAGACCTTCCCCGAGTTCCTCGACTTCCTCGACGCCCAGCCGCTCGCCATCGACGTCGCGACCCAAGTCCCACACGGCGCGGTGCGGGGCTACGTGATGGGGGAGCGCGGCGCCCGCAACGAGCCGGCGACGCCGGACGACATCGCCGCCATGGCCAAGCTCGTCCGCGGTGGCATCGAAGCGGGCGCGCTCGGTGTGTCGACGTCGCGCACCATCGCGCACCGCGCCATCGACGGTGAGCCGGTCCCCGGCACCTTCGCCGCCGAGGACGAGCTCTTCGCCCTCGGCCGGGCGCTCGGCGATACGGGGTCGGGCGTGTTCGAGCTCGCCCCCGCCGGTGTGATGGGGGAGGATCTCGCCGCGTCCGACCGGGAGATGGACTGGATGCGCCGCCTCTCGGGTGAGATCGACCGGCCGGTGACGTTC
>DATISY010000139.1:0-19723 GCA_035468285.1 Acidimicrobiia bacterium | reverse complement strand
GCTGCGTGGTCGAGGCCGGGGCCGGCTTCTGCTTCGCTCGCGCGTTCCACCCGGCCATGCGCCACGCCGGTCCGGTGCGCGCCGAGCTCGGCATCCCCACGACCTTCAACTTCCTCGGCCCCCTCGCCAACCCCGCGGGCGCGACCCGCCGGACGGTCGGGGTGTCCGACCCGACCATGGCCGAGCGTGTCGTCGGCGCGCTCGCCGAGCTCGGCGTCGTGCGAGCCTGGGTCTTCTACGGTCACGACGGGCTCGACGAGCTGACCACGACGACCACCTCGACCGTCTACGAGCTGCGGGACGGCACGATCGCGCGCTTCGATGTCGACCCCGCCACGCTCGGTCTCCCGGTCGCGGACCGCGGCGCGCTCGCCGGCGGCGACGCCGACGAGAACGCCCGAGTGGTCCACGCCATCCTCGACGGGAAACCCGGCCCCCACCGCGACATCGCGGTGCTCAACGCGGCTGCCGCGCTCGTCGTGGGCGGCATCGCCGACGACCTGGCGGGCGGCGTCGCGGCGGCCAGCGCCTCCCTCGACGAGGGTCGAGCCCAGGGCGCGCTCGACCAGTTCGTGCGCAGCAGCGTCGCGGCCCACGATGCCGAGGCAGCCTGAGATGGCCCAGGCCCTCCAGTGCCCGAACTGCGGCACCAAGAAGCGTCTCGACGGGGTCGCCAGCGACACGTTTCGGTGCGAGGAGTGCGGGCAGGTCCTCAAGGTGCCACCCACGGCTCGGCGGGCCTCCAGCGCCAGCGCATCACCGGCCCCACCCGGGGGCGGCACCGCGCCGCCCCCCCGACGCAAGGCACCCAGCCCCGGCGCCGACCCGGGGGCGGCGCCCCCCGCCCGGACCGCGGCCGTCGCCGCGCCTCCCGTCGTCGTCGCGCCCCCGTCCGATCGTCACGCCGGGACCTCCGTGCTCCCCGCGGACGACGGACCGGAGCCGCCGGCCGCGCCGCGCCGCGGGGCGGGCAAACCGCCCCGGGACGCCTTGCCGCTCGCGATCCGCCTCGGGGCCTGGGTCCTCGCCGTCCCCATCGGGCTCGCCATCATCGGGATCCCCGCCCGCAGCCTCGGGTACCTGACGAGCCAGAAGCTCCTCGACGTCATCGTGAAGCACAACCTGTCGCGGTTCGTGCCGCTCCTCGTGATCGTCGTGCTGTGGGCCCTCGCCACGACGATCCTGGTCGAGATCTTCATCGAGGGGGGTCGTTGGCTCATGTTGCGGCGACGTCGCCGCCACGCTGGCGCGGACGACGACGCCGGGTACGCCCCGGGTCGCGTCCCGCCCCCGCCGAGCCGGCGCTCGCGCCGGCCCGCCGGCACCCGTCGCGGGTAGGCCACCTCCGAACCACCCCCGGAACGTACGTTCGATATCCGCGCCCTGCCGGGTACACTCACGCGATGGGCGATCCCGTCCGGTACCGCTGCGCCGGCTGCGGCAACGTCACCCGCTTCGATGTCGTCGCGGCGCGCCGCACCCGGTCGTTCCACCACTACAACCTCGCGGGTGAGCTGACCATCGAAGACGAGGCGCTCCTCGACGAGCGGATCGTCGAGGTGACGTGCCGCTGGTGCGGCGCCACCGGCGCCACCGTCGAGGCCGTCGCCGAGCCTTCGGCCGAGACCGCGAGCTGACCGTGACCGTCAGCCACGACGCGCGCCCCTCCGACATGACGGAGCCCCTGCCGATCCCGGAGTCGCTGCTCGTCCCGATGCTGGACGACGCGGCCGCGCTGCTCCGCGACCTCGACCCCACCGACTTCCCCGCGGCGGTTCGCCCGCTGGCCGCGTTCGGGAAGCAAGGCCTCACCACCGGGCCGGCCCGCCAGCAGCTGCGGCGGGCTCTCGACGTCGACGACCAGTTCCGGTCCCGCGCCGCGGAGCGGTTCCTCGCCCGACCCGCGGTCGCAGCGATCCTCGAGGCCTGGGACGCGACCCACGCGCTCCGCCGCGTCGAAGACGCCGTCGAGCGGTCGGACCTGCCACTGCTCGCGTCCGCGCTGTACGCCGCCCGGCCCCAGGGATGGGCGTTCGGGATCGGGGTCGTCTGCGCGTCGTTCGACCGCCAACGGCTCGAGAAGGAAGCCGACGACGACGCGAAGGCCCGGCGCCTCCAGCTCGCGACGCTCGACGAGGCCCGCCGCCGCGCCGACGAGGAGCGCGCCCGATCCCGCCAAGACGTCGCGCGTCTCGAGGAGCAGCTCCGCGTCGAGCGGCGGTCCCGTCGCGACCGTGACCAGGCGGCCGAGCAGGCGATCGCCGCCGCCGACCGTGCCCGCGAGGACGCCCAGGCGGTGATCGCCAAGGCCCGCGCCGAGACCGAGGAGGCCCAGGCCCGCCTCGAACGCGAGGCCACCCGGGCCCGGGAGGCGGAACGTCGCCTCCGCGAGCTGCGCCGCCAGACCCTTCCCAGCCCGGCCGGCGCGCCGTCGGCGGGGCGCGCCGTCGACCCGGCGGTCGTCGCCGACGCCGCCCGGATGGCGGAGCGACTCGCCGGGACGCTCGGCCAGCTGGCCGAGGAGTCCCGCCGAACGCCGGTCGCGCCCGACCCGGTGGTCCCCGCACCGTCCGTCTCACGGGCCCGCGTGGCGCCGCCCCCCGGCCTGGACACCGACACCGTCGCCGCCCTGGACGCCATGCTCCGCACCCGCGGCGTGGTGCTCATCGTCGACGGCTACAACGTCTCGATGCGGGGATGGGGCGACGCGCGGCCCCGCGATCAGCGGGACCGCCTCGTGGCGGCGCTCGACGCGCTCCACCTTCGGCTCCGCTGCGACGTCGTCGTGGTCTTCGACGGCAGCGACGTCGAGGTGCTCCCCGGCCGCCGCCGCCCCGGGGTCCGGGTGGTGTTCTCCGCCGCCGATGAGGAGGCCGACCCGGTCGTGCTGCGCGAGGTCGACGCGCACCCCCCGACCGTGCCGGTGCTGGTGGCGTCGTCGGACCGCTGGGTCCGCGACCACGCCGACGAGCTCGGCGCGGCGGTCGTCTCCGCCGACACGCTGCTCGGCGTGCTGCGTCGCTGACCGCCGGGGGATCGCCGGTCGCTGTCACACCGGCATGCGACGCTGCCCGGCATGCGGATCGACTGCAACGACTGCGTGATGCAAGGCACCGAGGTCTGTGACGACTGCGTCGTGACATTCCTCGTGCGGCGCCGGACCCGAGACGCGGTGGTCCTCGACCTCGACGAGGCCCGGGCGCTACGCCGGCTGGCCGGCGCCGGGCTCGTGCCCAAGCTCCGCCACGTCAACCGCCGGCACGCGTGACCGTCCCGGCGGGTCGGGTCAGTCCCGAACCTCGGACCGGAGCGCGCCGACGGTGGCCCGGTCGCGGGGCCGCTCCGCGAACGGGTCGTACCGGAAGATGCGCATCGCGTTCTCGTGCGTGATCTTGGCCAACTCGCCGTCCGGGACGCCCTCGAGCTGCTTGGCGATCGCCTCCGGTGAGTGCGGCCACGTCGAGTCCGAGTGCGGGTAGTCGCACTCCCAGGTGATGTTGTCGATGCCGATCCGGTGACGGTCCTCGACCCCGGACCGGTCACTGATGAAGCAGAAGGTGAAGTGGTCGAGCGCGACGTCGCTCGGGAGCCGGTCACCGAAGTCTTGGTGGGTCCAGAACCGATGCTGCTGATACACGTAGTCGATCCGCTCCAGCCAGTACGGGATCCACCCCGTTCCGCCCTCGGAGAGCGCGAACTGGACGTTGGGGAACTTGCGCAGCACCTGGGACCACAGCAGGTCGGTCGCGGCCTGCATCGTGTTGAGCGGGGTGAGGGTGATCATGATGTCGATCGGGGCGCCCGGCGCGACCTCGATCGTCGTCGACGAGGATCCGATATGGAGGCAGATCACCGTGCCTTCGTCCTCGCAGGCGGCGAAGAACGGGTCCCAGTGGTCACCGAAGATGTGAGGCCACCCGAGCTTGAACGGGTTCTCGGAGAACGTCACCGCATGGCAGCCCTTCTTCGCCACCCGGCGCACCTCGTCGGCCATGAGCTGGGGATCCCAGATCGGCGGGATCGACAGTGGGATGAACCGGCCCGGGTACGTGCCGCACCACTCGTCGATGTGCCAGTCGTTGTAGGCCCGAAGGAGCTGCAGGCCCACGTCGAGGTCCTTGGAGCGGGAGACCAGCTGCCCGCAGAACTGCACGAAGCTCGGGAAGCACATCGAGCCCAGCACCCCGTTGCGGTTCATGTCCTGGATGCGCTCGTGGATGTCGTAGCAGCCGTCGCGGATCATCTCGTAGGAGGTCGGCTCGATGTTGTACTCCTCAGGAGGCCGACCCGCGACCGCGTTGAGCCCGATGTTGGGGATCTCCGCGCCCTGGTACACCCAGACGTCGGTGCCGTCGTCCTTGCGGACACTGCGCGGAGCGAACTCCTTCCACCGGTCCGGGAGATGGGCGTCGAACAGCGTCGGCGGCTCCACGACATGATCGTCGACGCTGACCAGGATGAGATCTTCGACAGTCGGCATGGCGGGTGCTCGCTCCCCTGATCGCAATCAAACTGACGTCGATGTCAGCCTACGTCCCCCGGGCTAGCCTCGCAGCCGGCGAAGGGGGAGAGCGTGCACGACATCGATGTGACGAATTTCGCGCTGGCGCTGGCTCGCGTGTGGCTGGGAGGGATGATCTTCGTCCACGGGTGGCGGCACCTCCACGTCACCCGGACCGGCCCGGGCATCGCCAACTGGTTCGAGAGCCTCGGCTTGAAGCCGGGGCCGGTGCACGCCTGGAACGTCACCCTGACCGAGCTCGGCGTCGGCGCGGTGCTGATCCTCGGGTTCCTCACCCCGATCTCGTACGGCGGGCTCGCATCCCTGATGCTCGTCGCGGCGATCACGAACCACCGCAAGAACGGCTTCTTCATCAACAACAAGCCGGAAGGGTGGGAGTACGTCGTGACCGTCGCGGTGCTGAGCATCGCGCTCGGTGCGCTGGGACCCGGCAGCTGGTCGTTGGATCACGCCTTCGGGTTCTCGTTCCCGTTCGAGAACGGCACCGCCCTGCTGCTCAGCGCGCTCGTCGGCCTCGGCGGCACCGCGTTGTTCCTCGCCGCGTTCTGGCGGCCCCCCCGCGACGCGGCGACCTGACGGCTACGAGCCGGCGGTCACGCCGGCGCTGACGAGCTCGTCGACGAGCACGGGGACGACCTCGTGCCAGTCGGCGACGATCCCGATGTCGCAGACGCCGAAGACCAGCGCGTCGGGCGCGGCGTTGACCGCCAGGATCGTCCCCGCGGCGCGGACGCCCACCATGTGGTTGAACTTGCCGCTGAGCCCGACCGCCACGTACAGGTGCGGCGCGATGGTACGCCCGGTCAGCCCGACCTGGCGGGCCCGGGGCAGCCAGGCCTTGTCGGTGACCTTGCGGGTGGCGGCCAGCTCGGCGCCCAGCGTCTCCCGCAGCGGTTCCAACGCCGGGTACTCCGCGGGGTCGACACCTGCGCCGACACCGACGACCGTCTCGGCCTCGGCGAGCGCGTCGAGGTCGTCGTCCCGGGTGCGGTTCCGGACCTCGAGCCGGGTGCGACGCGGGACGACCATCGACCGGGTTTCGATCGTCGTGGCCGACCGCGGCCGCAACAGAACCAAGACCCCGGCCCGCACCGTCGCCAGCTGCACAGGCGACGTCGCGGTGATCGCCGCGACCAGCTGACCGCCGAACGCGGGCTTCCACGCCACGAGACGGCCGTCGCCGCCGACCTCGAGGTCCACCGCGTCGCCCGTGAGACCCGCGCCGAGACGCGCCGCGGCGCGGGCCGCGACCTCGCGGCCCCACGCGGTGCTGGTCGCCAGCACCGCCCACGGCGCCGCGAGGCGGGACCACTCCGCGACGCCGGCGGCGATGTCCTCCTCGACGGCGGAGCCGTCGAGGAACACCGCGGCGTCAGCGCCCCACGACGCCAACAGCGCGGGGTCCGGCGGCTCGACGCAGAGCGCCACCGCGTGCCCGTCGATCCCCACCGCGAGGCGGGCCGCGGCCCCGAGGAGCTCCCGCGTGACCCGGTCCCGGTCGGGCTCCACCACGACCGCCACCGCGTCGCCGCGCTCGCCTTGCAGGGGCGGGACGGTCTCGGACCGGTCGGCGCGGCCGGCCGGTGTCAACGCCTCCCGCTCCCGCAGGAGATCGACGGCCCGTCGGACCTGCTCCATCACCGGGCCCTCCAGCACGGTGCGGGCACGGTCCACGGCATGGACCCGCACCGTCCCGACCCGGGTCGGGCTCGCCGGCTCGCCCCACGGTCCGGGCCCCAGGTCGGCGGCGCTCACCGTGCGGAGCAGCTCGACCGGGACCGAGGCGCGTCCCAGGGCATCGACCTTGCACGGGTCGATGAGCCGCTCGGCGCACGACACCACGGCGGGCAGCGTCACCTCGACCTGCGCGAAGCCGTCGTCGTGCTCGCATCGGACATGCACCGTCTTGCCCTGCAGGCTGAGGTAGCGGGCGCCGGTCGCGAACGGCAGGCCGAGCAGCTCGGCGAGCCCCGGCCCGACCTGGCCCGTGTCCGCGTCGACGGAGTTCCGCCCGGTCAAGACCAGGTCGAAGCCACCCTCGCGCTCGATCGCCGCCGCGAGGGCCCGCGCCGTCGCCAGCGTGTCGGATCCCGCGAACGCCGGGTCCGTGATCAGCACGCCCTCGGCCGTGACGTCCTGCTCCGTGGCCCAGGCGATCGCCTCGCGCAGCGTGTCCTCCGCGGTGGGGGGCCCGAGCGTCAGGACCGTCACTGTCCCGTCCCCGACCGCGGCGGCGAGCTCGCACGCCTGCGAGACGGCGCGTCGACAGTACGGGTTCATCTCCAGGTCGAGGCCGGCACGGCGCAGCCGCCCGTCAGGCCCGAGTTCCATCTCCTCGAACGCGGGGATCTGCTTCACCAGGGCGGCAATTCGCATGGCCGGCGCAGCGTACGCTGTCGCGGGCTCCAACCAGAACGAGAGGTCATGGCCACCCGCGAAGCCGTCATCGTCGACACCGTCCGCACCCCGATCGGGAAGCGCAAGGGCGCGCTGGCCGGCTGGCATCCCACCGACCTGCTCGGCCACACCCTCCGGTCGCTGCTTGACCGCCACGATGTCGACCCCGGCCTCGTCGACGACGTCGTCGGCGGCTGCGTCACCCAGGCGGGGGAGCAGGGCTGCAACGTCACACGCAACGCGTGGGTCGCCGCGGGACTGCCGTGGCATGTGCCGGCGACGAGCGTCGACCGCCAGTGCGGGTCATCCCAGCAGGCGATGCACTTCGTCGCCCAAGGTGTCATCGCCGGCGCGTACGACCTCGCGATCGCCTGTGGCGTCGAGTCGATGACGCGCAGCCCGATGTCGAGCAACGCCCGGGGCGGCACGGGCCCGTTCAGCCCCGCGTTCCTCGAAGCGTGCAACGGCGTCCTCGGGATCCAGTTCTGGGTCGCGCAGGTCCTCGCCGACAAGTTCGGGGTCTCCCGCGAGGAGATGGACGCGTTCGCGCTCGAGAGCCACCGGCGCGCCGCGGCGAACACCGACTCGGGATGGTTCGCGGACGAGATCGTCCCCGTCCCCGGGAAGGACTCCGACGGCAACGCGACCGACACGCCACTCACCGCGGACGAGGGGATTCGACGCGCGACGACCCTGGACGTCCTCGCGGGGCTCTCGCCGGCGTGGGTGTCCGACGACCAGCCCGCGCCCGACATCACCGCCGGGAACTCCTCGATGATGAGCGACGGCGCCGCCGCCATGCTGATCGCCGACCGTGACACCGCGGAGCGGCTCGGCCTGCCCATCCGCGCCCGGTTCACCCACTTCGCCGTCCTGGCCGACGATCCGGTGCTCGTCCTGTCGGCACCCAACCCGGTCACCCGACGGCTGCTCGACCGGTCGGGGCTCTCCATCGACGACTTCGACGCGATGGAGTGCAACGAGGCGTTCGCCTCGATCGCGTTGATGTGGGCCAAAGAGTTCCGCCCCGACCCCGCCCGGTTCAACCCGCGCGGGGGTGCCATCGCCCTCGGACACCCCCTCGGCGCGAGCGGCGTGCGGATCATGACCACGCTCCTCCACGACCTGGAGACGACCGGCGGCCGGTACGGGTTCCAGACCATGTGCGAGGGCGGCGGGCAGGCCAACGCGACCGTGATCGAACGCCTCGGCTGACGAGACGTGATCGAGCTGCGGTCCGGCTCGGCCCGCGTCACCTTCGACGAGGTCCACGGCGGACGCGTCGACCGCCTCACCGTCGACGGCGTCGAGCTCCTCGTCCCACCCGAGGTCGACGACCACAACTACGGGATGTTCCCGATGGCGCCCTGGGCGGGTCGGATCCGCCACGGCCGCTTCCGTTTCGACGACACCGACTACGCGATGCCGTGCAACATGCCGCCGCACGCCATCCACGGCATCGCCCGCGACCGGCGGTGGAGGGTCGACCACACCTCGGGGAGCGCCGCGGTGGCGTCGGTGCCACTCGACGCCCCGTGGCCGTTCGGCGGGCAGGTCGTCCAGCGCCTCGACCTCGGCCCCGACGCGCTCGACCTCACCATGGAGATCCACGCCGCCGGGCGGCCCATGCCGGCGACCGGCGGATGGCATCCGTGGTGGAACCGGCTCCCGACCGCCACCGGCGAGCCGCTCGAGGTCGAGCTGCACGCCGATCTCATGTACGCGCGTGACGACGAGGGGATCCCGTCGGGCGAGCTGATCCCGGTCCACGCGCCACCCTGGGACGACTGCTTCACCGACCTCGGATCCCCCGCGGCCGTGCTGACCTGGCCCGGTTCGTTCACCGTGACGCTCGAGACCGACTGCTCCTGCCTAGTGGTGTTCACCGAGCCGGAGCACGCGATCTGTGTCGAACCCCAGTCCGGACCGCCCGACGCGTTCAACCTCGATGACCCCGTCGTGACCCCCGACGCGCCGCTCGTCATCCATGCCACGGTCTGCTGGGCCCGGGGGCGTTAGCCCTCGACGGCGTGGGTACGCTTCGCGCGGTGGTCGCCGACGAGGAGCTCGCCGCGCTCGACGCGTACTGGCGGGCCGCGAACTACCTGACGGTCGGGCAGATCTACCTCGTCGACAACCCGCTGCTCCGCGAGCCGCTGCGCCCCGAGCACATCAAACCCCGGCTCCTCGGCCACTGGGGGACCTCACCCGGACTGAGCCTCCTCTACGCGCACCTCAACCGTGTCATCCGAGCCCGCGACGCCGACGTGCTCTACGTCACCGGCCCCGGGCATGGCGGACCGGCGATTCTCGCCAACGTGTACCTCGAGGGCACCTACTCCGAGGTGTACCCCGACATCACCTCGGACGCCGACGGGATGCGTCGGCTCTTCCGCCAGTTCTCGACGCCGTACGGTGTCCCGAGCCACGTGAGCGTGCCGACCCCCGGGTCGATCCACGAAGGGGGCGAGCTCGGGTACTCGCTCGTCCACGCCTTCGGCGCCGCGTTCGACAACCCGCAGCTCGTCGTGGCCTGCGTCGTCGGCGACGGCGAAGCCGAGACCGGCCCCCTCGCGGGCTCCTGGTCCGGCATCGACTTCCTCAACCCGGCCCGCGACGGCGCGGTGCTGCCCATCCTGCACCTCAACGGCTACAAGATCTCGGGACCCACCGTGCTGGGCCGCGCCGACGACGAGGCGGTCGCGTCGCTCCTCGGCGGGCACGGCTACGACGTGCACTTCGTCGAGGGAGACGAGCCGGCCGTCGTCCACCACTCGCTCGCCGCGACCCTCGACCGGTGCTTCGAGCGCATCGCCGAGATCCAAGACGACGCCCGGACCCGGGGCGTCCACGGGCGGCCGCGCTGGCCGGCGATCGTGCTGCGCACCCTCAAGGGGTGGACCGGACCGAAGGTCGTCGACGGCGAACCGGTCGAGGGCACGTTCCGCGCCCACCAGGTGCCGATCCCGGCCCCGCGCGACAACCCGGAGCATCTCCGGCTCCTCGAGGACTGGATGCGGTCCTATCGTCCCGAGGACCTCTTCGACACCGACGGACACCTGCGCGCCGACCTCGCCGCGCTCGCGCCCACGGGAGACCGCCGCATGGGCGCGTCCCCACACGCGAACGGCGGCCTGATCCTCCAGCCGCTCCGCGTGCCCGACTGGCCGGCGTACGCCATCCCGGTCCCGAAGCACGGCGCCGAGCTGCACGAGTCGACCCGTCAGCTCGGCGAGCTGCTCCGGGACGTGTTCGTGCAGAACCGCGAGGCCGCCAACTTCCGCCTGACGTGCCCCGACGAGACGAACTCCAACCGGCTCGGCGCGGTGTTCGAGGTCACCGACCGGTGCTCGCTCGAGCCGACCATCGCGATCGACGACCACGTCAGCCCGGACGGGCGCGTCATGGAGATCTTGAGCGAGCACAACTGCCAGGGCTGGCTCGAGGGGTACGTCCTCACCGGCCGCCACGGGCTCTTCGCCAGCTACGAGGCGTTCGCGATGGTGTCGGCGTCGATGCTCGTCCAGCACGCGAAGTGGCTCGAGGCGGCCGCCGACCTGCCCTGGCGGGCCCCCGTCTCGTCCTTGAACGTCCTGTTGACCTCGACGTGCTGGCGCAACGACCACAACGGGTTCAGCCACCAGGGTCCGGGGCTGATCGACACCGTCATCACCAAGCGAGGCAACGTCGCCCGCATCTACCTTCCCCCCGACGCCAACTGCCTGCTCGCCGTCGCCGACCACTGCCTCCGCAGCCGAGACTGCGTCAACCTCATCGTCATCGACAAGCAGCCCCAGCCGCAGTGGCTGAGCGCCGAAGCGGCCCGCGACCACTGCCGGCGCGGAGCGTCGGTGTGGAGCTGGGCCGGGTCGACCGTGACCGCGGACGATCCCGACGTCGTCCTGGCCTCCGCCGGAGACATCCCGACGATGGAGCTCCTGGCCGCCGCGGACCTGCTCCGTCAGCAGGTCCCGGAGCTGTCGCTGCGTGTCGTCAATGTCGTGGACCTCATGTCGCTGTTCACCCCCAACCTCCACCCCCACGGCATGGACGAAGCCCGGTTCGTGGACCTCTTCACCAGCGACGGCGACGTCGTGTTCGCGTTCCACGGCTACCCGAGCGCGGTGCACCACGCGCTGCACGGGCGGCCGAACGCGTCGCGGTTCCATGTCCGTGGCTACAACGAGGAGGGGACGACCACGACGCCGTTCGACATGGTGGTCCGCAACGGCATCAGCCGCTACCACCTCGCGTTGGAGGCGTTGAAACGAGCGAGGCGGTTCCCGGCCGAAGGGGAGAGCCTCATCGCTCACTGCAACGCACAGCTGAAACGGCACCCGGGATACATCGCGCAGCACCTCGAGGACCTCCCCGAGGTCCGTGATTGGCGCTGGTCGGGTCCGTGACCGCCCCCGGGGGCGCGGTGATCCTGTGCGTGAACTGCGGCTCGTCGTCGGTGAAGACCGCGGTCTACGAGCTCGGGGCCGCGGGCGAGATCCAGCGGGCCGCGGTCAGCGTCGACGGCGCCGGGCCCGACGCCCTCGCCGAGGCCCTCCGCGTCGGTGACGGGTTCGCGTCGACGTTGACCGGGGCGGGACACCGACTCGTCCACGGCGGCCCTCACCACTTCGACCCGACCCGCCTCGACGAGCAGGTGATCGGCGACCTCCGCGCCGCGACCCCGTTCGCGCCGCTGCACCTGCCCGCCGCCCTCGCCGGGATCGACGCCGTCGCCCGCCGCTACCCCGACCTCCCCCAGGTCGCGTGCTTCGACACCGCCTTTCACCGCTCGATGCCCGAGACCGCCTGGCGCCTCCCACTCCCGAGCGGGCTCGCAGACGTCGGCGTCCGCCGGTACGGGTTCCACGGCCTCTCGTACGAGTACATCGTCGCGACGCTCGGCGGCGCGACCCTCGGGCGGGCCGTCGTCGCCCACCTGGGCAACGGCGCCAGCCTGGCCGCGGTCGAAGGGGGGCGGTCGGTGCACACCACGATGGGGTTCACGCCCTCGGGCGGGATCGTCATGAGCGGTCGCAGTGGCGACCTCGACCCCGGCATCTTCGTGTACCTGACCCGCGAGCGCGGCTATGACGGCGCCGCCCTGGAAGAGCTGGTCGACCGCGAGTCGGGCCTGCGGGCACTGTCGGGGGAGACGTCGGACATGCAGACGCTGCTCGAGCGACGCGCCGGGGGCGACGACCGAGCCGCGCTGGCGGTGACGGTGTTCTGCCAGCACGTCCGCATGCAGATCGGCGCGTACGCCGCGCTCCTCGGCGGTCTCGACACCGTGGTGTTCACCGCGGGGATCGGGGCCCACGCCCCCGCGGTCCGGGCCGAGGCCTGCCGTGGGCTCGAGCACCTGGGCGTGATGATCGACGAGGACAGCAACGCCGCGTCGGAGCCCGTGATCAGCGCTCCCGCCAGCCCGGTCACGGTCCGGGTGCTCGAGACGAACGAGGACGTCATGATCGCCCGCCACACCCAGGCGCTGCTGGGCTGAGCCGTCAGGCGTCGACGAGCCCGACCAGCGCGGCGAGCTGGTCGGTGTAGTGCGTGGGCGACCGGTGTCGCAGGCGCACCGCCAGCGCGGTCGCGCCCGCCGCCTCGTGCGCGGCGATCGTGCGGCGCGTCTCGTCGGGTGCGCCGAGCGGATCGAGGGGTGGTGCAGGCTGCAAGATGACGTCGAGCGGGGCGCGGCGGGCGTGCCAGGCGTCGGTCCGGCGGGCGGTGGCGAGCAGCCCGGCGACCGCGTCGGGATCGAGGGCGAACGGCGCCCAGCCGTCACCGAGCTCGACGGCGCGGCGTAACGACCGGCCGGTGCGGCCTCCCACCCACAGTGGCACCTCGCGTTGGACACCGCACGGGTCGACGACGAACCCCTCGAAGCGGAAGTGGGTGCCCACGTAGCGGGGGGCGGTCACCCCGAACGCGGCGCGCAGGGCCCGGAGCGCGTCATCGGCCCGGGGTCCCCGATCCGAGAACGGGACGTCGAGGAGCGCGAACTCCTCTTCGAGGGATCCGACCCCCACCCCCAGGGTCAGGCGGCCTTCCGAGATCCGGTCGAGGGTCCCGTACCGCTTGGCGATCTCGAGCGGATGGTGGTAGCCGAGGACGAGCACGAACGTCGCGAACCGGATCGTGGTCGTGCGTCCCGCGAGGTACCCGAACGTCGAGAGCGGGTCCCAGTAGGTGGCGCCCCGCGTCGACGCGACCGACTCCGGGATCGCGACGTGCTCGCTGCACGTCGCGAACTCGTAGCCGAGCCGCTCGGCGACGACGACGACGGCTTCGACCTCGGCCATCCCGGCTTCGGTCTCCCAGCTCGCGTGGGCGCGCGGGAGCCGGGTCACGACGGGCGTCACGATCCCGAGGCGCATCCGTCCTCGCGAGGCTCAGGGCCCGGACCCCGGGGCCGCCCCCGGGTGCGGACCGTCATCTCCCGGCGCGGTCACTTGCGGGGCAGCAACGCCCGATCGGCGATGATGTTCTTCTGCACCTCGGTCGCGCCGGCGCCGATCGACGTGTAGCGCTGAAAGCTGTAGAGGCGCGTCCATGTCCCGCCGTCGACGGCGTCGGGGCCGCCTCGGGCCAGGAGCCCGTTGGGTCCGAGCAGGTCGACGGCCAGCTCGGCGAGGGTCTGGGCCAGATGGCTCCATTGGAGCTTCGCGAGGGGCACCTCGGGCCAGTTCTTCTGTCCCTTGATGATCTTCGTCAGCGCCCGGTAGTTGAGCAGCTTGGTGAACTCGATGTCGGTGTGGGCCCGGGCGATGCGCTCCCGGATCTCGGGGTCCTCGAGCGCGTCGGGGTTCACGGCCCGTGCCGCCGAGATCATCGCCCGGAGGTCCGCGGCCATGGTGATCGCCAAGCCGGCGGTGCCGACCCGTTCGTGGCCGAGGGTTCCCATCGCGACCTGCCAGCCTGCGCCCTCGTCTCCGAGGCGCCACGAGGCGGGGATCCGCACGTCGGTGAACCACACCTCGTTGAACATCTCGTCGCCGACGATGTCGCGGATCGGGCGACACTCGATCCCGGGGGTGTCCATGTCGACGATGAACGCGGTGATGCCCTCATGCTTGGCGCCCCGGTCGATGGCCTCCGGGTCGGTGCGGAACAGGAAGAGGCCCCACTTGGCGAGGTGCGCGGTCGAGATCCAGATCTTCTGGCCGTTCACGATGTACTCGTCGCCGTCACGGATGGCGGTGGTGCGGAGGTTGGCCAGGTCCGAGCCCGCCTGCGGCTCGCTGAAGCCCTGACACCAGTGCTCGTCGGCGCTCAAGATTCCGGGCAGCCACTGGTTCTGCTGCTCCTCGGTGCCCCACCGGATGATCATCGGGCCGATCTGCCAGAGACCGTTCGCGTTGTAGATGCCGGGGGCACGGACCCGGCCCATCTCCTCGGAGTAGATGACGTTCTGCACCGGTGTCGCTTCGCGGCCACCCCACGCCGCCGGCCAGTTGATCGCCGCCCACCGGCCCTCGTTCAGGCGTCGCTGCCAGTCCTTGCGGCGCTCCTGGGTGCGCTCGACCCCGCCGGTGGCGCGACCACCGCCGGGGTCCTCGTCGCCGCCCCAGTCGGCGAGGAACTTCGGGAGGTTCACCTCGAGCCAGGCCCGCAGCTCGTCGCGGAACGCCTCGTCCTCAGGGGTGTGGGAGAAATCCATGCCTAGTCCGATGCTCTGGTGCCGGCTTGCGTCACGGTCAGGCGTGCTGCCACGCCTGCGCCTGCTGTTTGAGGGTGGCGACCGCGTTGTTGAGATCCTGGAGGGCCTGCTCGGCGTCCGCCAGGCGGTAGGTGAACGCGACGGCTCGGCGGTACCGGTCGACGGCTTCGAGCGCGAGCTGGACGGTGGAGGCCGTCTCGTTGGCGATCTGCTTCTGGCGGCCCGTCGAGCTCGACGCGATGGATCGCAGCGACGTGAGCTGGCGGTCCAAGACCGCGCTCTGCGCCTGGGCCACGAGGTCGAAGGAGTGGAGGGCGGCGAATCGCTGCACCGCCTGGGCCGCGGCGACGACGGTGGTCGCGGCCTTGACGGACTGCTGGTCGGCGCCGAGGAACCCGCTCGCCGTGGAGGTGGTCCCGCCCCGGTTGAGGAAGAGGTACCCGACCGTGCCGAGCGTGGCCACCAGGAGGACCAGCACCACGAGCCGCCGGAGGCCGTGACGGGGCGGGGGTCGGTAGGCGTACGAAGGTGGCGGACGCCTCCCCGCGATGGGCGGGAGGGAACGGGCCTGGGGGCGCGGCGGTGGTCGACGGGTCCTCGGCGACGGCGCGACCACGCCCGTCACCCTAGATGGGCGACGGTCGCGGGACGGGCCACCGGCCTGCATCCGTCCCCCCGGCGTCGTTCGAGAAGCTCTCAGGTCCTGGATGGGCGAACGATAGCGGGAGGCTCTGCCGGCCCGACGAAAGGCAGCCGGGCCGATCGGGCTCCTCGCACCCGCCGCAGCGCCGCCACAGGCCGCACGCGGCGGTCCGCCACGGTGCGGATTCCCTGGGAGGTCGGTCCGAACGCCATGCCGCTCGCGACACGGACCGGGGGTCGGCATGCAGGCAAGCGAGCCCCATCGGTGTCGTGCTCGACGACGCCCGCGTCGGGCCGCTCGGTTGACGGTCACCACGCGGCACCGGCGGCGCCCGACCGTGGTCGGCGCCGGTCGGGTTAGGCTCGGCGGCCCGTTCGCCCGCGGTTGTCGAGGGAAGCCATCGGTGGAGTTCACCTTCAGCGAAGACCAAGACGCCCTGCGAGACGCGGTGCGCGCCTTTCTCCGCAACGACGCCCCGAGCTCGTACGTGCGAGCGATGGCCGAAGATGCTTGCGGTGTCACCGACGAGCTCTGGCAGCGCATCGCCGCGCTCGGGTGGCCCGGACTGCTCGTCCCGGAATCCCAAGGCGGGCTCGGCCTCGGGCTCGTCGACATGACTGTCGTCATGGAAGAAATGGGACGACTGCCCTTCCCCGGGCCGTTCTTCTCCTCCGCGGTGCTGGCCACCCTCGCCGCCACGCGCCTCGGCGCCGACGAGCTGCTGGCCGGTCTCGGTTCCGGCACGTTGCGCGGCACGGTGGCGATCGAGGAGCAGGGACACGGCAGCCCGGTCGACCGCATCCGGACCCGGGCGCGGCGACGCGGCGCGAACTGGGTGCTCACCGGACTCAAGCCGCTCGTCCTCGATGGCCACACCGCCGACTGGGTCATCGTGGTTGCCCGCACCGAAGAGGGCCTCGGGTCCTTCCTGCTCCAATCGCCCGAGAGCGAGCCCATCCCGACCCTGGACCCGACCCGCAAAGCCGCCCGCCTCACCTTCGACGAGCGGCCCGCGGAGCGCATCGGCACACCCGGTGACCACACCCTCACGTGGCGGCGGATCGTCGACGACGCCGCGGTCATGCTCGCGGCGGAGCTTGTGGGCGCGTCCGACGCCGCGCTCGCCTTGGCCGTCGAGTACGCGAAGGTCCGCGTCCAGTTCGACCGGCCGATCGCGTCGTTCCAGGCCATCCGCCACAAGCTGGTCGACATGCTCCACCGCCTGGAGCTGGCCCGCGTGGGCACCCACTACGCCGCGTGGACCTCCGATGTCGACCACCCCGACCGCGAAGACGCCGCCGCGATGGCGAAGGGCTATACGGCCGAGGCCGCGGTGTTCATCACCGCCGAGGACATCCAGGTGCACGGTGGCGTCGGGTTCACCTGGGACTGCGACGCCCACTGGTACTACAAGCGAGCCAAGCAGAACGACGCGATGCTCGGCTACCAGGGTTGGCAGCGCCGACGACTCGCCGACCTCGTGCTCGAGCCGGCCTGAGGCGGGTGGCGGACCCAACCCGGTCGCTGAGCGAGGCGGTCAGCGAGCACGTCCGTGCCGGCGACGCGCTCCACATCACGGTGGGGCACAGCCGCTGGACCGCGGCGGCGCGGGAGGTCGTCCGCCAGTGGTGGGGACAAGACCCCGGCTTCACGCTCCAGATGCTGAGCCTCTCCAGCCTCGGTGCCCTCTTCTTCCGCGGTGGGCTGCTCAAACGGGTCGTGACGGGCTACTCGGGTGACACCTTCCCGAACTTCACGCCGAACCCGATCATGGCCGACGCCTACCAGCGGGGTGTCGTCGACGTCGAGCACTGGTCGTTTCTCGCCTACACGCAACGGCTCGAGGCCGCCGCGCGCGGCCTGTCCGCCGTCACCACCCGCTCCATCGCCGACTCGTCGATGGAGGACAACGATGCGTACGCGCGTCTCGACACCCCGTTCGGTCCGGTGGGGCTCCTCGCACCTCTCGTCCCGGACGTCGCGCTGGTCCACGCGCCCGTCGCCGACACCGCGGGGAACATCGCGATGCACCCGCCGCTCCTCGAGGGGGTGTGGGGTGCCTTGGCCGCCCGACGAGGCGCGATCGTCACCGTCGAGCAGGTCGTCGACGATCTCCGGCCCTGGTCGCACCTCGTGCGCATCCCCGCGCACCGCGTCCTCGCGGTCTGCACCACCGAGCTCGGGGCCCATCCCGGTGGCTGCTTCCCCGGTGACCTGCCCGCCGCCGGGTACGGCGAGGACTACGACTTCTGGGTCGACGCGCGGGCCGCGACCCGCCGCGACGACTACGACGACTGGATCCGCCACTGGGTGCTCGACGTCCCCGACCAGGATGCCTACCTCGAACGGCTCGGCGGCTCGCGGATCCATGCCCTCCGGGCCCGCGTCGCGCCGGACTCCTGGGAAGCCGACGTCGCGGCGCACCCCCCGGACCTGGACGCTCCCCCGAACCGGTGGGAGTTCGCCGCGGTGTGGGGGGCGCGGCACCTCGCGGCGCGCGTGATCGCGCTCGACGCGGACGCGGTCCTCGCCGGCGCGGGGGTCGCGAACCTCGCCGCGTGGCTCGGCGTCGCCCAGGCCCGCGACGGCGGGAGTCACGTCCAGCTGACCGCGGAGATCGGCCTCTGGGGTTACGACCCGGTCCCGGGCGACCCGTTCGTCCTCAACCACCGCAACTTCTGGCGCTCCACGATGCTCGCGGACGCCTCCGCGGTGCTGGGCACGATGGTCGGCGGACCGGGGACCACGACCGTCGCCTGCCTCGGCGGCGCGCAGATTGACCGGCACGGCAACATCAACTCGACGCTGCTTCCCGAGAACCGCTTCCTCGTCGGCTCCGGCGGCGGCAATGACGTCGCGTCGGTCTGCGCCGAAGCTGTCGTCGTCGCCCTCCTCACCCCGGAGCGCACACCAGCCGACTGCGAGTACATCACCTCACCCGGCCGGGCGGTGAGAGCGCTCGTCACCGACCTCGGCACCCTGGAACGGCGCGACGACGAGCTCACCCTCACCGCGGTGCCCGCGGGCCCGGAGCCCCTCGCGGAACGGATCGCGGCCGTGCGCGCCGCCTGCGGGTGGGACCTCGCCGTCGCCGACTCGGTCGGCGAGCTCGCCCCACCGATTCGCGACGAGCTCACCGCGTTGCGGACCTGGGACCCCCGGGCCTGGTTCCTTCGGGCTCGCTGACCTCCGCTCCTTCCCCGGCCGAGGCGAACCCGAACCCACCCCTTCGTCGAGCGTTGTTTCCCCGCCGTTCAACCGCTGCGGTGGACGCGCCGACGACAGCCCGTAGGCTGCGCGTCATAGCAACGGGGTAGGGGGATCGCCAGGTGAGCCGAGTCGTCCTCGACGGCATCACGAAGCGCTTCGGGGACGTCGTCGCCGTCGACGATGTCACGCTGGCCGTCGAGGACGAGGAGCTGCTCGTGCTCCTCGGCCCCTCCGGTTGCGGGAAGTCCACGGTGCTCCGCATCATCGCCGGTCTCGAGGAGCCCACCGCCGGGACCATCCGCATCGGCGACCGTGACGTCACCGAGACCGAACCCAAGGATCGGGACGTCGCGATGGTCTTCCAGTCGTACGCCCTGTACCCGCACATGAGCGTCGAACGCAACATCGAGTTCCCGCTGCGGGCCCGACGCGTCCCGAAGGCGGACCGGTCCGCCCTGGTCGCGGAGGCGGCCCGCGTCGTCGGCCTCGACGAGCTCCTCGCCCGCAAGCCGGCGGAGCTCAGCGGCGGGCAACGCCAACGCGTCGCGCTGGCGCGGGCCATCGTCCGCCGGCCGTTGGCGTTCCTCATGGACGAGCCGCTCTCGAACCTCGACGCGAAGCTCCGCGTCCAGACCCGCGCCGAGCTCGTCGACCTGCAACGGCGCCTCCGGGCGACGGTGATCTACGTCACCCATGACCAGGTCGAGGCGATGACGATGGGGCACCGCATCGCGATCATCGACCACGGGGTCGTCCAGCAGCTCGACCCGCCCCAGCACGTGTACGAGCGTCCCGCGAATCTCTTCGTCGCCCGGTTCATCGGCACCCCCCCGATGAACACGATCGACGGCCGCGTCACGAGCGACGGCGCCGAGCTCGTCTTCGAGGCCCCGGGGGTCCGCGTGCCGCTCCCCGCAGCGCTCGCCACCGCGGCGCGAGCCACGACGATGGACGGCGCGGTGCTCGGCGTTCGACCCGAGGATCTCCACATCCACCCGGACGGTCCAATCACCGCCAACGTCGTGCTCATCGAATCCCTCGGCCACGAACGTCACCTGATCGTGCACCTCGACGACGGGCAGGTCCTCATCGTCCGCCAACCGGCGACCGAGCCCACCCCGGGCAACGGCGAGGTCGTCCGGCTCGCCGCGGACACGAGCGGGCTCCATCTCTTCGACCCGGCCACCCAGCAGCGGCTCGACCCGTGACCACCACGGCCGACCCACCCGTCGTCCCATCCCCGACGCCGACGCCGGCTCCCAGCGCGGCCCGGAAGCGTCGGCGGCGGCGC
>DATISY010000138.1:0-22933 GCA_035468285.1 Acidimicrobiia bacterium | reverse complement strand
CGACGTCGTTGCTCATCGGTCCCTCACTTCTCGTCGACGGGACGGAACGCGAACGTCACCCGCTCGTTTCCCTCGTGGTCGATGCCGAACGGCACGATCGCGAGCTCCATGGCCATCCCCGCGTGCAGGCGCTCCGGGCGGTGTTCGGTGAGGCGTGCCTCGACGCGCAGCTCTCCGGGCAGCTCGACGTACCCGACGCCGAACGGCTGGAAGGCCTCGCCCCGGAGCCCGGCGTAGGGCGGTGCCGGCGGCGGGAACTCCTGGGTGGTCCAGGCCCACAGCCGACCTCGTCGCGCGAGCAGGTGCTCCTCCAGTGGCTGCGCCCCGCACCGCGGGCAGCCGCTCTGCCTCGGGAAGGTGATCGTCCCGCACGCGGTGCAGCGGCCACCGATGAGTCGTGGCTCGTCGGCCGGCCACGTGAACAGACCCTCCGCGATCGGCGCGGTGGAACCCATGCGCTCCCCAGTCTGGCCGGACATCTTGTTCGCGGTGACTGAGAATAATATTTGCGACTCGCGCGAGGTCAACTTCCCGGGCCGGTCGGCTCGGGGCACAGGGGGGGGCGCGGCGTCAGTCCGACGGCGGGTCGAGGGCCCGTTGCGGCGGAAACTCCGCTCTCGTAGATTGTGAACGTAGTAATCACGCCTAGCGACGTCAGGGGTCCGATGAAGGACGTGCTCGCGGGCATCCGGGTCGTCGAGGTGGCGAGCTGGACGTTCGTGCCGATCTCGGGTGCCGTGCTGTCGGAGTGGGGTGCCGACGTCATCAAGGTCGAGCACCCCTTGAGCGGCGATCCGCAGCGGGGGCTGGTGTCGTCGGGCCTGGTCCCAGGGGGCGGCGGCGTCAACTTCATGTTCGAGATCCCGAACCGGGGCAAGCGCTCGGTCGGTCTCGACGTCTCGACCGACGGCGGGCGCGAGCTGTTGTACCGCCTCGTGGAGACCGCCGACGTCTTCGTCACCAACTACTTGCCGGACGTGCGCCGGCGGCTGCGCATCGACGTCGACGACATCCGGGCCCGCAACCCGAACGTCATCTACGTGCGCGGCACCGGCCAGGGAACACGCGGTCCAGACGCCGGGAAAGGCGGGTTCGACGGCGCGTCGTTCTGGGGTCGCGCCGGGCTCGCCATGGCGTTCAAGGACCCGGCCGCGGACTGGCCGGTCGACCAGCGCCCCGCCTTCGGCGACGTCATGGGTGGGCTCACGATCGCCGGCGGCATCGCCGCCGCGCTGCTGCGGCGCGAACGCACAGGCACCCCGTCGATCGTCGACGTGTCCCTGCTCAACCTCGGCCTGTGGAGCCTCGCCCCAGAGGTCACGTCCGCCAAGCTCTACGAGGACGTCGAGATCCCGACGTTCGACCGCGACACGCTGCCGAACCCGCTCGTCGGCACCTACCCGACGAAGGACGGCCGGTTCATCATCCTCGTGCTGCTCCAAGCCGACCGGTACTGGCCCGACCTGTGCCAGCACCTCGATCGACCCGATCTCCTCGACGACCCGCGCTTCAAGGACGGCGCCGCCCGCTACGAGCACCGCCGCGAGTGCATCGAGGTGCTCCGTGGGGTCTTCCGGACCCGCACCTACGACGAGTGGCGCGAGCGCCTGCAGACCCTCGAGGGCGTCTGGGCCCCCCTCCAGACGACCCTCGAGGTCCACGACGACCCCCAAGCGGTCGCCAACGGTTACCTCGAGCCCATCACGACCTCGACCGGGGCGGAGTTCCGGCTGCCTGCGAACCCGGTGCAGTTCGACGAGACCCCACCCGAGGTGGGTGGCGCACCGGAGCACGGTGAGCACACCGATGAGGTGCTGCTCGAGCTCGGCCTGACCTACGACGAGATCCTCGAGCACAAGGTGACGGGGGCGGTGCTGTGAGCGAACTCGAGAACGTCGACTTCTTCCGCGACGAGACGCTCGTCGCCGACCCCTACCCCTACTTCGACGAGCTGCGGGCCCGGTGCCCTGTGCAGCGCGAGCCACACCACGACGTCGTCATGGTCACGGGCTACGACGAGGCGCTCGCCGTGTACCACGACACCGAGACGTTCTCGTCGTGCAACTCGGTGACCGGGCCGTTCCCTGGCTTCCCGGTACCGCTCGAGGGCGACGACGTGAGCGAGCTCATCGAGCAGCATCGCGACGAGCTCCCGTTCAGCGACCAGCTGCCGACATTCGACCCCCCGGTGCACACGGCGCATCGGGCGCTCCTCATGCGGCTCATCACGCCGAAGCGCCTGAAGGAGAACGAGGAGTTCATGTGGCGCCTCGCCGATCGGGTGATCGACGAGTTCGCGGCGAACGGGAGGGTCGAGCTCATCCACGAGTACGGCGCGCCGTTTGCGATGCTGGTCGTCGCCGACCTGCTCGGTGTGCCCGAAGCGGACCACCCGACGTTTCGGCGCGAGCTGGGGCAGCGGCCGGATCGGGCCGTCGGGAGCACCGAGCGCGATGCGATGGCGCATCGTCCGTTGGAGTTCCTCTACGAGGCCTTCACGGGTTACATCGAGGACCGGCGACGCGCGCCGCGAGACGACGTGATGACGGGGCTGGCGGTGGCGACCTTCCCCGATGGCTCCACGCCCGAGGTCGTCGATGTGGTGCGGATCGCCGCGAACCTGTTCGCCGCTGGTCAGGAGACCACGGTGCGGCTCCTCGGCTCCGCGCTCCAGCTCATCGGCGAGCAACCCGACCTCCAACAGCGGCTGCGGCGTGAGCGCGACATGATCCCGAACTTCGTCGAAGAGGCGTTGCGCTTCGAGAGCCCCGTCAAGGGCGACTTCCGGCTCACGCGGGTACCGACCACCATCGGTGGGGTCGACATTCCCGCGGGCACCACCCTGATGGTGCTGAACGGCGCCGCGAACCGAGACGCCCGCCAGTTCCCCGATCCGGCCGTGTTCGATCTCGACCGCTCGAACGCCCGCCAGCACCTTTCGTTCGGATTCGGCGTCCACACCTGCCCCGGGGCCCCCCTCGCGCGCGCCGAGGGCTGCGTGAGCGTCGAGCGCCTCCTCGACCGGCTCGGCGACATCCGGATCTCCGAAGTGGAACACGGGCCCCCCGAGGCCCGGCGCTTCGACTTCGTGCCCACCTACATCCTCCGGGGGGTGCAGCGCCTCCATCTGGAGTTCACGCCGATCGGAGAGCGCTGACCGTGCAAAGCGGAAATGGGCTTCTCTTTTTTTGAGATCGGTGATATCGTCCGGGTGCTGCGCTGAGCGGAGGATCGAGCATGCCGCACTTCACGAAGCCCGCCGAAGGGTCCTGGACCGAGCACTACCCCGGGCTCGGCACGGGGCCGGTCTCCTATGGCGACTCCATCTCACCGGAGATCTACGAGCAGGAGCGGGCGGCCATCTTCTCCCGCACGTGGCTGAACGTCGGACGGGTCGAGCAGCTGCCGAAGGTCGGGAGCTACTTCACCAGGGAGATCGACGCCGCCGGGACCTCGATCGTCGTCGTGCGCGCCTCGAAGGACGAGATCCGCTCGTTCCACAACATCTGCCGCCACCGCGGCAACAAGCTCGTGTGGCAGGACTACCCGCTCGAGGAGACGAGCGGCACCTGCCGGCAGTTCACCTGCAAGTACCACGGTTGGCGGTACAACCTCGAGGGCGGGTGCACCTTCGTGCAGCAGGAGTCGGAGTTCTTCGACTTCGACAAAGAGGACTACAGCCTCGCGTCAGTCCAAGCTGAGGTGTGGGAGGGGTTCATCTTCGTGAACCTCGATCCCACCAACACGACGCCGCTCCGCGAGTACCTCGGAAAGTTCGGGAAGGGGCTCGAGGGCTACCCGTTCGACCAACTCACCCAGGTGCACAAGTACCGCGCCGAGGTCGGCGCCAACTGGAAGCTCTTCATCGACGCGTTCACCGAGTTCTATCACGCGCCCGTTCTGCACGCGAAGCAGTCGGTCGCCGAGGAGTCGCGCCGTCTCTCGGATGTGGGCTACGAGGCGCTCGCGTACGACATCGACGGTCCGCACGGCATGGTGTCGACGTGGACCGGCGAGACGCCGCCGAGTGATGTGAGCCTGTACAAGCCGATCGAGCAGAAGGCCCAGAGCGGGCTGTTCGGCCCGTGGTACCCGTCCGACATCGGCCTGGGCGAGATGCCACCCGCGCTCAACCCGTCGGGACGCAAGTCGTGGGGACTCGATTCCTTCCTGTTCTTCCCGAACTTCATGCTCCTGGTCTGGAAGCAGAACTGGGTGCTCACCTACCACTACTGGCCGACGTCCTACAACACGCACATCTTCGAAGGGACCGTCTACTTCCCCCCGCCGAAGGACGCCCGGGAGCGCCTCGCCCAGGAGCTCGCCGTGGTGACGTTCAAGGAGTACGCGCTCCAGGACGGCAACACGCTCGAGGCCACGCAGTCGATGCTCGAGTCGCGGACGCCACTCACAACGTTCCCGTTGAACGACCAGGAGATCCTGCTCCGCCACCTGCACACGACGGCGCAGCGATACCGAGACGACTTCGAGCGGGCATCGTCCGCCGCCGCGATGCACGCGTGATCGAGGAGTCAGCGACCATGCCCAGCGTCCTTCCCCCCCAGTTCGCCGACCTCGAGCCCTTCTCCGACTGGGCCGTGCCGACCGAGCGCGCCCGCTACGCCAAGCGCATCTCGTCCTCGATGGACGAGCTCCAGGGCTTCTACGACGCCGCGTTCCCGCGCATCGACGAGGCCCTGGCGTATCTCGACGCGCGCACGCTGGAGTCGCTCCCCGACGATGCCAAGCACCTGCTGTGGCTGTACTGCGGGCTCATGACCGCATCCTTCCCGGTAGAGGTGTGGCGCCAGCCTCGCGTCCCCGACAGCGGGGCCGCCAGTTTCGACGCGGTGCTCGAACCCGCAGTCTGAGTCGACGAATTCAGCCGGCGCGGTCGCCGGCGTCGTCGCGGTACACGCGGCCGCCCTTCATCACGAACCGAACCTGCTCGGTGACACCGATGTCGGTGAGCGGATCGCCGGGGACCGCGATGATGTCGGCGAACAGGCCCGGCTCGAGGCGACCGCGGTCGTCGACGTCGATGAGCTCGGCCGACACGGTGGTCGCGGCGCGGATCGCCTGGAGCGGCGTCATCCCTCGGTCCACGAGCGCGAGCAGCTCCTTGGCGTTCTTGCCGTGCGGGATCGCGGGCGCATCCGTGCCGCACGCGACGCGGGCGCCGCGCTCGATCGCCTTCTTGATCGTCTCCCGGGCGCGGGGAAACACCTCCGCGGCCTTGGCCTGGAGCTCGGGTGCCGCGTGCGAGACGTCCATCCCGTCTGCGAGATAGGTCGTCGCCACGAGGAACGTGCCGCGCTGAACGAAGAGCTCGAGGGTTTCGTCGCTCATGAGCGAGCCGTGCTCGATGCAGTCGAAGCCGGCCTCGACCGCGGCGCGGATGCCGTCGTCGCCGTGGGCGTGGGCCGCGACCTTGAGCCCGGCGCGGTGCGCTTCGTCAGCGATCGCGGCGAGCTCCTCGTCGGAGTACTGCTGTGCACCCGCGGGGCCGGTGTGCGACATCACGCCACCCGAAGCGCACACCTTGATCACCTGCGCGCCGTGCTTGATCTGGTAGCGGACCGCCTTGCGCACCTCGCTGACGCCGTTCGCGATTCCCTCCTCGACGGTGAGCGGCATGATGTGCGGGGCGAACGCCTGGAACATGGTGGGGTCGAGGTGGCCGCCCGTCGGCGTGATGGCGTGCCCCGCAGGGACGACACGGGGGCCGTCGATCCACCCGAGATCGATTGCCTTCTTCAGCGCCACGTCGAGCAGCAAGCCACCGGTCTGCACGAACAGCCCGAGGTTCCGAACGGTCGTGAACCCGGCGCGCAGCGTGCGGCCAGCGTTGGCGACCGCGCGCAGCGTCCGCACCGCGGGATCGTCCTGCACGGCATTGAGCGGGCTCGCGTGGTCCGGCCCGCCGAGCAGCAGGTTGACCTCCATGTCCATCAGTCCCGGCAACAGGGTCAGGTCCCCGAGGTCGATCAACCGGGCATCGGCGGGCACCGACCGGGGCGCGATCTCCCTGATGTGCTCGCCCTCGACGAGGAGCGCTCCGGGCTCGACGTACTCCCCCGTCTCGACGTCGAGCAGACGGGCCGCGCGCAGATGGATCGGTTCGATGGGCACACGTCGAGGCACGGGGACTCCTTCTTCCTACGAGGTGACGACCGGGAGCTTCTCCCACCCGCGCGCCGTCGACGCGTGGGCCATGACCGCGTGGTCCTCGTCGACGTCCCAGTCGGTCCAGCGGCGTAGCACCTCGTCGAGCGCCACCCGACCCTCGAGGCGTGCCAGCGCGGCGCCGAGGCAGAAGTGCAGCCCGTACCCGAAGCTCAGGTGGTGGCCGCTGTCGCGGTGGATGTCGAATCGTTCCCCGTCGGGGTAGTGGCGCTCGTCACGGTTCGCCGCACCGTTGAGCAGCAGCATGACGCTGCCTTCGGGGACCGAGTGTCCGTGGTACTCGACGTCGCGGGCGACGTAGCGGGCCTGCACGGGCGACGGCGCCTCGAAGCGGAGGATCTCCTCGATCGCCTTCGGCACCAGTGACCGGTCGGCCGCCACCGCTCGGCGTTGGTCGGGGTGCTCGGCGAGCAGCTTGCCGGTCCAGCCGATCAGCCGGGTGGTGGTCTCGTTGCCGGCGCCTGCCAAGAGGTTGATGTAGGTGAGGACCTCGGCACGGGTGAGGCAGCGGCGGGCGCCGGTCTCGTCCTCGAACTCGGCGGTGAGGAGCTCCGTCATCAGGTCGTCCGAGGGGTGCTCGGCCCGCCACGCGACGTAGTCGGCGAACATCTCGGCGGCGGCGACGGCCGCTTCGGGGGTCACCCCCGGCGCCTCGCCTTCGTCGAGGCGGAGTCCCTCGTCGAGCTTGTCGCGGATTGCCTCCTGGTCGTGCTCCGGGATGCCGAGCAGCATGCCGATGACGCGCATCGGCATCTGCGCGCCCAGGTCGCGCACGAAGTCGAACCCGACCTCGCCCAGGAAGGGGTCGAGCGCGCGGGCGCAGAACTCGCGGACTTGCGGCTCGATCGCGTTCATCTTCTTCGGCGTGAACACTCGCGACATCAGGCCACGGTGGGCGTCGTGCTCCGGCGGGTCCTCGAAGAGGATGAGCCCGGACGGGACCTCGAAGTCGGCCCGGATGAGCTCGAGGATCGAGCCGCGACCGGAACGGTAGGTCTCCCAGTCGACCAGCGCGGGCTCGACATCGTCGAAGCGACTCACGGCGAAGAAGTCGTACTTCTCGTTGTGGTAGAGCGGCTTCTCGTCCCGCATCCGCTTCCAGATCGGATACGGGTCGTTGTCGATCTCGAAGTCGTACGGGTCGTAGTAGATCTCGGTCTCACTCGTGGCAGTCATGGGTCACCTCTCGAGGAAGCGGTCGATCTGGGCGAGCAGCTCGGGAGTGTCGAATGACTCGTTCTCCGCGGCAAGCGCGAAGTCGATGGTTGAGAGGACGGCTCGCTCGAGGTGCAGGTTGAGTACCCGCTTCGTTCCCTCGACCGCCTGGCGTGGGAGCGCGGCGATCTTGTGTGCGGTCGCCAGGGCGGCGGACAGTACCTCGTCGTCGGGGCAGACGTGGTTGGCGAGACCGATCTGCGCGGCGCGTGCGGCGCTGATGCGCTCTCCGGTGAAGGCGTACTCCTTTGCCAGGAGGAGGCTCGTGTGCAGCGGCCAGGTCACGGGACCACCGTCCGCCGCCACGAGCCCGACGGGCACGTGCGGGTCCGACAGGTACGCCGACTCGGCCATGTACACGACGTCCGAGAGCGCGATCAGGCTGCACCCGAGGCCGACCGCGGGACCATTGACCGCGGCGATCACCGGGATGCGGCACCGCACCATGTTGAGGACGATCTCGCGTCCTTCCGCCAGCGTGTCGCGACGCAACGCGCGGTCCTTCGACATGCGTTCGAGCAGGCCGAAGTCGCCGCCGGCGGAGAACGCCCGTCCCGCACCGGTGATGACGGCCACACGCGCTTCGGTGTCCGCGCTCAGTTGGGGGAAGACCTGCGCGAGGGCCCGATGGAGGTCGTCGTTGACCGCGTTCAGCTCGTCGGGGCGCGAGAACGTCACGATACGGACGGGGCCGTCGGCCGTGACCCGGATCACCTCGGGGAGGTCGTACTCCATCACGCTCCTCGTCGACGCCGTCGTTCAGGCCGTCGGCAACCCGAGGATCCGGGTCGCGACGATGCCCTTCTGGATCTGGGATGTGCCGCCCATGACGCTCTGGGCCCGGCCGTAGAGATAGATCTTCAAGGCGAGATTGTCGGTATCGGTGGCGGCGGCGGCACCCGATACGTCCAGCGCCGCGGCCCCGACGGTCTGCTCGACCCACGTCATGAGCAGCTTGTCGATGGACCCGCCGGGTCCGTGGTCGATGCCGTCGAGCCGCTCGGACAGGCGCCGGCAGACGTGCAGCCGGAGCATCTCGGTCTGCACGTGGGCCCACGCGACCGCTTCCCGCTGGTCGCCGCGGAAGGCCCCCGGATCGGCTCGGACGCTCGCCTCGAGCTCCTGCACCGTCTTGGCGTAGCGCGCCACGTAGCCCAGCTCGCCGGGCTCGCGCTCGTGGCTGACGATCGTCATCGCGATCCGCCACCCCTCGCCCGGCTCGCCGATCATGTTCGCGGCGGGCACACGCGCGCCGTCGAACAGCACCTGGCCGAACTCGCTCGTGATGCCGTTGATCATCCGCAAGGGCCGCTGCTCGATACCGGGTTGGTGCATCGGGACAGCGAACGACGAGATCCCCTTGTGCTTCGGGACATCGCGGTCGGTCCGGGCCAGGAGGAAGCACCAGTCGGCCACATCGGAGTAGCTCGTCCAGATCTTGTGCCCGTCAATCACGTAGTCGTCACCGTCACGGACGGCGGTCGTGCGCAGGGACGCGAGGTCGGATCCCGCGTCGGGCTCGCTGAACCCCTGGCACCACCGGTCGCGGCCGCTGATGATGCCCGGAAGGAAGCGGTCCTTGACCTCGTCGCTGGCGTGCACCGTCAATCCCTGCACGAGGTATCCGAGGCTCGGACGCGGCGGCGCGCCCGCCGAGGTCAGCTCCTCGTCGAGAATCACGTCGAAGACCGGCGGGAGGTCTTGCCCGCCGTAGCGTGACGGCCAGCTCAACCCGAAGAAGCCCGCGTCGTGCAACGACGTGTGCCACTCGGCCTGGCCGGCCCAGTACTTGTCGTCGGTCGACGAGGTGGGAAGGCGGGGGTTGTTGTCGGCCAGCCAGGCACGGAGGCGCGCTCGGAACTCGGCCTCCTCCGGGGAGTCACGAAAGTCCATCGGTTACTCCCAGTCGCTCCCGCTGGAGCTCGTGCAGCTGCTCGCCGTCGTCGCCGAACCACTCCGAGGAGAGCAGCGCGCGGCGCAGATAGACATGCGCGATGCACTCCCAGGTGTTGCCGATCCCGCCGTGCACCTGGATCGCGGTCTCGCACACCGTCCGCGCGGCGCGTGCGCAGTACGCCTTGGCCACCCGTCCCGTAGCCCGGGCATCGTTCGGTTCGAGCTCGTCGACCGCCCACGACGCGTAAGCCGCGACGCTCGCCGAGCCTTCCATCAGGCACTGGGCCTCGGCGAGCAGGTGCTGCACGGCTTGGAACGATCCGACCGGGACGCCGAACTGCTGGCGCTCGGCCGCGTAGGCGACGGTGACGCCGAGGACACCCCGCATCACGCCCACGAGGTCCGCGCTCGTGAGGGCGAGACCGAGCGCGGTCCACGACGCCAGGTCGTCGTCGGTCAGCGGCCCACGCTGGTCGGCGATGTGCACTGGCGCGCCTGAGGTGATGCCGCGGACCGATCGCGTGAGATCGCTGCCCTCGGGCGTGACCGTGACCGCCTCGAGCGCCAACCGCCCCAAGCGGTGACCGGCTTCCGTGCTCACGAGGGCGTACACCGCGTCGAGCGGCTCCGACCCCGCATCGACCGCGTACACGGGTGTGGTCGTCTGCTCGCCCGCGACTGCCGCCGTGACGGTGAGCGACGGGGCCAGGACGATGGCGGCGTTGTCGGGGAGCGGGACGCCGGCGCGGCGGGCGAGGTCGGCTGCGAGCACCGGGCCGCTGAACGCGACGTCGGCCACCGACGCCCCGAGGGCCTCGGCCACGATCGCGGCCTCGACCGCGCTCGCGAGCGGCGCGCCGTCGCCGGCGTCATCACGCAGCTCCAGCCAGCCCGCCTCGCGCACCGCCCCGGCGAGGCGCTTGGCCCGGGTGGTGTCGTCGAGGTCGGCCACGGTGGCGGGAGCGAGCTCGCGCGCCAGCTGCCCGGCGGAACGGCGCAGCTCGGCCTGCTCGGGCGTGTCGCGGGTGTCCATCAGCCGGCTCGATTCCGGGCCACGAAGTAGAACCTAGTTTCCGTTAGATGAGAGCGCAATACTCGCTCTCTCGGTCAGTCAGGACGACGCCACCCGAGCGCGCAGCTCGTCCTTCATCACCTTGCCCGTGGCGTTCAACGGCAGCGCGTCGAGGAACTCGACGCGGCGCGGGACCTTGTAGTTCGCCATCTCGCTGCGCGCCCATTCGACGATCTCGTCCGGCTCGATCGCGGGACCGGGCTCGAGCACGACAAACGCCATGCCGACCTCGCCGAGCCTGGCGTCGGGCCCACCGACGACCGCGACCTGTGCGATTCGGGGATGGCCGAGCAAGAGGTTCTCGATCTCCGCGGGGTAGGCGTTGAACCCTCCGACGATGAACATGTCCTTGATGCGCCCGACGATCCGGAGATAGCCGTCGGCGTCGAACGTGCCGAGGTCGCCCGTGTGCAGCCAGCCGTCCGCGTCGATGGCGGCGGCGGTGGCCTCGGGGTCGTCGAGGTAGTGACGCATCACGGTCTCACCCCGCACCACGACTTCCCCGGGCTCCCCGGGAGGCGCGTCCGCGCCCGAGTCCGTCACCGTGCGCACCTCGAACCCGGGCAATGGCACCCCCACGGTCGCGACGATGTGCTCGAAGTCGTCGTCAGGTCGACAGCCGGTGACGGTGCCCGCTTCGGTGAGCCCGTACCCGCTCAGGATCCGCTCGAACGGGAGCTCGTTGCGCATGCGCTGCACCAGCTCGGCGGGGATGTCAGCGGCGCCGATCGTCGAGACGCGCAGCGTCGAGATGTCGCGCTCCGCCAGATCGGGCGTGTCGAGCAGCGAGTAGTAGAGCGTCGGTGGACCCGGGAGCACCGACACGCGCTCGCGTTCCACGAGCTCGAGCACGACCTCGGCGTCGAACACCGCGACCGGGATGATGGTCGCCCCGCGCATGAGCGATGCGAGGACGCCGGCCTTGTAGCCGAAGATGTGGAAGAAGGGATTGGTGATCAAGTAACGGTCACCAGGACGCAGGTCGACCCAGTCGCACCAGTCCAGGTACCCGCGGAGGGTCTGGCCGTGCGCCATGACGACGCCCTTCGGGTTGCCGGTGGTGCCCGACGTGAAGACGACGTCGCAAGGATCGTCGGGGCTGATCGACGCCACGCGGTCGTCGAGGTCATTGGTCGGCACGGCGGATCCCCGAGCGAGGAACTCCTCCCACCCCACCGACGCGTCGTCGGCGTCGCCGGAAAGGAGGATGGTGTGCTCGAGCGCGGGGAGGTCGACGTCGGCGTCGGCGAGCAGCCCGGGGTAGTCGGTGTCGAGGAAGCCGCGCACGGTGAACAGCGCTCGGGCGCCGCTCCGGGCGAGCACGTAGCCCGCCTCGGTGCCGCGAAACCTGGTGTTGACGGGCACGAGGACGCCGCCCGCGGCGGTCACGCCGAGTGCGGCCACGATCCACTCGAGGGAGTTCGGTGCCCACACCGCGACCCGGTCGCCGCGGTCCACGCCCGACGCGAGGAGGGCCCGCGCGGCACCGTCGGCCATCGCCCCCAACTCGGCGAAGTCGATGCGTCGGTCGCCGTCGATCACGGCTTCCGCGTCGCCCGAGCGGCGCGTCCGGTCCCGGACCATGGCCGGGATGGTCGGCCAGGTGACGTCGCTTCGCACGTGTCCCCCTGGGCCCCGTGGGGCGGGCAGTCGGTGTGGAGAACGAGGTTAGCAGTTTGCGAGAGTCAACTTGCGTAGAACGGATACGGGCTTATCATCGGGCGACGACGGCGAGGAACACCGATGGAGCTGCACGAACATGAGTATCACTCCCTCACCGTCGCCGGGGTCGTCGACGAGACCGCGGACACCCGCTCGTTCGTCCTCGACATCCCCCCGGCCCTGCAGGACGCGTTCGCCTACACCGCGGGGCAGTTCTGCACGTTCCGGGTCACGATCGACGGCGAGGCCGTCGTTCGCTGCTACTCGATGTCGAGCTCGCCCGACACCGGCGACCCCTTCACCACGACGGTGAAGCGAGTCTCCGGTGGGCGGATGTCGAACTGGATGAACGATGAGCTCCACGCCGGCGACACCATCGACGTGCTGCGCCCGACCGGGCTCTTCGTGCTCCACCCGCGCGCGACACCGATCGTCGCCTTCGCGGGCGGGAGTGGCATCACGCCCGTGATCTCCATCATCAAGAGCGCGCTCGCAACGACCGATCGTCGGATCCTCCTCGTGTACGCCAACCGGGGCGCCGAGGCCGTGATCTTCGCGGACGAGCTCGAGCGGCTCCGGGCGTCGGCCGACGGCCGCCTGTCGATCCATCACCATCTCGACTCGGAGCGTGGGTTCCTCGACCCCGCGCAGTGCTCGGCCCTGGTCGGCAACGCGGCCGACGCCGACTTCTACCTCTGCGGACCGGGGCCCTTCATGGATACGGTCGAGACCGGGTTGTCGGCGCTGGACGTCAGACCCAGCCAGCTCATTATCGAGCGCTTCGTCGTGCCCGAGCCCGCAGCGAGCGCCGCCGAGAACCCAGCGACCGAGTCACTCGTGATCCGGCTCGCCGGACGCGAGACCGCGCTGCGCTACGAGGCGGGGGACACGATCCTCGACGCAGCGCGGCGGGGTGGGTTGAGCCCACCCTTCTCGTGCGAGCAGGGCAACTGCGCGACCTGCATGGCTCACCTCAACGAGGGTTCGGTGAGCATGCGTGTGAACAACGCCTTGTCGCCGGAAGAAGTCGGCGACGGCTGGGTACTCACGTGTCAGTCGCTGCCGACGAGCCGGGCGGTGGTGGTCGACTACGACGCATGATCGCGCCCGCCGTCGCGCTCGCCGATGACCTCGCCGGTGTGCTCGTGGAGACGCGGGGGCGGGCGGTACGCGGGAGGTGCGTCCGCACACCGGATGGGGTTGCCGACCATCCGCAGCGGTCCCGCGGGCGTATCGACCGTCATCACCATGCCGCTCGATCGCGCCAGGTCGCCGTCGAGCGCGTCCCCGAGGTCGACCACCTCACCGGCCGCCAGCCCGAGCGGGCGGAGGCGCTCGACCCATTCGGCCGCTGACGAGCGCATCAGCTCCCGGCCCAGCTCCTCGACCAGCGCGGCGCGGTGCTCGGAGCGCGCGCGCATCGTCGCGAAGCGGGGGTCGTCAGCCCACACGGGTCGGCCGATCTCCTGGCAGAGCCGACGCCAGAACTCGTCGTGCGTCACGAACAACGCGAGGTATCCCGACGCGGTCTCGAAGAGCTGCGCCGGCACGTAGAACGCGTGCGCGCCGAGCGGCTGCCGGGCGGGCCGATCGCCACCGTTGAGGTAGGCCGCCGCCTTGTAGTTGAGCTGCGACAGCATCACGTCGAACAGGGAGATGTCGACCTGCCCGCCGTTGCCCTCGAGGACCTTCGACACGAGACCGAGCGCCGCCATGATTCCCGACGAGTTGTCGACCGCCGAGTAGCCGGCCAGAGCCGGCGGACCGTCGGGTTCGCCGGTCATGGCAGCCACTCCCGTGATGGCCTGGATCACGTAGTCAAACGCAGGCCACTCGGCCGCCGGGCCGTCGAGGCCGTAGCCGGTGAGCGCGACGCACACGATCGTCGGGTTGAAGCGTCGCAATGACTCGTAGTCGAGGCCGAGCTTCCTGATCGTCGACGGACGAAGGTTCACGAGCAACGCGTTCGCGGTCGCCGCGAGCTCGCCCAGCTGCGCCTGCCCGTCTGACGTGGTGAGGTCGATGTGCACGCTGCGCTTGTTGCGGTTCAGGCTCGCGAAGTACACGTTGTGGTCGTCAACGGTGGGCGCGCCGACCTGTCGCGACAGGTCACCGCCGATCGGCTCGATCTTGATCACGTCGGCGCCGAGGTCGGCGAGGAGCATGCCGCCGAACGGCCCCGCGAGGATGTGGCCGACCTCAAGGACCCGGATCCCGGCGAGCGGGCCGGAGCGGGGCTCGGTCACAGCATCGTGGGGCGGACGCGGTGGACCGTCATGTCCTAGAGCGCGTCGGCGAGCGTGGCGAGGTAGGACTCCGTGCGACGTCGCGACGCGATGCGGGCATCACGATCGGGTCCCAGTGGCAGGATGCGGAACGAGAGGTCGGTCGCGCCCGCGTCGCGGAAGCTGCGGAGCCGGGAGGTGACGGCGGCCTCGTCACCGGCCGCCAGCAGGTCACCGACATCGGTGGCGTCGCCCTGCTCGAGCAGCCGCTCGTAGTTTGGCGAGTACTCGGCGTGCCCGAGGAGCTGGTTGGCGCGTGCGCGCGCGTCGTCAACTTCGTCGTTCCCGCAGACCGCAACGGGGAGGCCGGCCACGACGCGCGGCCGCGGGCGACCGGATTCTTCCGCCGCCTTGGTGATACGCGGGACGATGTGGTCACCGATGGCGCGCTCATCGGCCATCCACAAGATGGTCCCGGATGCGTGCTCACCTGCGATGCGCAGCATCACGGGCGCGAGCGCGGCTACCAGGATCGGTGTCGGGACGATGTCGGTGACGTCGATGGCGTTGTGGACCCGGTAGCTGTCGTTCTCGACGTCGACGGGGCCGGGTCCGGCGAATGCGGCGTTGAGCACCTCGAGGTAGTCGCGGACCAGTCGGGCCGGGCGTTCGTAGGGCAGGCCGAGCATCTCGTCGACGATCCAGTGGTGCGACGGCCCCACGCCGAGGGTGAACCGACCCTCGCACACTGCCTGCACCGCCAGTGCCTGCTGCGCCATCGCGACGGGGTGCCGGGTCTGGATCGGCATCACGGCTGTCCCGATCTCCACGCGTGTGGTGGCGCGGGCCATCAGCGCGACCGCGGTCAGCGCGTCGAACTCGTCGGGGATCTGCGGCACCCAGATCGACGTGAAGCCGGCCGCCTCGGCCGCCTCGGCCCCCGCGACGAGCTTGTTCACCTTCTCGCGGTACCGGCCGCGTTCGGGACCGATCATGAGCCCGATCCGCACCGTGCTCCCTCCTCCGCGCCGGCCCGCTCCTGCGGCAATCGCATTCTCGTTTTTCGAGAGTCAGCCTTGCACAGGCCCGGCCCGCCCGTCCATACTCACGTGCGCACGCGGAGGAGGAACGTATCGATGGGTCGCGTCGCGGTGGTCACCGGCGCTGCGTCCGGAATGGGGCTCGCGATCGCGCAGCGGCTCGCGGGCAGCGGCAACCGCGTCGCGGTCCTCGACCTCGACGCCGTCGCCGCCGAACGAGCTGCCGAGGAGCTCAGGGGCGAGGGTTCGCAGGCGCTCGGGGTCGCGGCCGACGTCGCCGACCGCGGGGCCGTCGACCGCGCCCTGACGCATGTCCGTCGCGAGCTCGGGCCGGTCGAGATCGTGGTCACGAGTGCCGGCCTCGACGAGTTCACGTCGTTCACGGACATCACGCCGTCGCAATGGGATCGCATGCTCGCGGTGAACCTCACGGGGACATTCCACTGCGTCCAGGCCGCGGTCCCGGACATGATGGCCGTCGGCTGGGGCCGCATCGTCACGATCTCGTCGTCGAGCGCACAGTCGGGTGCCAGGCGCATGGCTCACTACGTCGCCTCGAAGGGCGGCGTGATCGCCTTGACGAAGGCGCTTGCCGCCGAGCTCGGCCCGCACGGAATCACGGTGAACACGATCCCCCCCGGGTCAATCGAGACGCCAATGACACGCCGCGCCGAGGCCTCCGGCCACCTGCCGAGTACCGAGGCGCTCGCGAAGATGATCCCGGTGCGGCGGATGGGGACACCGGACGACATCGCCGCCGCGTGTGACTTCCTCTGCTCCGAAGAGGCGGGCTACATCAACGGCCAGCAGATCAACCTCAACGGCGGCAGGTACATGTGAGCGAGATCGCACCGCGGATCGCTCCACTGCCTACCAACGAGTGGGGTGACGATGCGATCGCGGCCTTGCGGGCGGCGTTCGGCAACGATGGCGCCGAGCGCATGCTCTCGAGCGCGTCCGACGCGCCACCGATGCCGAATGTGCTCACGACGCTGATGCGACACCCGGCGTTGGCCGGTCCGTTCCTCACGTACAACAACGTGCTCTTGCGCACACCCACGCTGGAGCCGCGGTTGCGCGAGCTGATGGTCCTGCGCGTCGCGTGGCGGACGCGGTCCGAGTACGAATGGGTGCAGCACGTCCGGATGGCGGCGCGCTGCGGGGTCTCGGCAGACGAGGTCGACGCCATCGGCCAGGGTGCCGACGCCGGTGCGTGGTCGGCGCTCGAAGCTGACGTGCTGGTCGCGACCGACCAGCTCCTCGATCAGTACCGCATCGACGGGGAGACTTGGGCCCGCCTGGCACAGCACCTCGACGAGCGTCAGCTCGTGGAGATGGCGTTCGTCGTGGGGACGTACACATGCCTGGCGATGGCGTTCAACAGCTTCGGCCTCGTCCTCGACCCCGACCTCGACTCGGTCCCCGCTCCGCCGCTACCCACATAGCGCCGACGTCAGATTCGGTCGTCACCGCGGACATCCGACGCCCCCGAGCACGCACACAGAACGCTTCTACGACGTCGCCGGCATCTCGGCGGTGAGGCGCTGCAGGCTCTCGACCAGGTCTTCGAGCGGGGTCCCGGTCGGGTACACGGCGGCGGCGCCGGCCGCCTCGAGCCGGGCGACGTCGCGCTTGGGGATGGTGCCCCCAACCACGAGCAGGACGTCGTCCGCACCGGCGGCGCGCAAGGCCGCCGCCGTCTTTTCGGTGAGCCCGACGTGGGCGCCGCTCAAAATGCTGAGCCCGACCACCCGCACGTCCTCTTGCACGGCGACGGCGGCGATCGTCTCGGGTCGTTGCCGAATGCCGAGGTAGATCACCTCGAAGCCCGCGTCGCGCAGCGCTCGGGCGACGAGCTTGGCGCCGCGGTCGTGGCCGTCGAGCCCCGGCTTGCCGACCAACACGCGCACCGGCATCAGAAGACCGCCGGCTGCTGGAACTCGCCCCACTCGGACTTGAGCACGTCCACCATCTCCCCCACCGTGCAATAGGCCTTGGCCGCGTCGACCAGCAGGGGCATGAGGTTGATGTCATCCTGGGCGGCGGCCTTGCCGAGGGCATCGAGCGTTGCCCGCACGTCGGCGCCGGACCGGGAGCGCTTCACGTGAGCCAACCGGTCCAGCTGCCGGGCTCGCCCTTGCTCGTTGAGCTCGTAGCCCTCGACCTCGGGGGCCTCCTCGTCGGTCTGGAAGCGGTTCACCCCGACGATCGCGCGCTCACCCGAGCTGATCGCGCGCTGGACGCGGAAGGCCTCCTCAGAGATGAGCCGCTGCAGGTACCCCTCCTCGACCGCCTTGACCATTCCGCCTCGACGCTCCAGGTCGTCGATGATCGCGACGACTCGCGCCTCCATCTCGTCGGTCAGCGCCTCGACGTAGTACGAGCCACCCAGAGGGTCAGCCACTCGGGCGATCCCGGTCTCGTATGCGAGCACCTGCTGCGTGCGGAGCGCGAGCGTTGCCGAGTCCTCGCTCGGCAACGCGAACGGCTCGTCCCACGCCGCCGTGAACATGGACTGGACGCCGCCGAGCACCGACGCCAATGCCTCGTAGGCGATCCGCACGATGTTGTTGTGTGCCTGCGGTGCGTACAGCGACGCGCCGCCAGCCACGCAGCCGACACGAAACATGCACGACCGGTCGTCCGTCGCGCCGTATCGCTCCCGCACGATGCGTGCCCACCGGCGCCGTCCCGCCCGGTACTTCGCGATCTCCTCGAAGAAGTCGCCGTGGGTGTAAAAGAAGAACGAGACCTGCGGTGCGAACTGGTCGATTGTCATCCGCCCCCGGCCGATCACCTCGTCGCAGTACGTGATGCCATCCATGAGAGTGAACGCCATCTCCTGCGCCGCGTTGGCTCCCGCGTCGCGGAAGTGCGCGCCCGCGACGGAGATCGCGTTGAACCGCGGGACCTCCTCGGCGCAGAACTCGATGGTGTCGGCGATGAGCCGCAGCGACGGGCGCGGCGGCCAGATCCACGTGCCGCGGCTCACGTACTCCTTGAGGATGTCGTTCTGTATGGTGCCGCGTAGCTTCGCCCGGTCGACGCCTTGCTTCTCACCGGCGGCGACGTAGAAGGCGAGGATGATCGCCGCCGTCCCGTTGATCGTGAAGCTCGTGCTGATGGCGTCCAATGGAATCTGATCGAACAGGATCTCGACGTCGGCGAGCGTGTCGAGCGCGACGCCGACACGGCCGACCTCCTCCTCCACGTCGGGGTGGTCGGAGTCGTAGCCGCACTGCGTCGGGAGGTCGAACGCCACTGACAGTCCGGTGCCCCCTTGGTCGAGGAGGTACCGGTAGCGCTCGTTCGACTCCTCGGCGGTGCCGAAACCCGAGTACTGGCGGATCGTCCAGAGCCGGCCGCGATAGCCGTCGGGGAAGCTCCCGCGAGTGAAGGGGAACTCCCCCGGCGGCGGCGTGGCCTCGCGCGGCGGAAGATCGGCGGGCCCGTAGCTGACCGCGAGCGGGATCCCGGCCTCGCTGTGCACCGGGTCGTCGCCCATGCCGCTGAGAGTAGGCGGAAATCGGCTCTTCCGAAAGCGGCAAGGAGGCCGACGCTTTTGGAGAGTGCTATTCTCATCCACCGATCACACGAGGAGTCTCGCGATGCCCGAGCCCGAGGGGAACCGGTCCCCGGGTGGGGTGCGCGTCGAGGTCGACGCCCGGGTCGCCGTCGTGACCATCGACCGACCCGAAGCCCGCAACGCCATCGGCTTCGCGACCGCCGACGAGCTCGACGCGGCGCTCGACGACGTCCTCGAGTCGGATGCCGAGGTGGTGGTCCTGCGCGGTGGGGGCGATCGGGCGTTCGTGTCGGGTGGGGACCTCAAGGAGCTCAGCGCCGTTCGCACCCACGAGGATGCCGTCGACATGGCGACGCGCGTGCGCCGGCTATTGGACCGCGTGGCCGCGCTGCCGCTACCGGTCCTCGCGGCGCTGAACGGGCATGCGCTTGGTGGCGGGGCCGAAGTCGCGATCGCGGCGGACGTCCGCATCGCCGCCGACGACATCAGGCTCGGGTTCAACCAGGTGTCGCTCGGCATCATGCCGGCATGGGGGGGCGCGGAGCGGCTCGCTCAGGTGATCGGCCGGGGGCGGGCGCTCCTCGCCATCGCGACCGGGGAGGTGTACGACGCCCACACCGCCCAACGACTCGGCATCCTCGACATCGTCGTCCCACGCACCGAGTTCGATGCCACGTGGCGCAAGCTCGCGCAGGCCATCGCGAGCTCCGCAACCGGTACGACGCGCGCGATCAAATCCGTCATCGACGCCGCGTTCCCGCCGTGTCACCCTCACCTCGCGGCCGATGCGACCGACACGTTCGCGCGGCTGTGGACCGCCGATGCACATTGGGCCGCGGTCGACGCGTTGGGGCAGAAGCGGAGAACGGGCTAGTGCGTACACGGCAAAGACACTCTCGGCGACGTGTTCGCTGGTATCGTCGGACAAATGGTGGCGAGTTCTGAGATGGCCGAAGCCAAGACAGGCGAGTCGAACGAACCTGCGTGGCGCAAGCGCGCCGTCTCGCGGAGCCTGCACGCAGCCCGCTCGCGTGCCGAGCAGAGGGTCCAGCGATTCCTGGACGCGGCGTTCGAGCTGATCGACGAGAAGGGAAGCGCCGACTTCACGATCCAGGAGGTCATCGACCGTTCGCAACAGTCGCTGCGAGGCTTCTACCAGTACTTCGACGGCAAGGACGAGCTCCTGCTCGCGCTCTTCGAGGACTCGATCCTCGAGTCGGCGGCCGACCTTGGCGACGCGATCGAGGGTCAGTCCGACCCGCTGGCGCGTCTGCGCGCCTTCACCATCCGACTCCACGAGTGGTGCGAACCCGTCACGACACCGCGCAAGCGCGGTTCGCACAACCGTCGGCCGATCTCGGAGTTCACCGTCCAGCTCGCGGTTGCCCATCCCGAGCGCGTGAAAGCGGCGATGGAGCCGGTCTCCCGTATGTTGCTCGAGCTCGTCGAGGAGGCCGAGGCCGTGGGTGCGATCCATGTCGACGACACCCGGCGGGCCGCGGCGCTGGTGCAGCAAACCGTGATGTACAGCTGGTTCGGGAACCGCCTCATCCAGGACAACCGAATGTTGCTCAGCGCTGGCGAGACCTGGGAGTTCTGCCTGCACGGTCTGAACGGCTGAGGTCTCAGATCGGCGTACCTCAGACGCGGTCGAGGTCGAGCATCCGGATCGCGTTCCCCCGCAGCACCTTGTAGCGCTGCGCCTCGGTCAGCCCAGCCGTCATCTTCTCGACCTCCTCCTGCACGAAGGGCCACGTCGTGTCGGCGTGCGGGTAGTCCGTCTCGAAGCAGACATTGTCCTCGCCGACGGCCTCGAGCGAAGCCAGTCCGTGATGGTCATTGGTGAAGCAGCCGAAGATCCGACCCCGGTAGTACGTCGAGGGGAGTTCGGGGATCGTGTCCTTGACGTGCGTCCAGCTGGAGTGGTGCTTCCAGACGTTGTCGGCACGCTCCAGCGCGTACGGGATCCAACCGATCTGGCCCTCGGAGTATGCAAGCTTCAGCTCGGCGAACCGCACCAGCACGCCCGAGAACAGGAAGTCCGCCAAGGAAGCCATCGAGTTGTTGAACGACAGCATGATGTCGGTCGACGGCGGCGCGTCGGGTGAGGCGGCCGGCATCTTCGATGATGATCCGATGTGCATGCACAGCGTGGTGCGCGTCTCCTGACAGACCGCGAACAACGGATCCCAGTAGCCGGTGTGGATGCTCGGCAGAGAGAGGTGCGCAGGGATCTCGCTGAAGCAGACGGCCCGTGCTCCTCGCGCCGCGTTCCGGCGCACCTCGGCCGCGGCGAGCTCGACATCCCACATCGGCATGATGCACAGCGGGATGAGGTGACCATCCGACTCGCCACACCACTCGTCGATCATCCAATCGTTGTACGCGCCCACGCATTCGAGGCCGAGCTTGAGATCCTTGCCTTCCATGAAGGTCTGGCCGCAGAATCGCGGGAAGGTCGGAAACGCCACTGACCCATCGACGCCGGCCAGCTCGAGGTCGTCGACGCGCGCCTTCGGGTCGTAGCAGCCCGGTCGCATGTCGTCGTAGGTGAGGGCGCCGCTGATCATCTTGCTGCGATCGAAACGACGCACGTCGCCGTCAGGGGTCGCGTCGAGCGCGATCGCGACGTGCCGTTTGTGCACGTAGATAGTTCGACCCTCGTAGAGCCAGTAGTCGCCCCAGGCACCGTCCTCGGTGATCTGCCCGGAGTACGTCGCACCCGGGCCATCCAGCGCGAAGTCGCTCCATCGGGCGCGCTCCACCCTCGGTCCCTGCTCGCGCATCCGCGACGGCAGCCGGTCCTGCCAGACGTGGGGAGGCTCGACGACGTGGTCATCGACACTGATGGCCTTCGGGAGATCGCTCACGCGTTGCTCCCCTCCTTGTCCTCCGCAAGTGGATCGTGCGCTATGCCCGAGTCGAATCCGCCGTGTTTGCGCATGAACGTGGTGGAGCGCTTCTCGATGCGCCAGCCGTCAGCGGTGCGCACGTACTCGTCGTTGTACCAGCCCAGTCGCATCGCGTGCGTCGCTTGGTCGACGAAGATGAAGTGCTGCTTCCCGGTCGCGTGGTCACCCTGTAGCTCGACCACCGGCATGTTCCCGATGAACTGCCCGCGCGGCGCGGCCTCGAGCAACGCGGGAAAGCGGTCCAGCCCGTAGACGGTGCCGAACACGTTGTACGTCGCGTCGGGCGAGAACACCTCGAGCCAGCGGTCACCGATGAACTGCGCCGTCAGCATCATGTAGCGCGAGCACAGCGCGTCGATCTCGACGAGATCGCTGATCCGCCCTCCGTCGTCGGCCATGCCCATCCCCCGTCGCTTCGGTACCGTTCCTCCGCCGGGTCGGCGCCCAGGCCCGTATCCGGCGAGTCGGGTCGCAAGAGCGGAAGTGGCACATTCACTTTACGAGAATTAGATTATCACCGTGGGCCTGCTCACCGCGAGGGCCGGAGATGGAGTAACGGTGCGCCCCCTGCCCGAGCTGACCCCCTGGAACGAATGGTTCTGGACGTCGGGCGCTGACGGGCAGCTGCGGATCCAGGGGTGCCAGGACTGCGGGAAGCTCGTGCATCCGCCGACGCCAGTGTGCCCCGCGTGCGGGAGTCGGTCGTCGGCTCCGACGGTGGTGTCGGGGCGCGCCACGGTGGCCGCGCTCACCGTCAACCACCAACAGTGGTTGCCGTCGTTCGAGCCGCCGTACGCAATCGCGATCGTGGTGCTCGCCGAGGATCCGACAGTGCGCCTGACGACGAACATCGTCGGCCGTGAACCCGACGAGGTGCGTATCGGCGACGAGGTCGCGGTGACCTTCGAACAGCAGGAAGACGTCTGGATTCCCCTATTCGAGCCGACCGGTGGCACCGAAAGCACCCAGCTTGTCCCCGAGCCGCGGCGCCCGGCGGTCCGCGCGCCTCTCACCGCGGAGCGGTTCGAGCACCGGGCGGTGCTCTCCGGCGTCGGTCACTCGGCGATCGGGCGCCGCCTCATGGTCGACCCGCGCGCGCTCGCTGTCGACGCCTGCCTGGCCGCGATCGAGGATGCCGGCCTCTCACCCGCGGACATCGACGGGCTGTCCACCTATCCCGGCCCGACGGGCGGCGGCCA
>DATISY010000137.1:0-2457 GCA_035468285.1 Acidimicrobiia bacterium | reverse complement strand
GGCGCGCCGGCGCGGGCCGAAGCCGCGTCAGCCGGTGAACCGCGGTTGCACCACGACCGCCGCAGCGGGCCGCGGGATGGCGAGCGCCATCACGGCGACGGGCGTCCCGCCCGACGTGATCGCGGGCCCGAGGGTGGCGATACCGGTGCCCGGGTCGATCGTGATGACGTTCGAGCTCAGCGCGGCGGCCAGGCCGTTGGGGAAGCCGACGGCCCACAGGGTGCCCGCGCTGTCGTAGTCCAGCGACACGGTGAACGGCGTGCCCGTGCCCGTGCCCACGTCGGTCGTCGAGCCGTTCGAGCCATTGACGACCGTGAGGGTCTGCGCCGGCCCGACGGCGGCGTGGACCGGCGGCCACGATCCGGCGCTCGCATGCACACCGGGGAGCGTCGTCGTGGTCGTCGTCGCCTTCGTCGTCGTGGTCGTGGTCGGCGATGTGGTCGAGCCGAGCGACCCGGCGCCGAGTGAGTCCCGGACGCTGGAGAGCGTCCCCGAGGGTGACGTCGCGAGCCCGAAGTAGACGTCGAAGGTCTGCGGGACGGGGCCGAGGGCCGTGGCCGATCCAGGGTTGGCCGGGTTCACCCGGAACAGGCAGAAGTTGGTGATGGCGGGACATGAGCCCTGCGCCGTCTGTGGGACGAGGTACACGAGCAGGTTGCCGGCAGCGTCGAACGTCAGGTTGCCCTGCACGTTGCCGGGGCCGTTGAGGACGAAGGCGCCGACCTGGCCGAGATCGGTGGCCGCGCCGGTCGTCGTGTCGAAGCGGAGCAGGTGCGCCGTCCCCCCCGACCCGGTCGTCCCCTTCACGAGGACGCCGTAGAGGGTGCCGTCGGCGGCGATGGTCAGGTCGAACACGCAGTGGCTGGCGTCGGTCGGACCGAAAGGTGCCAAGACGCCGGTGTTCAGGTCGATGCGAGCCAGCTGACAGGTGGTCGGCGCGAACAGGTTCCCGATCACCGTGAACCCAGTGGTATCGGCACCCGCTGGCGCAGCGAACGCCGCCGTCAGGCCGATCGTGCTGATCGCGCCGACAACGAGCAGGACCGCGAACCGCCGCGCGACACCCAACTGTGTGACCTCCGTCGTCCCGCCCCGCCTCGAGCGCCGGCACAACGTAGCAGGAGTCCCCCTCGAGGGTGCCGGACTGTCGAAGGTGGTGGCGACGCTGACGCCACCACCTGGTCCGGCTAGGACCTCGGCGCCGTCGAGACCGGGATCGTCGTGGCCGTCCCGCGCTTCACCGGCTGACGCCACCCGATCGCCGAAAAGGGGCCCGACGAGGCCGCCGCTACACTGCTCTCGACCCGGATCTCGCGTCCGGGATCACGCACGCCCACCATCGTTTTCGGTCGCCCGGCCTCGCCGCGGTGCCGGTGGGCGGAGGACCAACCGACAATAAGGAGACAATCGTGGCTGTCGTCACGATGAAGCAGCTGTTGGAGGCTGGTGTCCATTTTGGGCATCAGACCCGGCGTTGGAACCCGAAGATGCGTCGTTTCATCTTCGGGGAACGCAACGGCATCTACATCATCGACCTCCAGCAGACCCTCGAGCGCATCGACACCGCCTACCGGTTCGTGCGCAAGACCGTCGAGGACGGCGGCGTCGTCCTCTTCGTCGGCACCAAGAAGCAGGCCCAGGAGCCCATCCAGAGCCAAGCCGACCGGTCCGGGATGCCGTACGTCAACTACCGGTGGCTCGGCGGGATGCTCACCAACTTCCAGACCGTGCACTCCCGCGTCGCGAAGCTCCACGAGCTCGAGCGGATGGTCAGCAGCGGTGAGACCGAGCAGATGATCAAGAAAGAGGGGCTGAAGGTCCGGCGCGAGCGCGACAAGCTCCAACGCAACCTCGGCGGCATCCGTCAGCTCGAGCGGCTCCCCGACGCCATCTTCGTCATCGACACCAAGAAGGAGCACATCGCGGTCACCGAGGCGAACCGGCTCGGGATCCCCGTCGTCGCGGTGGTCGACACCAACTGCGACCCTGACGTCATCGACTACGTCATCCCCGGCAACGACGACGCGATCCGCTCCGCCAACCTGATGAGCCGCATCGTCGCCGACGCCGTCGGAGAGGGCCGGTTCCTCGGGCAACGCAAGGGCGTGAAGACCCCCGACACGAACGCCGCGCCGCCGCCGCCGGTGCCGGTCGACCCGGCCGAGCAGGCCCGCCGCGCCGAGGCGCAGCAACGGGCCCGCACCGAAGCCGCGGCCGCGCAACGCGACCGCGAAGCCCGCCTCGCCGCGCCCAGCACCGACGGTGAAACCCCGGCGACCCCCGAGGCCCCCGCCGCGGCCGACGCCGCAACCGCGACCCCGGAACCGGCGCTGACCGCCCCCGCCGACACCACCACCGAGCCCGCAACCGAGCCCGCAACCGAGCCCGCAACCGAGCCCGCGACCGAGCCCGCGACCGAGCCCGCGACCGAGCCCGCGGCTACCACCGATGGCTGAC
>DATISY010000136.1:0-2481 GCA_035468285.1 Acidimicrobiia bacterium | reverse complement strand
GTACAGCTCACTGAAGCCCCTGTGGATCTTGGTGAGCAACGAGCCGCTGGCAACCGGCACGACGACGTGATCGGGTGTCTCCCAGCCGAGTTGCTCGGCGGTCTCGAACGCGAGCGTCTTCGAACCCTCGGCGTAGAACGGTCGCATGTTCACGTTCACGAACGCCCATCGGTAGGTACCGGCGATCTCGGCACACAGCCGGTTGACGTCGTCGTAGTTCCCGTCGATCGCGACGAGGGTGCCGCCGTAGACCGCGGTCGTGACGATCTTCGCGACCTCGAGGTTGGCCGGGACGAACACGAAGCTGCGCAACCCGGCGCGCGCCGCGTGCGCGGCGACCGCGTTCGCGAGGTTCCCCGTCGACGCGCACGCGACGGTCTTGAACCCGAACTCCAACGCCTTCGACAGCGCGACCTCGGTGACGCGGTCCTTGAACGAGTTGGTGGGGTTCACCGTGTCGTTCTTGACCCAGACCTCACGGAGGCCGAGCTCGGACGCGAGCCGGTCGGCGCGCACCAGGGGCGAGAACCCGGCTCCGAGATCGACCGCCGCCGCGCGCGCGACCGGAAGCAGGTCCTGGTACCGCCAGATGCTCGGCGGCCCCGCCGCGATCCGCTCACGGCTGATCGCCGCCGCGATCGCCTCGTAGTCGTAGGCGACCTCGAGCGGGCCGAAGCACCACTCGCACGAATACAGCGGGGCGACCTCGTAGGTGCGGCCGCATTCCCGGCACTGCAGAGCGCGTACGTGAGCCATCTTGGGCGTTCCTCTCTCTCGGGTGGCCCGGGGGCCACCTGGTCTCGACGCGCCCTCGAGCGCCTCGAGCGGAGGACCGCTCTTGGCTGCTCATCGGTCAGGCATTGGCACCTGGCTTCTGTCCCTGGGGTCAGCAGCTGGTTGCCGCGGCGTCAACGGGCCTGTCCCTCGGCCGCTCTCGATGAGCGCGTACTAGCCGGAGACAATAGCCGTCCCGTCTCGTACGCTGCCACTCGCAATGGGTCCTGACGCCGACGATCTCACCACCCGCAAGCGCCGTCTCGGTGTTCGGGTCTCGGTCTGCCTCCCTGCCCGCGACGAGGAAGCCACCATCGGTCCGATCGTGGGCACCGTCCGTCGTGAGCTCATGGAGCGCAGCGGCCTCGTCGACGAGGTCCTGGTCCTCGACGACGGGTCCGTCGACGGGACGGCGGAGCGGGCCCGGGCCGCGGGTGGTCAGGTGCACGCCGTGGCCGACATCCTCCCCGAGCTCACCGTCGGGGAAGGCAAGGGCCATGCGCTCTGGAAGTCCCTGTACGCCGCCGAGGGTGACCTGGTGTGCTTCCTCGACGCCGACCTGCGCACCTTCGCGCCGCATTTCGTGACCCAGCTCCTCGAGCCGCTCCTCACCGACCGCGACGTGGGGTTCGTCAAGGGGTTCTACGACCGGCCGTTGGGGGGCGCGCCGACCGGGGGTGGCCGGGTCAACGAGCTGGTGGCGAGGCCGCTGCTGTGCGCGCTGTTCCCGGAGCTGGCCGCGGTGCGCCAGCCGCTGGGGGGTGAGTATGCGGGGCGGCGCGAGCTGCTCGAGGTGGTGCCGTTCGTGGAGGGCTGGGGCGTGGAGCTGGGGCTGCTCATCGACCTCGCCGAGCGGTTCGGGGTGCAGGCGATCGCCCAGCGTGACCTTGGGGTGCGCGAGCACCGCAACCGCTCTCTCGGCGAGCTCGCGCCTCAGGCGATGGCCGTCCTGTTGACCGGGTTACGTCGAGCGGGAGTCGCGCCGGTCGACGTGTCGAGCGCGTTGGCGCGCTTCGATCGACCCGACCCGGACTTCGTCGCCGTCCCGGTCCGGGAGTGCCCGCCGATGGTCAGTGTTCCGGCGTACCGGGCGAAGTTCGGTCGGGAGCTGAGCGCATAGCGTCCGTGTCGAGCGCGACTCGGCCCGCTTCGATGGCAGCCTCGTGCACGAGCACCTCGGCGCGGGCGAACGCCTCCCCCGCCTGCCAGACCCGGTCGGTGAGCACGAGCAGCTGCGCCGGGCCGGCGACGGAGAGCTCGTCGCGGGCCTCGGCTGTCACCTGGCCGGCGATGACCGCCCGGTGGGGGACATTGAGTTCGCCGGCCCACTCGAGCACGCCGCCCACGACCTTCCCGGCGAAGCTGGTCACATCGAGACGGCCTTCGCCGGTGACGACGAGGTCGGCGCCGTCCAGGGCGTCTTCGAGTCCGGCCTCCGCGGCGACGACCTCGAAGCCGGGTTCGAGCTGCGCGCCGATCGCGGCGAGTCCGCCGGCGAGGCCACCAGCGGCGCCCGCGCCGTCGAGGGTCGTGACGTCGACGCCGGTGCGGTGCTGGTATTCGAGCGCGACACGCTCGAGGCGTCGGCGGAGCAGCTCGACCTGGGCGGGAGTCGCGCCTTTCTGGGGGCCGTAGAGCGCCGCGGCGTCGACGAACGGGGTGGTCACGTCATACGCGACGGTGACGTCGAGGCCGCCCAGTGACCAG
>DATISY010000135.1:0-12218 GCA_035468285.1 Acidimicrobiia bacterium | reverse complement strand
GGCGACGACGGTCATCGAATCGTCGTCGCCATCTGGGTCGGGGTCGCGCTGTTCTTCGTCACCGCCGTCCCCGCGGCCGCCGGGGTGGCCGGCTTCGACGTCGTGGCCCTCATCGTCGACGTGGCGTTGTTCCTCGCCGGGATCAGCATCTTCTTCTGGGCGTTCGCGGTGGCCGTCGCCCGCAACACCCAGGGTGACGAGATCGTCGTCTCGTCGCTGTTCCTCACCCAGGGCCCCGTGGTCCGACCGGTGCGCTTCCACCTCTTCGGAGCGCTCGCCGTCTCGGTCGTCATCGCCGGTGCGACCGGCGCCAGCAACGCGTTCGGGGTCCTCGTCCCCATGTTTCCCTTGGCTCTCATCGGGCTGTGGGGCGCCCGCCACGGGACGTTCCCACCCCGCCGGGACCGCCGCTGACCCGGCGGGCACCCGCGGGTTGCGCACCAGGCGGTTGCTTGCTTCGATTCCCGCATGGCGGACGAGGCGCACGAGCACACCACCGTCGAGGCCCCACCGGGCCGTTGCTACGCCGTCGCGGTCGACTTCGAGCAGTACCCGGCGTGGGCCCGTGACGTGAAGGAAGTCACCGTCCTCGACCGTGACACCGACGGGCGCGGGACCCGGGTCGAGTATCGGGTGGCGGGACTCGGCCAGAGCATCCACTACGTGTTGCAGTACGACTACGGCGACGCGCCCGACTCGTTCTCGTGGCATCTCGTCGAGAGCGACAAGCTGCGCCAGCTCGACGGCCGATACGGGTTCGAGGCCGAGGGTGTCGGGACGCGCGTCGCCTACGATCTCACGATCGATGTCGCGATCCCGCTCCCGGGCCTGATCAAGCGTCAAGCAGCGCGGATGATCATCAGCACCGCGTTGAGAGAGCTCAAGAAGGAAGCTGAGCGAGTTCCCATCTGAACTCACCGACCAGGCCAACCGACGAGCGCGGTGAGCGCCCCGGCCACGAGAGGACAAGCGATGGATCCGGTGCGCAAGGACGCCCCCCCGAACCCGCCCCGCGACGACACGACCGACGACCCCGCCGACCCGGACGCGACGCGCGGGTTCCCTCCACCCACCGCGGTGGAATCGCTCGTGAACGCCCTCCTCGAGGCGGGCCCCGAGGTGGCCGAGCACGTCGTCCGGGCGGCCCAGGAGCTCGTCCTCGCCGCCCAGGCGGTCGTGGACGCCGCCGAGCGCGCCGTGGACGAGCAGAAGGACCTGCGGAGCCCAGCACCCGAGCCCGCTCCGCCCGCCGCAGCGAACGTGCACCCCATCGACCGCACCGAGTGACCCCAGGCCACCCGCCGACGATCGGCGTCGACCTCGGGGGCACCAACATCCGGGCCGCGATCGTCGACCGCGACGGGACCGTCATCGGGGAGGAGCGCGCGAGCACCCCCGCGCACTGGCCCGACCTGCGCGCCACGATCACCCGCCTCGTCGAGCAGCTCCGCGACGAGGAGCCCACGGCCGCCGCGGTCGGGGTCGGCGCTGCCGGGATAGTCGACCGCGACGGCGCGATCCACTACGCGCCCAACATCCCCCGCCTCGTCCGCGTCCCCCTCCGCGAGGTCCTCGCCGACGTCCTGCCGGTGCCCGTCATCGTCGACAACGACGCCAACGTCGCCGCGTGGGGCGAGGTCTGCCACGGCGCGGCGCGGGGTGTCTCGTACGGGCTCGTCATCACGCTCGGGACCGGGGTGGGGGGCGGGATCATCAGCGACGGCCGGATCTACCGCGGTGCGCACGGTTTCGGCGGCGAAGTCGGCCATTGGCCCTTCGACCCCGACGGCCCGGACTGCGCCTGCGGAGAACCAGGCCACTGGGAGGCCGTCGCGTCGGGCGAGGCGCTCGGCGCGCTCGCACGCGACCGCGTCGAGATCGGTGAGGCCCCCACACTCCTGGCGCGCGCCGGGGGCGACCCTGCCGGTGTGACGGGCCTCGCGGTCGGCGCGGCCGCCGCGGCAGGCGACGCTGTCGCCCTCGACCTGCTCGCGACGTATGCCCGCGAGGTCGCGCTCGGCTTCGCCGGGCTGGCCAACATCCTCGACCCGGAGCTCATCGTCGTCTCCGGTGGCCTCGTGCAGCTCGGTGACCTGCTCCTCGACCCGCTGCGCGACGCCTTCGAGTCACACCTCGAAGGCGCCCCCTACCGGCCCGAGGTGCCGATCGTCGCGGCCGCGCTCGGTGACCGCGCCGGCGTGGTCGGGGCCGCCGCGCTCGCCCGCGACCTCGACCGGTGAAGCTCGGGCTCACGCTCCCGTCGTTCACCGACGACCCGAGCGACGCGATCGCCGTCGCCGTTGCCGCCGAGCGCGCCGGCGTCGACGGCGTGTTCGTCTACGACCACCTGTTCCGCGACACCGCGGCCGGGCCACGCCGCCCCGCGCTCGAATGCGTCGCGCTGCTGGGCGCGGTCACGGTCGCCACGACCCGAATCGCCGTCGGCACCCTCGTCGCCCGCGCGTCGTTGCGACCGGTCGCGACCCTCGTCACCGCGCTCGACACGCTGCAACGCCTCGCGACGGACCGCCTGGTTGTGGGCCTCGGAGCTGGCGACTCGAAAAGCGAGCGAGAGAACACGACCTTCGGGCTTCCCTTCGGCACGATGCTCGACCGTGTCGAGCGGCTTGAGCACGCCGTCACCGCGACGCGGGACCGCGGCTTCCCGGTCTGGGTCGGCGGGACAAGCCACCCGGTGCGGGACGTGGCCGCGCAGGCGGCCGACGGCTGGAACCAGTGGGGCGGCCCCCCCGACCAGTTCCGGGCTCGCGCTGCGGCGTTCGGGGACGGGGCGAGCCACCAGCCGTTCACGTGCACCTGGGGCGGCCTCGTCATCCTGGGCGGCGACGACGTGGCCGCGGCCGGCAAGCGGGACCGGCTCGCCGCCGCGTCGGACGTCATCGCCGGCGGTCCGGACCGGGTGGCCGCCGCGCTGGAGCCCTACGCCACGGCCGGGGCGGACTGGCTGATCCTCGGCCCCGTCGATTCCCGAGACCCGGCCAACGCCACCCTGATCGGCGAGGAGGTCGCGCCCCGCCTGCGCGCCGGGCCCGACGGCCGTCCGGACGAGACGCGCTAGGGGAGCGGATCCACCGGGTCCGGAGCGGTGGGTCGCTCCCCGAAGTACTCGAGCGCGCGTTCCGCGCCGATCTGGACGAAGAGCCCCTCCGCCTCCGCGCAGAGCTGGTCACCGGCGTGGAGAGTCCCGGTCGTGCTGATCCGCCGGCCATCGCGCTCGCGTGTCCACGCTTCCAACCGCAGCGGAGTCCGCAGCGGGGTGGGGCGCCGATACCGGACGGTGAGGCGCGCCGTCATGCCAGGGTGCCCGCTCGTCACGTTGGCGATACCGAGCGCCTCGTCGAACATCAACGCCACCCAACCGCCGTGCACGTACCCCGGAGGTCCCTCGAACGCCGCGCCGAGCGTCCCGTGGCCCACGAACCGCTCGTCGCGGAACTCCCACGTCAGGGGCGGGGCACCCGGGTGCAGCGCACCGACCAACGGGCTCCGGGGGAGGTAGTCCTCGTGGCGGCGCTCGGCTCGCCGGGGCAACGTCGGTGCACCGCTCGGGTCTGGGGTCAGCGCGACGATGGCCGCTTCCGCGGCGTCGGCTGCCGTGTCGAGCCGGGCGTCGTCGACCGCGGCGGTCAGCACCGCGTCGAGAAGCCGACGGGTCGTACCCGCGAGGCGCTCGCGGGCCGGCGTGACGAACGCGTCGGCGTCGGGATAGGCGCCTGGTCCGGGGCCGGCCATCAGCGGCCCTTGAAGACGGGCTTGCGCTTCTCCGCGAACGCCCGCGGGCCCTCTTTGGCGTCGTCGCTGGCGAACACCTCCCAGCCGATCGGGTCCTGGTGACGCATCGCCTCCTCGTCGGACAGGTGTTCGGTCTCGCGCCAGGCTCGGAGGATCGCCTTCGTCGACAGCGGGCCACACGCCGCGACCTGCTCGGCGACGCCGCGGGCGACGGTGAGCGCCATCCCGTCGGGGACGACACGCCCGATGAGACCGACCCGCAACGCCTCCTCCGCCGTCACCGGCCGGGCGCTCAGCAGGATGTCCATCGCCACCGTGTAGGGGATCTGGCGGGGCAGGCGACACGACGATCCGCCGAGCGGGAACAGGCCCCGCTTGGCCTCCCAGACACCGAAGATGGCGCCCTCACCCGCGATGCGGATGTCGGTACCTTGCAGGATCTCGGTGCCGCCCGCGACGGCGTACCCCTCGACGGCGGCGATCATCGGCTTCGTGCACCGGTAGTCGCGCAGCAGCGCCTTCCAGTGCAGGTTCGGGGTCTCGGCCATCCGTCGCTCGACGTACTCGCTGCGAGACTGGTTGACGGAGACGAGATCCATCCCGGAGGAGAACGTCCCGCCCGCGCCGGTGAGGATCGCCGCGCGTACCTCGTCGGTCTGGTCGATGTAGTCGTACGCGTCCGCGAGACCGACGAGCATCGTGGAACTGAGCGCGTTCCGTTTCTCGGGCCGGTTCATCGTCATGATCACCACCGGGCCGTCCCGTTCGATGATGCAGTCATCGGTCGAGATGTCGAGCGTCTCCATGGCGCGCCTCCAACAGCAGTCCGGTGTTCGGAAGCCGTGATCCTACGGTGCACCCTCGGGACCGGGTCGACCGTCATCCGCTCCATCGACCGCCGCGTCGGCGGTGCGCCGCGTCACGCGCCCGCCGGGGGCATCGGCCACGGATCACTCCGTCGCGGGCGCGTCCGAATCGAGCAGCGCGAGCACGTCGCCGAGGCCCCGGACCCGCTGACAGTCGAGGTCCCGGTGGAGGCCGTAGGGATCGACGAGGATCGGGGTCACACCCGCGGCCCGGGCCCCCACGACGTCGGCGGCGGGCGTGTCACCGACGTGGACCGTCTCGGCGGGCTCGACCCCCAGCGCGTCGAGGGCCAGGGCGAAGATCGCCGGGTCGGGCTTCGAGACGCCGACGACCGCCGAGTCGAGGATCAACTCGACGGGGACGCCCGGGCCAGGGCCGACCTGGCAGATCCCGTCATGGCGGAGCTGGGCTTCGACCGTCCCGTCGGCGTTCGACACCACCGCGATCCGGTATCCCCGCCTGACGAGCTCGCGGAGCGCCTCCGGTGCGCCGGGGATGACACGGGTCCAGATGCCACCGCGCTCGAACTCCTCCAGCAAGATCGGCAGGGCACTGTCGACGTCAGCGGGTGACACGCCGCAGACGTGCGCGTACGCGCGGTTGTATGCGTGCCAGATGGTTCCGTCACCGTCCCGGAACGACTCGAGCGCCGCGACGCCGTGGTAGTGCGCCTCGTCGAGGCGATCCCGCTCGATCGCCAGCTCGAGGCGAGCCAACGCCGCGACCATCCGGTCGTGGTCCGGCAGGTAGAAGACGCCGCCGAGGTCGAGGAACACGGCGCGGACCGACACCCCGAGAACCTACCGGGGGGCACCGGGAGGCCCCTGGTACCGTGAACCGACATGGAGTTCCGCCGTATCAACGCCCTCCCACCGTACGTGTTCGGCGAAATGGAGGCGTTGAAGATGCAGGCGCGCCGCGGCGGCGAGGATGTCATCGACCTCGGCTTCGGGAACCCGGACGTCCCGTCCCCGCCGGTCGCGGTGGACAAGCTGTGCGAAGCGGTCCGCAACCCCCGCAACCACCGGTACTCAGCGAGCCGGGGCATCCCGAAGCTGCGGCTCGCGATCACCGACCTGTACCAGCGGCGCTTCGGGGTCGAGCTCGACCCTGAGACGCAGGCCTGCACCACGATCGGCGCCAAGGAAGGGTTCTCGCACCTCATGTGGGTGCTGCTCGGCCCGGGCGACGCCGCGATGGTGCCGAGCCCCTCGTACCCGATCCACATCTGGGGCCCGATCCTCGCCGGCGCCGAGGTCCGCCATGTCCGCCTCGGCCCCGAGCAGGACTTCTTCGCCAACCTGGTCGAGGCGTGGGAGGACTCGTGGCCCCGGCCGCGCGTCATCGTGCTGTCGTTCCCGCACAACCCGACGACAGCATGCGTGGACCTCGGCTTCATGACCCGCATGGTCGGCTTCGCCCGTGCGCACGACGTGCTGCTGGTGCACGACTTCGCGTACGCCGACCTCGGCTTCGACGGGTACGACCCGCCGTCGGTCCTCCAGGTCCCCGGCGCGTCGGACGTCGCGGTGGAGCTGTACACGCTCACGAAGTCGTTCTCGATGGCCGGGTGGCGCGTCGGGTTCCTTCTCGGCAACGCCGAGGTCGTCGCCGCGCTGGCCCGGCTGAAGAGCTATCTCGATTACGGCACGTTCCAGCCCATCCAGATCGCGTCGATCGTCGCGATGAACGAGGCGCCCGACTATCCGCTTGGCGTCAACGCCATCTACAAGCGCCGCCGCGACGCGCTCGTCGAGGGGTTGGCCCGCATCGGATGGGAGATCGAGAAGCCGCGCGGGACGATGTTCGTCTGGGCACCGATCCCCGAGCCCTACGAGCACCTCGGGAGCCTCGAGTTCTCGAAGCTCCTCGTCGAGGAGGCCAAGGTCGCGGTGTCGCCCGGCGTCGGGTTCGGTCCGGGCGGCGAGGGATACGTGCGGTTCGCCCTCGTCGAGAACGAGCACCGGATCGGCCAGGCCGTCCGCGGCATCCGCCGAGGCCTCACCAAGCTCGGCTGACCCCTTCGGGCTCCGAAAGGTGTGATCGGGCGCCGCGGTCAGCGTTGCAGCCGCGAGACCGGGCCACGCTCGGTAACGTCACGACGGTCACCGAGGGGGGCGCATGCTCTACTGGACGCTCAAGTTGGTCTTGACGCCGCTGCTCCGCCTGTCGTTTCGCATCGACGTCGAAGGGCGTCACCACCTCCCGAAGCGGGGCGCGGTGATCCTCGCCGCGAATCACCGGTCGTTCCTCGACTCCCTCTTCTTGCCGCTGGCGATCGGGGGACGCCGCATGACGTTCGTCGCGAAGGCCGAGTACTTCGAGCGGCGCCGGACCGCATGGTTCTTCCGCGGCGTGGGTCAGATCCCGATCGAGCGCAGCGGGGGCAGCGCGAGCGACGCCGCCCTCGACGCGGCCACCCGTATCCTTCGCGACGGCGGCGCGTTCGGGATCTACCCCGAAGGGACCCGCACCCGGGACGGGGTCACCCACCGCGGCCACACCGGCGTCGCCCGCCTCGCCCGCGCCACCGGCGCGCCGATCGTCCCCGTCGGCCTCGTCGGCACCGACGAGTGTCAGCCCACCGACGCCAAGCTTCCGCGCCCGTTCCGGCGGGTCACGGTCCGGTTCGGGGAGCCCATCCCCGCCGACCGGTACGTCGACGACGAGCGACTGGCGCTCCGCCAGCTCACCGACGAGGTCATGTTCGAGATCGTGCAGCTCTGCGGCGTCTATGAGTACCGGGACACGTACGCGACGAAACAGGCCGAAGACGTCCCCACCCAGCCGGCCCGCCTCCCCGCGCTGCCCACCACCCGCGTCGCGTAGCGCGGGCTTCCGCGGGTCAGGTCGTGCGGGCCCAGTCCCGGGACCGCTCGACCCCCCGAAGCCACTGCCGGTGCCTCGCCGCGACGTCGCCCGCGTCAAGCGCGGGTGCGAACGTGGCGTCGGCGCTCCAACGGGCCCCGACCTCGGCCGGCGTGGACCACACCCCGGCCCCGAGCCCGGCGAGGAACGCCGCGCCGAGGGCTGTCGTTTCCTGCACCGCGGCGCGACGCACCGGCACGCCGAGCACGTCGGCCTGGAGCTGGCACAGCAGGTCCATGACGCTGGCGCCGCCGTCGACCCGCAGCTCCGCCACCGGCCGCCGCGCGGCGTCGGTCATCGCGTCGATGACGTCGCGGGTCTGCCAGGCCATGGCTTCCACGACGGCGCGGGCCAGGTGGGCGCGAGTCGTGCCCCGGGTGATGCCGAGGACCGTCCCCCGGGCGTAGGGGTCCCACCACGGTGACCCGAGCCCGCTGAACGCCGGGACGAACACCACCCCGCCGGCGTCGGGGACCGTCGCGGCGAGCGGCCCCGTCTCGGCGGCCGCGCCGATGATGCCGAGACCGTCGCGCATCCACTGGATCGCTGCGCCGGTGACGAACACGGCCCCTTCGAGCGCGTACGTGACCGCACCGTCGAGGATCCAGGCGACGCTGGTGAGCAGTCCCGCGGTCGGCGGGGGCCGCGTCGCTCCCAGGTTCATGAGCACGAACGATCCCGTGCCGTAGGTGTTCTTCGTCATCCCCGGCTCGAGGCACGCCTGCCCGAACAGGGCTGCCGCCTGGTCACCGGCGATGCCGCTGATCGGCACCGCGAGGCCCCCGGCGCGGTCCGGGATCGTCGTGCCGAACCGGCCGCTGTTGGACGCCACGGTCGGGAGGCAGGCCGGCGGGACGCGGAAGAGGTCGGTGAGCTCGGCGGACCAGGCGAGCTCGTCGACGTCGTACAGCAGCGTGCGTGACGCGTTCGACGGGTCGGTGACGTGCACCCCACCGTCGGGGCCGCCGGTGAGACACCAGGTCAGCCAGGTGTCGACCGTACCGAACGCCAGGTCGGCGTCGGACGGGACACCTCCGGCGGTGAGGAGCCATTCGAGCTTCGTGGCCGAGAAGTACGGGTCGAGCACGAGTCCCGTGCGGGCCCGGATGAGCGGCTCGTGCCCCGCGGCTTTGAGCTCCTCACAGCGGTCGGCGGTCCGACGGTCCTGCCAGACGATGGCCCGGTGCCGGGGCACGCCGGTCGCGCGGTCCCACACGACGGTGGTCTCACGCTGGTTCGCGATCCCGATCGCGGCGACCGTCGACCCGACGGCCGCGACCGCGGCGGCGACCTCGGCGAGGGTCGCGACCGTCGCGTCGAGGATCTCGACCGGGTCGTGCTCGACCCATCCGGGCCGCGGGAAGTACTGGGGGAACTCCCGGTACGCGCGGTGTTGCACCACGCCGTGCTCGTCGACGGCGAGCGTGCGGACCCCCGTCGTGCCGGCGTCGATGGCCAGGACGACGCTCACGACGATTGGGTCGAGGGTCCCCAGAACACGTCGTCGGCACCGCGGTCGGTCACATCGGCGGGGGCCTGGTCGGGCCGCGCCGTGGGGGCGGGCTCGCCGTCGGGCGCCGGCACCGGCGCCGGGGCGGCCCCTTCGCCGAGCTGCCCGAGGAGGGTGCGGCCGAGGGCGCGGCGCGACGGCGGGAACTCAAAGACCATCCGGGCGTCGTTCCCCGTGGTGACGAGCACCTGCATCATGGGTCGGGCCCGGCGGACCTTCCCGACGGTGAACCACTCGTACCGCTTGCCGAGCACGAGGTCGGTCGGGCGGGGGAGATGACGGCCTCGGCGCGGGAACAGCAGCAGCCGGCGGTTGGTGAGCACGATCACGTACCGGCGCCGCCCGAGGAACAGCAACGGGACCCGCCGCAGCTGGGCGGCCCAGCAGAACCCGTAAGCGACGACCCGCTCGCCTTCGACGAGCGCCCCGTGCGTCGCCGCCACGGTCTGTTCGAGACGACGGCTCATCACGGGCGAGGCTACTGGGCATCTCCCTCGGCGGCGGGCTGCGTCAGGATGGGCGGGTCAGCGGAGCAGAGGAGCATGTCGATGCGGATCGGGGTCCTGACTGGTGGCGGGGACTGCCCCGGCCTGAACGCGGTCATCCGGGCCGTCGTCCGGAAGGGCGAGGGCATCTACGGCCACGAACTCCTCGGGTTCCGCCACGGGTGGCGCGGTGTCCTCGACAACGAGCTCACCGAGCTCAGCACCGCCTCGACCCGCGGGATCCTCCACCGCGGCGGCACGATCCTCGGCACGTCCCGCACGAACCCGTTCCAGCACGACGACGGCATCGCCACCCTCCGAGGCACGCTCGCGCGCGAGCACGTCGATGCGCTGATCACCATCGGAGGTGAGGACACCCTGGGCGTCGCGGACAAGCTCGGCGCCGAAGGCGTCGCGTGTGTCGGTGTCCCGAAGACGATCGACAACGACCTGTCGGCCACCGACGTCACCTTCGGGTTCAACACCGCCGTGCAGATCGCGACCGACGCCATCGATCGGCTCCACACCACCGCGGAGAGCCACGACCGGGTCATGGTCGTCGAGGTCATGGGCCGGCACGCAGGCTGGCTGGCTCTGTCGGCGGGGATCGCGGGCGGCGCCGACATCATCTTGATCCCCGAGCAGCCGTTCGACGTCGACGAGGTCTGCGCCCGGCTTCGGCACCGCCACGCCCGGGGCGCCGGCTTCTCGATCGTCGTCGTCGCCGAGGGCGCCGAACCGGTCGCGGGCACGATGACCGTCGCGGAGACCGCGACCGACGAGTTCGGGCACGAGCGCCTCGGCGGGATCGGCAACGCCATCGGTCCCGAGATCGAGGCCCGCACCGGGTACGAGACGCGTGTCACCATCCTCGGGCATGTCCTGCGGGGCGGGACCCCGACCGCCTTCGACCGGATCCTGGCCACCCGGTTCGGGCTCGGGGCCATCGACGCGGCCCACGAGGGAGACTTCGCCACGATGGTCGCCCTCCAGGGCACCGACATCGTGCGCGTCCCGATCGGTGACGCGGTCCGTGAGCTCAAGACCGTCCCGCCCGAGCTGCTCGACTCCGCCGCCGTGTTCTTCGCGTAACCCTCCCGGTCGACCAGCAACGAGCGGAGCGGGTGACGCGACGCGCCAGACTGTTCGGGTCGCGGTCGTGTCCCGGCCGTCACCGACCGATGAGAGGTGGATCTCCGATGGGCTCGGCGCTCGACGACCTCCTCGACCTGTTGGAGCTCGAGATCCTCGAGGTCAACCTGTTCCGGGGACTCAGCCCCGACGAGGACCGCCAGCGCGTCTTCGGGGGTCAGGTCGCGGCCCAGGCGCTCGTCGCCGCGGGCCGGACCGTCGAGCCCGGACGCCCCGTCCACTCGCTCCACGCCTACTTCCTGCGACCCGGCGACCCGAACATCCCGATCGTCTTCGAGGTCGACCGGATCCGCGACGGGAAGTCGTTCACGACGCGCCGCGTCGTCGCCATCCAGCACGGCCGCGCCATCTTCAACCTCCAGTCGTCGTTCCACGTCGTCGAGACCGGCCCGGACCATTCGGCGCCGATGCCGCCCGTGCCGGGTCCTGAGGAGCTCCCGACGTTCCGGGAACGGATCGAGGGGTCGAGCACCCGGCTCGGACCCGACGCGACGGACTGGCTCCTCCGCGAGCGACCCATCGAATCGCGTCCCGTCGACGACCCGCACTTCCTCGCGCCTTCGCCCCGACCCCCACACCAAGACATCTGGATCCGCGCCAACGGCGTCCTCCCGGACGATCCCCTGATCCATGCGTGCGTCGTCGCCTATGCATCTGACCTGACGTTGCTCGACACCGCGACGCTCCCGCACGCCATCGGCTACGACGGCGCGTTCATGATGGCGAGCCTCGACCACGCCATGTGGTTCCACCGCCCGTTCCGCGCCGACGAGTGGCTCCTGTACCACCAGCTCAGCCCCTCCGCGTCCGGCGCCCGTGGGCTCGCGCTCGGCCACGTGTTCCGCCGCGACGGCAACATCGCGGTGACCGTCATGCAGGAGGGACTGCTCCGCCCCCTCAGCCCGCCGCCGGTCTGACATGGCGACCGACGGGGGAGTGGACCTGCGGTCCGACACCGTCACGACGCCCACCGCGGCGATGCGCGACGCCATGGCCGCCGCGTCCGTCGGTGACGACGCGTACGGGGAGGACCCCACCGTCAACCGGCTCCAATCGATCGCGGCAGCGGCGCTCGGCAAGGACGCCGCGCTCTACGTCCCGTCGGGGACGATGGCGAACCAGCTCGCGCTGCGCGTCCTCGGTAGGCGTGGCACCGACGTCCTCTGCGGGGAGCGGGCCCACATCTACCGGTACGAGCACGCCGCCACCGCCGGGAACGTCGGGGTGCAGCTCCGGCCCGTCCCCGACCTCGGGGGACGGTTCAACGCCGACGCGGTGCACCGTGCCGCGGCGGACGCCGAGCAGCACCTCCCGCCGCTCTCGGCGGTCGCGATCGAGAACACCCACATGCCGGCGAGCGGGCGGCCGTGGCGGGCCGCCGAGGTCGCGAGGGTCGCCGACGCGGCGCGCGCCCACGGGCTCGGGGTCCACTGCGACGGGGCCCGGATCTGGAACGCGTCCGTCGCGCTCGCCGTCCCCCCGCGGGAGCTGTGCGCTCCCGTCGACACGGTCATGTTCTGCCTCTCCAAAGGGCTCGGCGCCCCCATCGGCTCCGTGCTGTGCGGCGCCGGAGACGTCATCGC
>DATISY010000134.1:0-12436 GCA_035468285.1 Acidimicrobiia bacterium | reverse complement strand
GGCCGAGCGTCGCACCTCCGGCGCGTGGGAGCATCGAACCGAGTGGACATCACCTACCGCGCCATCACCGACGCCGAGCTCCCCGCGTTCGTGCGGACGTCATCGATCGGTTTCCACGAGAGCCCGAACTGGCTCGACGCGCACCCGCACTGGGCCGCGCTCGAGCTTGACCGGATCCTCGTCGCGGTCGACGGTGACGACATCGTCGGCACGAGCCGCAACTACTCCCTGGAGCTCACCGTCCCGGGCGGCGCGACCCTGCCCGCGGCGGGGGTCAGCGCGGTGACCGTGCTCCCCACGCATCGACGTCGGGGCATCCTCCGCTCGATGATGCGCGCACTGCTCGACGACGCCGTGGACCGCGGCGAACCGGTCGCGATGCTGACCGCGAGCGAGGCCACGATCTACCAGCGTTTCGGCTTCGGCGTCAGCACCCAGTCCATGTCCATCGATGTCGACCGGCGGGTCGTCGAGTTCGCCCGTCCCCGCCCCCCGGGCCGGATGCGGATCCTCGACCGCGACGAAGCGGGCAAGCTCGAGCCGGAGGTGTTCGACCGCACCCGGCACGGGTACCCGGGGGCGGTGTCCCGGCCGGGGGCGTGGTGGAGCGACGAGCAGTGGGACTCGCGCCTCGGGGTCCGCTACGACGCGGCGTACGAGACGTCGGCCGGCACCGTCGACGGCTACGTCTGCTACGGGATCCACAGCCATTTCGAGCCGGGCGTGGGCACCCAGGACCGGCTCACGGTGCGCGACCTCGTTGCCGTCACACCGGAGGCCCGGCACGCCGTCTGGCGCTACCTGTGCGAGGTCGACCTGGTGCGCACGATCATCGACCCCGGGGCGCCCATCGATCTGGCGTTGCCGTATCTCCTCACGTCGAACCGTGCCGTGCGCGTCCGCGGGACCCAAGACGCCGTCTGGACCCGGTTGCTCGACGTCCCGGCATGCCTCACCGCCCGCACCTACCCGGTGGCGGGGCGGATCACGATCGCGGTCCGCGACGACTTCCGGCCCGGCGGCGCCACCGATGGGACGTTCCGGCTCGACGCAGGCCCCGACGGGGCGACCGTCACCACCGGTGACGACCCGGACCTGGTGTGCGACGTCAGCGCGCTGTCCGCGGCGTGGCTCGGCGGGCTGCGCTGGTCCACGCTCGCCGACGCCGGTGCGGTCGACGTGCGCGTCCCCGCCGCCGTCCCGCTCGCGGACGCCCTGTTCGCCAGCGCCCCGCTCCCGTACCCCTACACGTGGTTCTGAGCGCTCAGGCCCAGCCGCTGCCGGCGCCGCGCACCATCCCGAACGGGCCCGCCGGCCACCGGAAGCAGTCCATCATCAGCTGATCGACCTCCTCGGCCGTTGCCACACCCTCGTGCACGACGCGTTGCGCCTCGACGAGCATCGCCGCGTACACCCGGTTCGCGACGAACCCCCACGCGGTGTCCACGTCGCGCACGACGACCGGCGCCTTGCCGCACGCCGTCGCGACACGCCGGACGGTTTCGACGGTCTCCTCGGCGGTGTCCCGGGTCCGCACGATCTCCGCGAATCGCATCACCGGCGCCGGCGACGCCCAGTGCCAGCCGATCACGGCCTCGGGCCGGTGCGTCGCCGCGGCCATCGCCGCGATGGGGAACCCGGAGGTGTTCGACGCCAACACGGCGCCCGGCGGCGCGGCCGCGTCGAGCTGGCGGAACACCGAGACCTTCAGGGCGAGACGCTCCGGGACGGCCTCGATGACGAGATCCGCGTCGGCAGCCTCCTCGAATGACGCCGAGAACGTCAGGCGGGCCAACGCCGCGTCGGCCTCGTCGCGGGTCAGCTTCGAGCGCTCGACGCCGCGCTCGAGCCCGTACCGACCGGTCGTGACGTGCTCACGGCCGCGCCGCAGGGCGTCGGCGTCGACGTCGTAACAGACGGTCGGGAACCCGGCGGTCGCGGTGACTTGGGCGATGCCGCTGCCCATCACGCCGGCGCCGAGCACACCGACCCGGGTGGTCTCACCCACCGGCGCCGCCGCCTTGGCCTCGTGGACCGTGCCGCGTCACGGCAGGTCGAGCTCGATGCGGGCGAGCCACAGGCCCGGCGCGTCGAGCTCGGAGGCCGTCGGGATCATGCGTGGGTCCTCCCACAGCCGGCTCAGCGCGTCCGGGCCGGCGCGTTCCACGACACCAGCGCAGAACGCCGCACCGCGGTCGTAGTCGTCTCGCTCGAGGGTCAAGCCCAACAGCTGCTCGACGAACCGGCTGGCCTCCCCGCGCTCGAGGCGGTGGCGTGCCACCGCCTCGTGGATCCGGGCGAAGGACGGCACCAGCCGGGCGCCGACACGGGCGAGGATCTCGTCTCCGTACCCTTCGAGGACCGAGTGGAAGACGCGCAGGCGGGTCAGCATGTCGTCCTGGCGTGGTGACGTCATCGCGCCGAGGAGCTCTTCGGGCCGTTCGGCGAGGTGCTGGAGCGCCTCGGGATTCGCCGGGTCGACGTCGCCGAGGCGGTCGCGCAGCACGACAGGGTCGACTTCGTAGGCCGAGACGTAGTCGGTCGCGAGGGTGACGAGGTGCTCGCGCACCCACGGCACCGAACGGGTTGCGGCGTGCACGACCTCGTGCAGCGCGATCGTGAACCGCAGGTCGGCCCGCTCGAGGGACCAGGCTTCCTCGAACGCGTCGACGTTCGGGACGACGAAGCAGAGCGACGGGGCGTCCGAGGTCGGCAGGGGCAGGTCGTAGCGGCCGAGGGCGTGCTGGGCGAGGTAGCCGATCATCGATCCGGCCTGCACCCCGAGCAGCAGCGGCGCCAGCATCGGCATCACCGCCGAGAAGGGGTCCCCGGCCGGCGGGCTGCCCGGCTCACCCGACCCGCCGGCGAGGGCCTGCCCGAGCGTGGTGGCCAGCGCTTCGAGCACCGGCTTGAGGGCCTCCAAGTGGAGATCGACCCAACCGGTGCGCCCCGTGGCCTGCACCCGCGTCGCGAACGTGGCGCTCAGCCCGGTCTCGGCGACCACGTGCGTCTGCGCGGCCCGGGCCAGCTCGTCGAACTGGGCGGTCGCGGCCGTGTCCACGGGACGCTCGGGTGCCCCCTCGGTCGCCAGGTGGCGCGCCACTTGGCCCGCGATCTCCCAGTTGACCGGGCCGCCGGCCTGCAGCATCCGCATCAGCTGGTTCAGGTCGATGTCACCGAACCCGAACGGCAGCATCGGCTCCTCGCCGGGTTGAGGGACGCTGCTCACGCGGCCAGTCTATGAACGTGATTTCGATCGCCGTTACGGGGGCATCGGGGCTCGTGGGTCAGCGCCTCCTGCCGATGCTGGCCGACGACCCATCGGTGTCACGCGTCGTGGGCCTCGACATGCGTCCCCCGCGTCGTCGCTCGCGGGGCCTCGAGTTCCATCTCGTCGACGTGGCGCGCGCCGAGCTCAAGCCGCTCCTCGAGGGCATCGACGTCCTCGTGCATCTCGCCTCGGTGGTCGATCCGATCCCCGACGAGACCCTCATGGCGCACGTGAACGTCAACGGCACCCGCCGGGTGCTCGACGCGGCCGCCGCGGTCGGTGTGCAACGCCTGGTGCGGGTCTCGAGCGCCACCGTCTACGGCGCGTGGGCGAACAACCCGGTGCCGCTCACCGAGGATTCCCCGCTCCGCCCGAACACCGGCTTCTCCCCCGCGGTGCAAGCTGCCGAGGTCGAACGGCTCCTCGCGGAGTGGCGCGACGACCATCCGGGCGTCGTCGTCACCACCCTGCGCGCCGCACCGGTTCTGGGCCCCGGCGCCGAGCGGCTCCCCTCGCGGATCCTGCTCGGACGACCCTCCGTGCGGGTGCGGGGCGCCCGACCCCCGGTCCAGGCGGTGCACATCGACGACCTCGTCGGGGCGCTCGGCATGGTCGTGCTGGCGGACTACCCGGGAACGTTCAACGTCGCGTCCGACGGGTGGCTCGACCACGAGGAAGCCCGCCGGCTCCTCGCGCCCTCCCGGATCCCGCCGCTCCCCGCGGGGCTGCTCGAGCGGGTGCTGCGCGTCACCTGGGAGATCGGCGTCGGTGACGTCCCACCCGGCGTCGTTCCCTACCTGACGCACCCGACCGTGATCGCCAACGACCGGCTCCGGGGCATCGGCTGGCGGCCCCGCCACGACAACGAGGAGGCTGTCGTCGACGGGCTCGACTCGCTCGGGCCGCCCCTCTCGAAGGTGCGGTGGGTCGCGCTCGCCGCCGGCGCGGCGGCGGGCGCGGCGGCTACGGCCTGGCTGCTGGGGCGCCGCTGGCGGCGAGGTGCCCGGCGCGCCACTCGTCCCACTCCGGGGTGAAGTAGCGGACGCGGGTCTTCTTGTACTCCTTGATCGACCACAGCAGCGCGTAGTCCTCGACCCCGGTCTCGTCGCGGATCGCGGCGATAGTCGTCTCGCAGTCCCGACCGTGCTTGCCGTGCACCATCGTGAACACCGAGTACGGCCAGTCCGGATAGGTCGGCCGCCGGTAGCAGTGGCTCACCAGCGCGAAGCCGGCCATCTGGGGACCGATCTCGTCCAGGCGGTCGTCGGGCACGGCCCAGACCCCCATCGCGTTCGCCTTGAACCCGGCGGTGCGGTGGTTCATCACCGCCGCGAAGCGCCGCATCAGCTTGCGCTCCTTGAACGATGCCACCATCGCCAGCACGTCCGCCTCGGCGCAGCCGAGCTCGTCGGCTTGCGCGGCGAAGGGCCGCTCCACGAGGGGCAGGTCTTCCTGCACAACCCGGATCGTGGCGATCTCGAGGTCGGAGAGGACCGGGGCGTCCATGTGCTCCCGTCGTTCCGGGCGCTCGTGCTCCTGGACCGCGACCTTGGCGTCCGCCGCGGTCTGGCCAGTCATGTCGAGCTTCACGCCGATCTTGTACAGCTGCAGCGTGGGGAGCTTGCGGGTGACGATCGCCCCCGACTGGTCGTGGAGCACGTCGAGGTGCTCGTCGAGCGACTCGCCGGGTGGGACCGCGATCGTGTACCAGAGGTTGTACGCGTGGTTGCGCTTGTAGTTGTGGCTCACCCCGGGGTGGGCGCTGATCGTCGCCGCCGCGTCGTCGACCCGGTCGGGGTCGATCTGGGCCGCGACGAGCGACGAGTTGTACCCCAACGCGCGGGTGTCGAAGATGGCCGACAGCTGGCGGAGGACGCCCGCCTCCTTCACGGCCGCGACGCGGGCCCGCACCGCGGGCTCGGGGAGCCCGAGCCGCTCACCGAGCGCGGCGTAGGGGCGCGACTCGAGCGGGAAATCCCACTGCACCGCGTTCAGGAGCTCGCGGTCCTGGTCGGTGAGGGTCTGGTCGCTCATCTCGATCCCATCGTGGCGGTCACCGGCCACACCAGCAAATCAGCCCATCACGCCGTATGCCGTGCCGGCGGGACCGGTCCCGTCCTCCAGGGCGAAGGTGTGCACACCCCGCTGGGTGCCCCGCCAGGCAGTGACCATGATCGGGTCGCCGGGACGGAGCTGCTGCACGGCCGCGACGAGGTCGCCGGTATCGGCGACCCGACTCCCGCTCACCCCGGTGATGACGTCACCGACGGCGAGGCCGGTCTTGGCGGCTGGGCTGCCCGGGACCACGACGGTGACCCGCGCGCCTCCACCGCCGCGGTCGGTCGCGTCGATCGTCCCGACCCCGAGCCATGCGTGATGCACCCGACCGCTCGACTCGATCTGCTCCATGACGGTCTGGGCCAGGTCGATGGGGATGGCGTGCCCCGGCAGCGACGCGGAGAGGATCCCGACGACGGACCCGCGGTTGTCGAGGAGGGCGCCACCGGCGGCCCACGGCGCCGCCGTGAGCTTCACGTCGGTCTCGATCACGCTGCTCAAGATCCCGCCCGACGGTGTGGGGTCGATGCGGTTCAGCGCGCTCACGATCCCGCCCCCGGCCCAGTGATGGTCGGTGAGGCCCAACCCGAGGGCGACGACCCCGTCGCCCACCCGCAGCGAATCGCTGTGGCCCAGCCGGGCCGCCCGGAGGTCGCTGTCGTCGACCTTCAGGAGGCTCAGGTCGGTCTGGGCGTCGGTGCCGACCACGGTCGCGGTCTTGACCGCTTTGCCGTCGGCCACGGCGACCATGACCGTCGCGCCGGTGCCGACCAGCGCGGCGCTGGTCAGGACCCGGGACCCGTCGACGGCGACGCCCGAGCCCTGCACCGGCCCCATGGCGGTGCTGACGCGGACCGAGACCACGCTGGGGCTGGCCGCGGCGACGACATTCGCGGTGGAGTCGTGCGGTGTCGGCGTCCCGGGCAGGACGCTGGCCACCGAGGCCCGATTGGTCGAGTGCCCCTGGCTCCCGAACAGCCCGACCGCGGCGAGGAGGCCCACCGTCGCGGCGACGCTGAGTGCTCCGACGAGCGCGGCGAGTCCCCAGTCTCGGCGCTTGGTCGCGGGCGTCTCTCGCCAGACCGCCATCGCCGAGCCCAGCTCGCTGGGATGGAACCACACGCGGTCCAACGGATGCGGCGGGAGCCCAGCGTCGTGCTCGTCTTCCGGCTCCTCGACGGGCATGCGAAGAACTGTACCGACGAGGTCTCGCGTCAGAACCGCGGGGCGGACCTGACCGGCTCGGGGCGGCGCGCCGCCGTCTCACTAGCATTGTCGACGTGATGGCCCCGAACGCCGCGTCGGACTGGATCGCGTTGACGTCCGAACCGCTTCCCGTCGACGTTGCCACCACCTGGGCCGCGACACCCAGAAGCGGAGCGGTCGTCACGTTCAGCGGAATCGTGCGCGATCACTCCGAGGGTCGCCCCGGCGTGACCGGCCTCACGTACGAGGCGTACGAGGACGCCGCGCAGCGGCGCCTCGCCGAGGTCGCGGCCGAGACCCGGCGACGCTGGCCGGTCCTCGAACGGCTCGCGCTTCTTCACCGCACCGGCGATCTCCGGGTCTCGGAACCCTCCGTCGTCGTCGTGACCTCGAGCCCGCACCGCGCCGAGGCGTTCGACGCCGCACGATTCGCGATCGACACCCTGAAGGAGACCGTCCCGATCTGGAAGCGCGAGCACTGGACCGGCGGCTCGGACTGGGCGGAGTGCGGCCACGCCGTCCGCGAGGTCCGCCAGCCCCATCCGGCGGTGTAGCCGACTCCCGTGGCCCGCGACCTCGCCATCGACCTCGGTACCGCGAACACGCTGGTGTACGCGCGGGGCCAGGGAATCATCCTCAACGAGCCGACCGTCATCGCCCTCAACAGTCGCACCCAAGACGTGCTCGCCATGGGCCACGAGGCCTGGCACATGATCGGCCGCACCCCGGGTCACATCGTCGCGGTCCGACCCCTCCGAGGCGGCGCGATCACCGACTTCGAGATCACCCAGCGCCTGATCCGCCTGATCTTCGCCCGCGCCGGCATCACCCGCCTTCAGCGGGCCCGGGTCTTGGTGTGCGTGCCGTCGGCCATCACCCACGTCGAGCAGCGCGCCGTGCTCGAGGCCACCCGCCGCGCCGGTGCCGCGCAGACCTATCTGATCGAGCAGCCGATGGCCGCCGCGATCGGCGCGTCGCTGCCGATCCACGAGCCGCTCGGGAACATGGTGATCGACGTCGGTGGCGGGACCAGCGAGATGGCCGTCATCTCGATGGGCGGGATCGTCGCCCTCCAAGCCGTCCGCATCGGCGGGTTCGACGTCGACGCCGCCATCTCCAACCATCTCCGGCGAGCCCACGGCGTCGCGGTGGGGGAGCGCACCGCCGAGGAGATCAAGATCGCCGTCGGGACCGCGTTCCGCAGCGACGACGAGTTCAAGGCCGAGGTCCGAGGCCGGGATCTCATGAGCGGCCTCCCCCGCACCGTCGTCCTCGAACCCGACGAGCTGCGGGAGGCGATCGACGAGCCGATCATGCGGGTCATCGGCGCCACCAAGCAGGCCCTCGCTGAGACCCCGCCCGAGCTCGCCCAGGACCTCCTCGAGATGGGCATCCACCTCGTCGGCGGCGGCGGGATGCTGCGGGGCTTCGACCAGCGAATCGAGCAGGAGACCGGCGTCCCCGTCCGCCTGGCCGAGATGCCGCTCGAGACCGTCGTCCTCGGCGCGGGCCGCTGCCTCGAATCCTTCGACCGGCTCAAGGAGATGTTCCTCGACCGGCCCCGGCCCTCGACCCAGCGACGCCCGTACAGCTAGCCGCCGCCACCCAGCCGCGCGGTCACGGGACGTCGCCCCGACGGTCCTCCGGGGAGGCCGGCGGTTCCGTCAGGTCCTCGGCCGCTTGGCGGACCTGCCAGTCGCGGTCGCCGAGCGCCGCGGCGAACGCGGCGTCGACCGCCGGACCCGAGAACGGCGCGAGGGCCAGCACGGCCCGGCGACGAACCGCGGGGATGTCCCGACAGGCGTGCACGATCGCGGGCACCCCGGACTCGTCCCCCCGGGCGCCGAGCGCCGCGACCGCCGCCTCGCGCGCCAGCGGGTCACCGTGCTCGCGCGCCACGATGCTCAACGCCGCGGTGGCGGCCGGGGACCCGCCCGTCAGCTCGCCCAACGCCCACGCCGCGGCTTCGACCACCGTGACGTCCCCATCGTCGAGGAGCCCCACGAGCGCGCTCCCCAGGGCGACGCCGGGCTCTCGGCACGAGACCACCGGGGCGAGCTCCGCGGCGCGCCGCCGGACACCCGGATCCACGTCGGTGACCGCGTCGCGCCACGCCCGCTCCAGACGGTCCGACGCCGCGCGACGGACCAGCGCCCCGAGCGCCGCGGCGCGGACCCGGCCGTCGGGATCGCGGGCGGCGGCGCGAAGCGCCTCGGCGTCCCCGGGGGCCAGCTCGTCGCGCTGACCCAACGCGGCGACCGCAGCGGCGCGCGCGACCGGGTCGGCCGCGGACCCGAACCTGGCGGCGGACGGTGACGTCATGGCGCAGTCCCGACTCGTCGCCTGACGATCCGGGGCGCGGCGCCTACCCGCCGCTGCCCGGCAGGAACGACACGAGGATCGTCACCGCGAACGCGACGAGGAACGCCGCCCCGAAACCGATCGCGAGGACGAGCAGCACCCAGCGGACGAGGGCCGAGCTGGTGCGGACCATCGTCCGGGCACGCAGCCGCTGGAACGCGTCGACCAGACCCCGATAGACGTCGGGGGGGTGCCGGGTCGATCCCGAGGGGGGGATGGCAGGCTGGGGCTCGTCCACATCCCCAGTATCGAACATTCGCGAGAGGAATGGGGAACCCGTGACCACGCCCCCCGACGCCGCCGCGGGTCCACCCCGTCCGGGCCGGAGCCGCCGCCGCAGGATCGTCAACGTCACCGCCTCCCTCCTCCTCGGGGTGGTGGTGACCTTCCTCGTGGCCGCGGCCTTCATCCGCGTCCCGTACGTGATCGTCTCCCCTGGCGCTGCCACCGCCCTCGACCGCCACGTCGTCACGATCTCGGGCCCACCCACCTATCCCCACGCACAACGCCTGTTGTTCCTCACCGTGCAGGTCACCAACCAGGACCCCAACCTCTACCGGTATCTCTTCGCCCGGCTCGACAACACCGTCAGCGTCCAGAAGAAGCAGGACGTGATCGGCTGCGCGTCCTACGCCGCCAACGCCCGACTCAACGACCTGCTCATGCGCGACTCACAGGACACGGCCAAGGACGTCGCCCTGACCCGCCTCGGCTACCCGGTCGCGCACCTCGGCGACCAGGTCGTCATCGCCGACGTCGCCTGCGGTGGCCCGTCCGACCACCACCTCCAGCTCGGTGACCTCGTGACCGCGGTCGACGGTCACCCGGTCAGTCAGGCTGCCGACGTCCGCCCGCTCGTGCTCGCCCACCACCCCGGCGACACCGTGCACCTCACCGTCCGGCGCGGTGGGACCACCCTCACCGTCGGCGTTCGAGCCGGGCACAACGGCAAAGCCGCGTACCTCGGGATCCTGACCCAGACCCTCGGGTCATGGAAGTTCCCGTTCTCGATCACCATCGACACCCAACGTGTCAGCGGCCCTTCCGCGGGTCTGGCGTTCACCCTCGCGGTCATCGACAACCTCACGCCCGGCGACCTCACCGGCGGTCACCGCGTCGCGGTCACCGGCACCATCGAACCCGATGGGACCATCGGGCCGGTCGGCGGCGTCGCCCAGAAAGCCATCACCGCGGAACGGAACGGTGCCACCGCGCTCATCGTCCCCATCGACGAGGCCAAAGACGCCCACGCCCACGCTGGCCACCTGCGCGTCTTCTCCGTCCGGACCATCAACGACGCGCTGACGGCGCTGCACCAGCTCGGTGGGGCACCGATCCCGGCGTCACCGTCGACCACGACGACTGGCCCCTAGCATCGGTCGTATGGCGACCGACGACGCCGACCCGGCAGGCCCGACGGAAGCGGCCACGCCGCCCGGCGGCGAGGAACCCGAACCGACTGCCGACGAGCGCGCGACCGCGATCCTGCGCGACGCCGAAGCCGCCGCCGCGGCGAAAGGGCGCGCGATGGTCAACGAGGCGCGCGCCGTCCGCCAGCGGATGCTCGACGACCTCGAGCGGCGCCGCCGGGCCCTCCTCGACGAGCTCGACCGCGTCCGTCACGCCCTCGACGATCTCGCCGCCGGGCTCGAGCGACCCGACCTGGCTCCCGCACCCGAGGACGGGCCGACGCCGGGGCCCCGCGAATCGTCACCCCAAGCGGACCGCATCTTCGCCCGCCTCCGGGAGGCCCGCCCCGAGACCCCACCGGCGACCGCTCGAGCACCCCTCCGACCCGAGCCCACAGCCCCTCCCGCCCCGCTCCCAACCGTCGAGCCCTCCCAGGCGCCGTCAGAGCCCATCCTCACGGACGACGAACCCGACGTCGCGTCGACAACCGAGTCGGCCCCCGATCCGGACGACGCGACGCGCCGCCAACGCGACGAGATGCTCGCTCCCCTCACGTCGGGACTGCTCCGGGGCGCGAAGCGACTCCTCCAGGACGAGCACAACGAGCTCCTCGACGCGGTGCGCCGCGTGCGGGGCCGCGTCGACGCGGCCCGGCTCCTCCCCGACCCCGAGAATCAGCACGCCGCGTGGTCGGCGGTGCTCGCACCCACCATCGACGAGGCGTACACCGTCGGTCGGGCCATGACCGGCCGGCGGCGCCGACCGACGAGCGCACCGAAGCGGCTCGTCGCGGAGCTCGCCGCCGGACTGATCAGCCCCCTCCGCGAGCGTTTGATGACGACGATGGACGCCGTGGTGGCCGACGGGCCCTACGAGTCCACCAGCGAGCTCCACGCCGCGCTCGGACCCGCGATCAGCGCGCGGTACCGAGAATGGCGGGCCCGGGACCTCGACGGGCTCCTCGGCGATCTCCTCGCGGCCGCCTACGCACGCGGCGCGTTCGACGCCACCCCGTCCGGTGCCTTGCTGCGCTGGGTTCCGGCCGAGGTCGGCCAGTGCCCCGACGCCGACGACAACGCGCTCGAGCCGACGGTCAAAGGCCAGCCGTTCCCGACCGGCCAGCCGTACCCGCCGGCGCACCCCGGATGTCGTTGCCTCATCGTGCCGAGCGAGGTTCGTGACACGGGGCGTCACGTCTAGGCTGCCGCCCAATGCGGGTCCCAACCATGGGGGAACGGCGATCGTTCCGCCTGCGCTCCACGATCATCGCCCTCGTCGTGGTGCTCGTGATCCTGCTGCTCAGCCTGCGGGGCCTCGCCGGCTTCTATACCGACTTCTTGTGGTTCGAGTCGCTGGGCCAGGGTGGGACGTGGCGCGCCCTCCTCGGGGCCAAGGTCGTCCCCGCGGTCGTGTTCACCGCCCTGTTCTTCGTGATCCTCCTCGCGAGCCTCCTCATCGCCGACCGGATCGCCCCCAAGATCCGCCCTATGGGCCCGGCCAGTCCCGAAGACGAGCTCGTGAACCGGTACCGGCAGGTCGCCGGCCGATACCAGGGACGGATCCGCGTCGGAGTGGCGGTCTTCTTCGCGCTGATCGCCGGCATCGGCGTCTCGTCGCAATGGCGCAACTGGATCCTGTTCACCCACCGGGTCGACTTCGGCGTCAAGGACCCGCAGTTCCACAAAGACGTCGGCTTCTACGTCTTCCAGCTCCCGTTCATCCAGTTCATCCTGGACTGGCTCTTCGCCGGGCTGGTCATCGTGCTGCTCGTCACCGCGGTGGCCCACTACCTCAACGGGGGGATCCGGTTCCAGAGCCCGCTCCAGCGCGTCACCCCTCAAGTCAAGGCGCACCTCTCGGTGATCGTCGCCGTGATGGCCCTAGTCAAGACAGCCCAGTACTACTTCTCCCGGTTCGGGCTCACGCTCTCGGGGCGCGGCGTCGTCGACGGCGCGACGTACACCGACGTCAAGGCCCAGCTCCCAGCGTTCAACCTCCTCATCTTCATCTCGGTCGTCGCCGCCGGGCTGTTCCTGTGGAACATCTTCCGCCGCGGCTGGGTCCTGCCCGTCATCGCGGTCGGGCTCTGGGGATTCGTGTCGATCGTGGTCGGCACCATCTACCCGGCCG
>DATISY010000133.1:0-3645 GCA_035468285.1 Acidimicrobiia bacterium | reverse complement strand
TGGGTCGTGTTGATGTAGTTGAAGTACGCGTTCACCCCGTCGAAGGCCGCCGCGGTCTTTTGGCCCTGACCGGTCGGGTCGCCTGTCACGGTCGCGACGCCTCCGACCCGAATTTGCGAACTGGTCACGCCGGGCTGGGTGACGGGCGGGTTCTGTTGCGCGCCCGCCTGTGAGACCCCAAGCAGCGAAACCGTCAGCAACGCGGCGATCGTCGCTGCCAGCCAGCGGCCCACCCGGTGGCTCCACCGCCCCCGAGCCCTCGGCATCGCCCGCCATGATTTGGCCGGCACCACGGATACCGATGCCGCCATGCCGCGGCGCCGCACGCTTTGTGCCATGACTCCCCCGTTGTCACGACCGCCCCGCCCTCGTGGGAGCACGGTCTCCGCAGTTGAGAAGGGCATTCTCGGCGCGCGCGAAGGCCATGTCAAGGTCGGCCCGCTCGGGCCCGAATACCGGCCGCCACGCTGGCGAAAAGCGGGTTCTCATCCCCCGGAGTCACCGAGCCATCGTGTACTGACCGGTCAGTTGAACTGGCGCCATCCGTCCGGTTGTTGCACCCGACTGGATGACGCGCGGCCGCTGATCGGTCACGGCGCCGCGGGTTCCGCGAGCGTCTTGCGCTCGAGGAACTCGTCGAGGCCCGCCTCACCCATCTCGCGACCCATGCCGGATTGCTTGTACCCACCGAACGGTGCGTCGGGTCCGTACCAGAGACCCCCGTTCACGCTGATGGTCCCGGCACGAATGCGTCGAGCGACGGCGAGGGCGCGATCGCGGTCAGCGCTCATCACGGATCCCGAGAGGCCATAGATCGACCGGTTGGCGATCCTCACCGCGTCGTCGTCACCGTCGTGCGGCAGCACGACCAGCACCGGACCGAAGAGCTCGTCCTGGGCGACTGCGGAGTCCTCACCCGCGCCGACGAGCAACGTCGGCTCATAGAAGAAACCGCGCCGCAGGTGCTCGGGCGCCCGGCCGCCAATGACGGCGTCCGCGCCGTCCGCGACCGCGCGATCGACGTACCCCGCCACCTTGTCGCGCTGGCGCGCGTTGATCAGTGGGCCCATCATCGTCGCGGGATCCTGCGGATCGCCGTACGCGACGTCGGCCAGCATTGCACGGGCCGCGTCGACCACCTCGTCGAAGCGCGCCCGCGGCACCACCAGGCGCGAGGTGATCGCGCACCCCTGACCCGAGTGTGAGACCGTGGCGTAGCTGGCCATCAGCGCGGCCATCGCGGGGTCACCGTCATCGAGCAGCACCAAGGCTGACTTCCCGCCGAGCTCCAGGAACACACGCTTCACGGTCTCGCTCGCCGCGGCCATGATTTGGCGCCCGACCGGCGTCGAGCCCGTGAACGACACGACGTCGACATCGGGATGGGTCGTGAGCACGGCCCCGACTGCGGCCTCAGGGGACGCGAGCACGTTCACCACGCCGTCGGGGATGTCCGTCGACTCGGCCACGAGTCGGCCGAGCGCCAGGGTCGACCACGGCGCGTCGGGTGCGCCCTTCAGCACGACGGTGCACCCGGCCGCGAGCGCCGGCGCAAGCTTCGCGAGCGCGAGCTGGATGGGGTAGTTGTACGCGGTGATAGCGCCGACGACGCCGGCAGCCTCCTTCTCGATCCACCGGTGGTGTCGCCCCGCGAAGGTGTCGCGCTCCCCCAGGTCCTCCACGAACTCGTAGGCTTCAAGCAGGTCGGCGTACCAGCGCACGACATCGATCGGTCCCCCGAGCTGCGGTCCGCTTGTCGAGGAGACGGGCGCGCCAACCTCGTTGACGAGGACCGCGCGGAGCCGCTCGAGGTCCTTCGTGAGGGCCTCGTGCAGCTGGCCGAGACACCTCATGCGGAAGGTGGGGTCCTGCGACCACTCAGTGGTCTCGAACGCCCGGCGCGCCGCGGCAATCGACCGCTCGGCATCACCGACGCTCGCACCCGGTGCGGTGCCGAGAACTTCCTCGGTCGCGGGGTTGACCGTGTCGTATGTCCTGCCTGCCTCGGCGGCGACGAGCTCGCCGTCGATCAGCAACCGGTCTTCGCCGACGAGGTCCATGCGCGCTCTCCTCAGGGGCCATACGCTGGGGCGACGGTGCACCGCCAGCGTTCTGAGATCGGAAACGGCGTTACTCTACGCGAGAATGCTGTTTCCGCTCGACGACCCGTGGCGCCGATGACCACGTTGACCTGAATGGACTTCGACTTCACCCCTGAGCAGGACGTGTTCCGGGCGGTCGTGCGCGAATTCGCACTCGCCGAGATCGCGCCTCACGCTCGCGACTGGGACCAGCGCGGACAGTTCCCGTGCGAGGTCGTCACCAAGATGGGAGCGCTGGGACTGTTCGGCCTGCTCGTGCCCGAGGACCTCGGCGGGTCCGCGGCCGACTTCACGACCTTCTGCACCGCCATCGAAGAGCTCGCCGCGGTGGACTCCTCGATGGCCATCACCCTGTCCGCCGGCGTCGGTCTCGGCATCGGGCCGATCATGGCCTTCGGCTCGGACGCCCAGCGCCGCCGCTGGCTTCCGGACCTCGCCGCGGGCCGCGCCCTCGGCGCCTTCGCCCTCACCGAGGCGAGCTCGGGGTCGGATGCCGGATCCCTGCGGACCCGCGCGGTCCTCGACGGCGACGAGTGGGTGATCGACGGGTCCAAGGAGTTCATCACCAACTCGGGCACGCCGATGACGAGCGTCGTCACCGTGGCGGCACGGACCGACGATGGGATTAGCGCCTTCCTCGTGCCTGCCGGCACGCCTGGTCTGATCGTGGGGCCGCCGTATAAGAAGATGGGGTGGCGTGCTTCCGATACCCATGGCCTCACGTTCGACGCGTGCCGCGTCCCGCGTGAGAACCTGCTGGGCGATGCCGGCCGAGGCTTCCAACAGTTCCTCACGATCCTCGACGGCGGCCGGGTGGCCATCGCCGCCCTCGCGGTGGGCCTCGCCCGAGCCTGCCTCGAACGCTGCGTCGCGTACGCCAACGACCGCGACGCCTTCGGTGGGCCCATCGCGCGCTTCCAAGGCGTCAGCTTCCCGCTGGCCGACCTCGCCGTTGCGGTGGAGGCGGCGCGCCTACTCACCTTCCAGGCGGCCTGGCTCCGGGACCACGGACGCCCCTACCGCCAGGCGGCGGCGATGGCCAAGCTCCACGCGACCGAGGCCGCGGTCGACGCCGGGCGTGTCGCGACGCAGGTGTTCGGCGGCTCGGGGTTCCTCGAGGAGACCGACGTGAACCGCTACTACCGCGACGCGAAGATCCTCGAGATCGGCGAGGGAACGAGCGAGATCCAGCGACTCGTCATCGCGCGCGGGCTCGGGCTCCGAGCCGACGCCTGACGCGATGGCCGACCGGACGCCCGAGCAGCGGGCGCTCGACGAAGTCGAACGAGCCCGATTCGGCAACCGCGAGTCTGCGCGCGACAAGCTCGCCGGCCAGGGAAAGCTCCACGTCCGTGAGCGGCTCGCGCTGCTGCTCGACGAAGGCAGCCTGATCGAAGACGGACTCCTCGCGAACACGCTCGCGCCCGCTCTCCCTGCGGACGGCGTGATCACGGGACGGGGCACCATCGACGGGCGGCCGGTGTGCGTGATGGCCAACGACCCGACCGTCAAGGCGGGCTCCTGGGGTGCGCGCACCGTCGAG
>DATISY010000132.1:0-43708 GCA_035468285.1 Acidimicrobiia bacterium | reverse complement strand
CACGCCCGGCTCGATGAGAATCAAGGTGCCCGGAGCGGACTCGTCGACCGCGTGCTGGATCGAACCACCTCTGGGTACGTCGATGGTGTGAGGGAGGACCGCGCGGCGGGCTGCCCCTCCGACCGTTGCGAAGGCAGGCGTGCCAGCCAGGGTGACCGCGACCGTCAGGGCTGCGGTGATGAGCGTCGCCCGTCGCCAGTCGGCCATCTGGTGACGGTACTCAACCGCTTCGCGCTGACGCATGAGCCATCCTTCAATCGGTCGCGCGATCGCGCAATGCCGATGCGCGCCGCTGACGGTCGTGCCTCGGTCGCGAATTGGATCGAGGATGCGCTGTTCCTCCAGGGGAGCGCACCTTGTCCGAAGGCAGGTCGACCACTGCTTCCGGCGACTCGCGGTTTCCAGACCGCCAGTCGGATGCTCGGAGGAACCGCCAGTAGAAGACGGTCTCCGCTCGCGGCCTCGCCCGCATCGTTGTCATCTCGCTGCCTGCCAACACAGGACAAGCGACGGGGAGGCCACAAGCGCTTACACCCGACCCTCGTTGAGCCCGACACGCGACGCACGGCTCGGGCGGCTGCTGCCGGCGACCAGAGAGTCGTCAACAGGTCGAATAGGCTTCGGTCCGAGTCGAGCTCCGAACGGGACGATGGTCTGGACGCGGGACCGCCTCTAAGGCGAGGGTGAAGGCCACGACCGTGATGCGCAGAGGGACCGCACTCCTGACGGGGTTGATCCTTGCCGCGTTCCTCGGCGGTGGTTGTGGACCGAGCTCCGGATCCCATGTTCATTGGCTCTTGTACGGCGATTCGCTCTCCCAGCAGTCAGCTCCGTACCTCTCGCAGCACGGAACGGTGGGCAATCGGTATTACGGCGGCAGTGCGCCCTGCAACTGGCTGCGCAATCTGAAGAACGACCGCACCAACTTCACCCCGGACAAGGTGCTGGTGCAGTTCATCGGGAATACGCCCGCGTGCCTGAACGGCCGCGACCCTCAGAGCGCGTACGAGCACGACCTGGTCCAGCTCGTCAACTTCTGGCAGGCTCAGGGCGTCCCGGTCACGATGATCATTTCGCCGCCCACCCCGACCGACACGCTGGCGTGGGCGCGGCAGGCGGAGCTGACGGTCGCGGCGAACCGTCTCATGCCCGTAAACGACGCGGGCAAGGCGGTGCTCTCCGCCACCGGGCAGTTCACCTTCCTTCTGCCCTGCCAGGCGTCCGAGACACGCGCGCTCGGGTGCGGTGCCGAGCAACCCGGACAGATTCGCGTGCGCGACGCCGACGGTATCCACTTCCCCAAGACGCCGTACTCGTCCGGCGCCGAGCGCTTCGCCGCCGCCGAAGCAGGTTCCTGAGCCGGCGTCCGAGAGTCGTCGGCGACGCGGGCGCCAGGGACGCGCTCCTCCGGACGCTCACCACGTGGCAGCTAGTCCTTTGTCACCCTCTCGCGTCGATGCCGTGCGAGAGCTACAAAGACATGCCGATGTATTGGCTGCAGCAGCTTCCAGTACAGAAGCCCAGGGATGCCCTTGGGGCGAAATGCTCCCACCTGGACGAGGCTCGCATCGTCGCACCGCCAACCCAGCCATGCGTCGCCGACCAGCCAGCCCACGCCGCGCAGAACCAGCTCCCGTTGCCGCCGGCGCACCACGGTCCACCAGTCGACTTGTTCACCCGCGCGTATCGCGGGCGCGCGACGAAGACGCCACCGTTCACCGACGATAGACCCGAGGGCCCGTCGCAGCCGCCAGGCGAATGTCAACCCGTACCACTCGTAACTTCCTCCGATCCGGTCCAGGTCAGCGTCGATCGCATCCGCCTCATCCGTGCTGTTCGGTAGGACCACGCGCGCTGAGTAGACCCCGTCGACGAGTCCCGAGCCGCGGTCAAGCAGATCCAGCTCAACGTCAGCTGTCTGATCCTCGAGAGCGTGAGTGATAGCGGCGCGCACGCCCATCGGCCGTACGTCAAACGCGGCCTCAGTCCGGACAGCATCCTCGACGACAACTTCTGTTCCCAAGCTTTGGATCAGCGCATGGCTCACGCGCCGGTCCACCGTTGTGACCAGGTCGACCCAATAGGACGAAAGGTGAGGCGTGAGGTACGGCACGTTGATGATGTGTCGTGGTCGGAGCCCACGGGCGGACGCGAACGTCGAGATCATGTCTCGGTAGGTCGTGACGTCGGCGCCACCGACTTCATAGACACCCGGTGCGACGTCGAGCGCTTCGAGGAGGTAGGAGACCATGTCTGGGAGGGCGACGGGCTGAATCCGGGTGCGGACCCACCGAGGGCACACCATGACGGGTAACCGTTCCGTGAGGTATCGCAACATCTCGAAGGAAATGCTGCCCGTCCCGAGCACGACTGCTGCGCGCAGCTCGACGACGGGGACGCCGGCCATGCCCAGGATCCGGCCGGTCTCCTGGCGGCTGATGAGATGTTCCGATTCCGGCTGCTGACCAAGTCCGCCGACGTAGATGATGCGCGTGACCCCCATCGCCGCGGCCGCCCGGCCGAATGTCTCCGCCAACTGCCGGTCCCGGGAGCGGAAGTCGCCCCGCTCGAGGGAGTGCACGAGGTAGTAGGCGGCAGTACACCCCCTGAGCGCGAGGCGGACCCCATCTTCGTCACCGATATCGACCTCGTGGCTCGTTGCGCCTGGGATGGGCGAGGGGTGGCGAGCAAGCGCGACCGGCTCGTGCCCTTCGCCGAGCAGCGCCGGGACCAGAGCTCGCCCGACAAAGCCCGTCGCACCGGCCACGGCGATTCGCATGCCACCAGCATGGTCGTTCTCCGGTCGGCTCCAAGAGTCAACCGAACCCGACCTGCTGGGCCAGTAGCCACCTGTGGTTGAGGCGCCATCGCCGCGGGCTCGCGGCTGGAGACCGCGTGTCAACATCGCCGGACGCCGACCGCGCCGAAATCACATGCTTTGAAGGAGCCGGGTATGAAGCTGAGACCTGGCACGGTCTGGGGAGTGGCCGACGGATCGGGACCGGCGATTAGGCGAGTGCGAGGAGGAGGTCCTCGAAGCTGGATGCGTCCGGGGCGGGGGGTTCGGTACCCATCGAGAACCAGGTCGTCGTTCGCCGACGATCAAGGTCCGAGCCCCAGTTCCGTGCCAGTCTTTCGAGGAGCTGGCGGGCGACTTCGCGTCCAAGCGCCCCACCGAAGCGTCCGCGATCACGCCGGGATCGCCGCTCACCTCGACACGAACCGTGTCACCGGTCAGCTCAACCTGTAGGCCGATGGCTGTCGATGCTTGTCGGAGAGCGTCCGCACCAGCTCCGACGTGAGGAGGGCCACGGTCGCACGGGCCCCTTCCCATCCCCACCCATCGAGCAGGTCGTTGACCCAGGATCGCGCATGGCGGGGAGCGAAGAGCGTCGGATCGTATTGGCGATGCCCAAGCCGAAGTGCGGCACTGGTGGCGACCAGGGTCATGGCTGACGTCTCCTCTTCAGAGGGGCACACGTGTCCGGCCCGGCTGACACGGCTCCGGCGACGTCTTCGAGCCACCTGCCGCGCCCGGTCATCGCATGTAACGCAGCTATTCCGGCGCGATTTCTGCAGTCTCCCAGGTGGACCCCGTCGCTTGGGCCCGCATGCAGGCGTCCGCCGAGGAACCAAGTGGTCAACGCTCGAGTCACGGCCACGAAATGACCTGGCGATCTCTCGGCCGCGAGTCAGCTCGTCGGGTCGAGGATCGGCTGGGTGGATGAACGACGAGCGTGAGGGCCAGCGGGAGAACTCGCGACGGCAACCGATGGGCCATCAAGCATGATCCACCTACCCGTGAGGTCCGTTGGAAGCGGACTGTCCGGACTGGCCGTGACGCTTTGAGTAATGGCTACTCAGGCGGCAGAGCCGCAGCGTTAGAGATCATTCCCGGGGCAGCTGATCCTCGATTCAAGGGAGTTGACATGCGAAGGCTCTGGATGGTTGCGATCACGGCAACGGTTGGGATTGGTATGGGAGCCAGCGCGGCGGGGGCTTCTGTCAGTGCCGGCATACCGTCGACGCGGGCCGCCGCGGCCCTGCCCAAGGCCTGTGACCTCTTCACACCTGCGATCGCGGCCGCCGCGCTCGGTGGGCCGGTGAACCCACCGACCGCGACGAAACCGAACCCGAAAGAGACGATCTGCAAGTACACGCGGACCGACGGCAGCGCGTTCGGGAGCGTCTCCGTCGGGCCGTGGACCGTCGTCCAGATCCCGGGCAAGTCGACGAAGATCCCGGGCGTCGGCGATCAAGCCCAGGGGGAAGACCCGTTCGGGGTCTCGGTGCGCAAGGGATCGAATGGCTTCAACGTCGATCTTGCGCTCGCCGTTGGCGACTTCAGCGGCCAGGCCGCGACGGACCAGTCAACGGCCAACATCAACGCGGCCACCACTGTCGCCAAACAGCTCGTTGGGGACTTCGGCAAGAAGAAGAAGAAGTAGCCCAGAGGGTCCGGCCCGACGAGCGTCGGTGCGCGAGGAACCCGCGGACCCGGAAGGGCCCGCGGGTTCAACGTGTTCCGTCTGGGTCTCTCGCCGGTCAAAGGGCGTGGCTAGTACGTCCTCGACTACGCATCACGAGGTACAAGACCGCGAACGCGATAAGGAAGAACAACACGGGGTGCACCGTCAACCCCAAGATCACGGCGAGCACTGTGATCACAACTGCGATCAGAAAGTCACGCATCGAGACTCCTTGAACATCCGCTAATGCAGCGCCGGGGAAAACCTGACGCAATCTGCAGATACCCGACAGACGGTTCTCCGAAACAAAATTGGATCAGGTATTTCGCACTAGGGGAACACATCGCTGTCGCCGTGAGAGGGGCTCGCGTCCGTCTCCCACGCGCGTCCAGGGGTGGGAACGACGTTGGCCTGCAGCGATCGAACTGACGGTCCGGAAATGATCATCCGTGGGCCCGAGGCGAGACACCTCGAGCCCACGGAGGATCGGGCGATCAGACGGCGGCCCTATCGACCGGCGTCCGAATGAAGGACCCAATCAGCGCAAGCACCCCACCGGCGAAGGCGACATACGGCGCGGGGCCGACGAAGTCCGTAACGCTGATCGCTTTCGCGACGTGCAGGGCGTTGAGCGCCTGATGGACTTGGAAGCTGAAAACGACCGCGACGGCGATGGCGAGAAGGGCGCCGATCAGGACGAGGAAGCGGCCGCCGACAAGCCGCCCTCCCAAGAGGACACCGACGAGGATCACCGCGGCGATGATCGCGAGGAGAAGGACGAAACTCGGGTCCTTGGACCTGGTCGTGTAGTCGAACAGGAACTTGACCGGGACATCCCTCGCCTTGGCCGTCGAGTGATGCCCAGCGACCGTCAGGTCCTCCCAGTTCAGGAAGATGGACACGATCACTGCGATGCCACCCGCGATCGCGAGCAGATGTCCAGGACCGAAGGCGAAGGCAGGGCGTCGCCGGACCTCCGGCTGCTCAGCGACGGTCATCGCCCGCCCCCCGCCTGGGATGAGAAGTCACGAATGGTCACGGAGTACCCCCCTGGGTCCGATGTCCGAAAACGCTGTTCCGTCCGAACTATCCCCAGGAAAGCCCATCTTCTAACCCGGCCGGACAGGAGAGATGGTTGGGTCCACTCCCGGTCGGATCGGGGCGCGAGAGCCGCCAATGCGGCCTTCAGGAGCTTGGCAAAACGGACGGCGGGCCGGTCTCGCAGCCCCCGCAGCCTTACCAGGCGCAGAGCCTCGCCCTATGGTGCGCCCAACCATTGGACGACTTGGGAGATGTAGATGGCAACCGAGGCCCTCGAGCAGGCGATTTCATCCACCCGTACGGTCCTGACCGGGGTGTCGAAGGAGCAACTCGGGGACCCGACGCCGTGCGCACAGTGGAAGGTGAGCGACCTCATCAACCACATCGTGGGAGCCCAGTCGTTCTTCGAGGCCGGCGCAAAGGGTGAGCCGCCGCCGTCCGGTGAAACCGACTTCTCGTCGGGTGACTTCGTCGCTGCGTTCGACGAGGGTTCACGGCGTTGCGTCGCGGCCTTCCAGGCTGACGGCGTGATGGAGAAGATGCTGACATTGCCGTTCGGACAGGTGCCTGGCTCGGCGTTCGTCGGCATTTCCGCCACCGACACGTTCACGCACGGGTGGGACCTCGCGAAGGCGACCGGTCAGAGCACGGACCTGGACCCGGGACTTGCGGCGCAGCTGCTCGGTGCGGCGCGGATGGCGATCCAGCCTTCGTTTCGCACTCCGGAGGGCAATCCGTTCGGTCCGGAGCAGACCGCCCCGGACGGTGCGTGCACCGCCGACCAGCTGGCCGCCTTCTTGGGCCGCAAGGTATAGGCCCCGGTTCGGCGACCACCAAGGCTCGTGGCTGACTCGCGTTCTCTGAGATCGCGAGTCGCGCGGCCGTGCGTGTCGGCGCTAGGCGCGCCGTCGGCGCGCCCACCCGGGCTCCTGTTTGGGCAGGTGCTGGGTTGCGGAACACTGATCGGCTCCGCGGGGCCGAAGAACGGCCCGAGGTTCTCCGGGGTGGGGCAGCCCGCGGCAAAGGCCATGGAGGTGGCGGGCAACGAGGGTCGGCTGGTGTTGGGTCGGGTGAACCCCGAGGGTTGACGTCAGGTCACCGACCGCTTGTCTCCGCCACGTCGAGATGTTCGGTGCTTTCACGGCGAAGCGGGCCTCGAGGAACCTGAGCATCGACGTGTGGTCGAACGCGTGGGAATCGACCCACCCGCCTCGGCTCCAGGGCGAGATCACGATCGGGGGGACCCGGCAGCCCAGCCCGATGGGATCGCGAAAGCCGCCACTGTCCCCGATCGTCGGTGTCGCCGTCACCGTCTCGTCAGCCGTCCCCGGGGGTGGCACCGACTCCCGACCCCGCTCGAGACGGCCATCCCGAGCGCGCCCCCCAGGTTTGCCCGGTCCACCTCGCTCATCCGAATCGGAGGGACCCGCGTCGAGGGGATCGAGTCGCCGCTCAGCGCGCGGCAGTCGCCTCGATCTCGACCTTGAGCTCGGGGAAGGCCAGACGGGTGATCTGGAGCAGCGTCATGGCCGGCATGTTGGTGCCCATGATGTCCGCTCGGATCGTTGGGTAGACCGTGAAGAACTCCTCCACGTCGGTCGTGTAGATGGTGAGCCGGACGATGTCGGACACGGCCATACCGGCGGATTCGAGCAGTGCCGACAGGTTGTTGAACGCTTGTCGCAGCTGGGGCCCCATCCCGGTGTCGCTCGGTGGGCTGCCGTCACTGCCGATCGCGGTCTGGCCGGCGCAATACAGGACCCGGTCGGCGGATCGCACCTCGACGGCCTGGGAGAACCCGACCGCTTCGTGCGTTGACCATTCCCAGGGGTTGACGTCACGGCGCTCCACGGTCTGCTCCTCATTCGGCCTCATTCGCGCTCGGGCCGGTTCCGCCAGCCGACGCCGACGAACCCCAGGCGACCTTACGGGCCGGATGCCGCTGCGAGCTCCCTCGAGACGGGAAAGGGGCCCGGGGCGTAACCGGCGGCCCCACGGGGAAGGAAGGAGGGTGAACGGTCGGACCGGTCGGAGGAGGAGTCAATGACAGCGAATCGGGCATTGTCCACATACCTGAATGACCACCTCGCTGGTGCGACGGCCGGGCTGATGCTGGCGCGGCGCACGGCCCGGACACATGCCGGCACCCCGGCGGAGATTCCCATGGGTGAGATCGTCGAGGAGATCGCGGCCGACCGTCGAACGCTGATCGACCTCCAGCGACGCCTCGGCGCTCAGCGCAGCGGCGTCAAAGCGGGCGCCGGTTGGCTCGCCCAGAAGCTTGCGTTGGTGAAGCTCTCGCCGCTCATGACGCGCGACCCAGCGCTGTCGCGGTTCTTGGAGTTGGAGGCGCTCGGCTTGGGGATCGCGGGGAAGGTCGCACTGTGGAGCGCGCTCGCGGACTCGCTGGGCACGAATCCGGGTGGCATCGACCTGCAGGAGCTGGTCCGGCGCGGGGAACGGCAGCGCTCGGTTGTCGAGCTCTACCGCCGCGAGGATGCGAAGGTGGCGTTCGCGTCCTCCGGACGATCCGACGCCGCGTAGCACGCCCGCCGACGGGTCGACCCGTGCGGCTGCGTCAGAGCGGAAAGAACGAGAGCCGCAGGAGCCCTGAGTCGTCCAGCGTTCCGGTCCACCTTTGCGGTCTGTGAACCGCGCGGGGGCCCACATCAACTCGCTCACCCTCCAGGTCGCTCCGGACGGCGAAGCACCGTTCGAGGTGGTCCTCAAGGAGACGTACCCGGAGATGAGCGGCGGCCCGACGGTCGGCTCCGCGGTGGGGGTGCTGTACGACCCGAACGATCACAGCAAAGTGGTCGTCGATCCCAGCACCGCCGGCCTGGCCGCCAGGGTGGCGGGGACCATGTCGCCCGCGTCCCGGGCCGCGTTCGAGCAGTCGGGTGGCGGCTCCGCCGAGGAGCTCCTCCAGGACCGGATCACCGACCCGGCGGCCTTCCAGCAGCGACTGCAGCAACGGGCCGCGACCGCGGCGCCTGCCGAGCGTGACCCCGCCGACGAGATCGCCAAGCTGGCCGACCTCCGGGACCGCGGTGCGCTCACCGACGAGGAGTCCCAGACCCAGAAGAAGAAGGTCCTCGGCACGTGAGTCCCCGATCGCTCAACCGGGTTTCGGGGGGTTCACGACCCGGATCGGTTCGCCCCGGAGATAGGCGGCGATGTCGTCGACGATGTCTCGGTAGAAGACGCGGTAGCACCGGCGGGTCACGTAGCCGATGTGCGGCGTGACGATCACGTTGGGGAGCCGCCGGAAGGGGTGATCGGGAGGGAGGGGTTCCTGGTCGAAGACGTCGAGGGCGGCGCCGGCAAGTGCACCGCGCTCGAGGGCGTCGACGAGGGCAGGCTCGTCGACGATGGGTCCGCGGGACGTGTTCACGAGGTACGCCGCCGGCTTCATGAGGGCCAGCGCCCGGGCGTCGATGAGGCCGCGACTCCGGTCGCTCAGGACGAGATGGACGCTCACGAAGTCGGCGGTCTCGAAGAGCTCGTCGTGCTCGACGCTGCGAACGCCGACCGCAGCGGCGCGCTCATCGGTCAGGTTCTGGCTCCAGGCGATGACCTTCATCCCGAAGGCCAGCCCGACTGCCGCGACGAGGGCCCCGAGGTTGCCGAGCCCGACGAGGCCGAGGGTCGACCCGGCCAGGTCGATACCGACGCTGGTCTGCCATCCCCCGTCGCGGATGCTGCGATCCTCTTCGGGGATGTGGCGTGCGAGGGCCACGAGCAGCCCCCAGGTGAGCTCCGCGGTGGGGGTGAGGACGCCGCTCGTCCCCGCGACGATGATTCCGAGGTCACGCGCCGCGTCCATGTCGATCACCGCGTTGAACATGCCCGTGGTGACGAGCAGCCGGAGGTCTCGGAGGCGCTCGAGTCGCGCCCGGGTGAACGGGGTTCGTTCGCGCATGGCGACGACGACGTCGAAGCCGACGAGCCGAACCGCGAGCTCCTCGTCGTCGTCGATGTGCTCGCGGAACGGGACGATCTCAGTGTCGGCAGGCAGCTCGGCCCAGTCGCCGAACTCGAGCGCCGCGCCCTGGTAGTCGTCGAGCACGGCGACCCGCGAGCCCACGATGACCCTCAGAAGGCGTTGGGGTCGGCCTGAACCGCCTCAGGGACAGGATGGTGGTAGAGGCGCGAGGCGTTCTCCCAGGTGATCGCCCGGACGTCAGCCGGGGGGAGGCCGGCCAGCTCCTCCGCGAGGACGGCTTGGGTGTTGGGCCACGTCGAGTCGCAGTGCGGGTAGTCCTGCTCGACGAGGATGTGGTCGGTGCCGATCCGGTCGCGGAGCGCGAACGCCGATGGATCCTCGACGGCGCAGTAGTAGAAGTTGCGGCGAAGGACCTCCGCCGGGGTGAGGTCGATCCCGGCCCAGGTCCCGTACATCTCGTGATACATGAGCATGTGGTCGAGGCGGTCCATGAGGCCCGCGACCCAGCCGATCCCGCCTTCGGACAGGCAGATCTTGAGGTCGGGATAGCGGACGGGGAGCTTGGAGTAGAGCCAGTCGACCGCCGCGAACATCGCGTAGGCGAAGAAGAGCACGCCGACGACGTCGGACGGGGCGTCGGCGGACGTCCCCGGGGAGGTGCCGGACGAGCCGATGTGGAGGTTGACGACGGTGCCGGTCTCGGCGCAGGCAGCCATGATCGGGTCCCAGTGCGTCGTGTGCAGGGACGGCAAGCCGAGCTGCGCCGGCGCCTCGGTGAAGCTGACCGCCTTGAAGCCGCGTGCTGCGTTGCGTCGGATTTCCTCGGCCCCGACGTCGGGGTCGAGGAAGTACGGGATCTGGCACGGGATGATCCGGTCGGGGTACGGCCCGGCCCACGCCTCGAGGTGCCAGTCGTTCCAGGCCCGGACGACCGCGAGGGCCAGGTCCGGGTCCTTCGTCGTGGTCTGGAGCCGTTGCCCGGCGAAGCCGGGCAGGAAGGACGGGAAGTTCAGCGAGGCGTAGATGCCGTTGATGTCCATGTCGGCGATGCGGGCGTCGATGTCCCACGCGCCGCGCCGCATGTGCTCGAAGCGGGCCGGTTCGAAGCTGTACTCGTCGACCGGGCGGCCGACCACCGCGTTGAAGCCCACGTTGGGGAACTCGGCACCGTCGAAGACCCAGTACTGGGCGCCGTCCTTGTCCACGATGCGCGGGGCACGGTCGGCGAAGCGGCGCTCGACGCGTCCGTCGAACGTGTCGGGGGGCTCGACGACGTGGTCGTCGACGGAGATGACGGTGAATCGCCGGGCCCGGCGGTCCGGTTCGGGGAGGAAGGTGACCTTGCCGGCCTGCGCGGTCGTGAAGTTGGCGTTCGTGACCAGCGCGTCGATGTCCGCCATGTCAGGCCCCGGCCCGGTCGGTGAGCACGAGCCTCACTCGAGGACGTCCGGCTCGTCACGAAGGACCTGACGAACCGATCCCGCCCAGAACACGTCCGCGGCACGCTCCAGGAGCGATGCCTTCATCGCCGGTCGGACGGCGGCCGGGATCTCGGCCACGTCCGGGCGGATGAGGAGCGCGTCGTACGTCAGCCGGCACTGCCGGTCGAGGCTCGCCGCCCGGTAGATCGCATGCTCGAGCGTCGGGCCGGTGACGATGACACCGTGGTTCGCGAGCAGCGCGACGGACGCGTCGCCGATCCGTTCGGCGAGGACCTGGCCCAGGTCCGGGTCGTCGATCTCGCCGTCGTACTCGTCGATGAAGACGAGGTCGCCGTCGTACATGCAGGCCGTCTGGTGGATGATCCGGGGCAGCTCACCGATGCTGGCGAGGAGGGTGGCCCAGTACGGATGGTTGTGCACGACCACGCGCGCGTCGGCCCGGCGGCGGTGCAGCTCGGTGTGGAGGTGGATCGCGGGTGTGACGTCCCACGGTCCCGAGAGGACGTCGGCGTCCGGGCTGACGAGGCAGACGTCGGAGGCTTGGACCTCGCTCCACCATTTCCCCCAGGGGTTCACCCAGAGGTTGTCGCTCGGCGGTTCCGCCCAGGTGATGTGACCGGCAAGGTTCTCGCTGAACCCGGCGCGGGCCAGGATCCGGAACGCGCACGCCAGCGCTTGCTGGGACGTGAGGGCCGCTCCGATCGGCGGGGTGACGCGGGGACTCCACCGGGCCGTGCCACCGACGCGGGTGCCGCTGTCCGTTGCTTGAGTCACGGACCATCCCCCCTCGAGTCGTTCGATCTTATGGCACCGACCGGACGCGCTCGACGGGCAGGACGCGCGGCTCTCACTGGATGGCGTACAACGTGATGAGGAGTGCTGGGAGGGCGAGGTCCCACCAGAACACGAAGCCCGCGTTGCTGGGTGCGAAGTTCCGACGTCGCACCATGTCGGCGATGTGGCCGCCGGCGTCGCACACCAGGAACACCGAGACGACCACGATCACCGCGAGCCAGAAGCGGTCCTGATACCAGGCGCTCATGATGCCGACGATTCCGATCGCGAGGTTGGCGAAGCCGACCTCGAGCTGGAATGGACTCCCCTTCGCCCACCCGATCGACTCCGCGACCTGGTCTCGCAGGACGGTGTGGCCGATCGCGGCGATCAGGCCCCCGACGCCGACCGCGAAGACCAGCGCGTTACGGAGCGCCTGGTGGGCAAGCGGTGTGCCGTGCACCACGAGCCAGATCACGTCGGCGAGCACCATCAGGATCGGGCCGACCAACATGGGCAGCTCGTCTTGGAGCCGTTCCGACCACGACGGTGTCGCCCGGTTCGTGTCCATCGCTCCTCCTCCTTCGCCGACCGTCCTGGCTCGAGTGTCCCCGTAGTCTCCCCGCAGGCGCTCGGTAGGGGGGGCCACCGGTGAGCACCTGGCCGGGTCCCGCAGTATGTCCGGGAACGAGCCGCGGTTGGTGCTTGCTTGATCGTTCGTCGTCGGCAAGGCTCTCGCTCTCGCCGACGGTCGACGTCGCGCTCATCCGGAGGAGTTTGCATGTCGCAGATGCCGCCCCCGCCGCCACCCCCCGGGACGACGCCGCCTCCTCCCCCGCCCGGGATGCCGCCCCCGGCGACGCTCGAGCAGCGACCCTTCGGGATTGGGGACGCGATCTCCTACGGGTGGAGCAAGTACTGGCAGAACGTCGGCATCCTGCTCGCGATCACCGTGCTGATCATCGTGATCAACGCGGTGGCGGGCGGCATCCTGTCCGCGATCGGGAACGCCTTCCCGCGCGTCCACTACACGTCGGGGAACACGAGGTACGGCATCGGGGTCGGGTTCATCCTGGCCCAGATCATCAGCCTGGTCATCGGCGCGGTGCTGGCCATGGGTCTGATCCGCGCCACGCTCGCGGTCACGGAAGGCCAGAAGCCCGATGTGTCGATGCTCTTCCGGTCGGAAGGACTCGCGGCGTACATCGTGGCGTCGATCCTCGTCACGATCGGTGTCCTCATCGGGCTGATCCTTCTGATCATTCCCGGGATCATCCTGCTCATCATGTGGCACTTCTACGGGTTCGTCATCGTCCAGAACCCCGACATCGGTGCGACGGAGGCGATGCGCCGGTCCGCCGAGATCACCCGCGGTCACCGCTGGCAGCTCTTCGGTCTGGGCCTCCTGCTGTTCGGGATCAACATCCTCGGGCTCATGGCCTGCTGCGTCGGTGTCCTCTTCACGGAAGGCATCACCGCGATGGCCGTCGCGTACGCGTACAAGACCTTGAGTGGCCAACCCGTCGCCGCGTAGCCGTCCCGGGCGGCGGTCCCACGCTGCGCCGACGACCAGCCCTCGCGCCCGGAAGGATCAGCACGACTCGCAGGTTCGGGGCGAGTCACCCTGACCCTCGACGTGGGTTTGACCGGCAGGGACACGAGCAATCGGCAGTCCTGGCGTGAGTTGTGACACATGCCTCGGAGCCCGGTGTCGACAGGATCGATAGCGTCCGAGCGTGGTCCCGATCGGCGGAAGGTGCGACGACGCGTTTGGAGCAGTCCGTGCGGCGTTCGCCGAGAACTTCGACGACGGCGAGGTCGGCGCAGCCTGCACGATCTCCGTCGGGGACAGCGTCGTCGTCGACCTGTGGGGCGGCTGGACCGACGACACCCGCACCCGCCCGTGGGCGCGGGACACCATCATCAACGCCTACTCGGTGGGTAAGCCGCTCGTCGCCCTGATGCTCCTGCAGTGCGTGGCCCGCGGTGACGTCAACCTCGACACGGTCGCGTCGACCTATTGGCCCGAGCTGATCGCCGGACAGTGGGGCGCGACGGTACGCCACGCCCTCTGCCACCGAGCCGGGGTGCCAGCCATCCGCCCCCGGCTCACCAACGACGACCTCTGGACCTGGGCCCGCATGTGCGAGGCACTCGCCGCCACCGAACCGTGGTGGACGCCCGGAACGAAGCACGTGTACCACACGAACACCTATGGCCACCTCGTGGGTGAGCTGTCGCGACGTGTCGATGGGCGGCTCCCCGGAACCTGGCTCCGCGAGGAGATCGCCGGACCGCTGGACGCCGACCTGGCGTGGGGTGTGGATGCCGCCGCCCAGCGCCGCTGCGCGACCGTGGTCTGGGAGGCCGCCGACGATGCCGAGGCGGCCTCGCTCGATGCGCGGACCCTGTCGGACGAGCAGGAGATGGTGCTGCTCGGCTATTTCAACCCACCCGGCTACTCGGGCATGGGCATCGTGAACACGTCGGAATGGCGGGCGACGCAGGTTCCCTCCACCAACCTGCACGCCACCGCACGCGGTGTCGCGCGCGTCTACGCCGCCCTGGCGCACGGGGGCACGATCGATGACGTCCGCGTCCTCGACCGGGACGTCTTGGCCGAGGCCACGTCGGTGCAATCGGAGGGGTGGTGCCCGGTGCTCGATCGCACCGTCTCCTTCGGCCTCGGCTTCCAACCCACCCGCCCCGAGCGGCCGTTCGGTCCGAACACGGGATCGTTCGGCCATTTCGGCACCGGCGGATCGCTCGGCTTCGCCGACCCCATCGCCGGCGTCGGCTTCGGCTACGTGATGAACGCAGTGCGCCCACGCTGGCAGAGCCCACGGAACCGCCGCCTCGTGGACGCCCTCTACTCGTGCCTCTAGCCCCGCGCGGGACCGAAGGTGGGAGACGACGCGCCTGCCCGAACCGAGACCGCCGCAGCCGAGTAGCCCGAACGCGAGCAATGACTCGCGGTTTCGGAGATCGCGAGTCGCGGCTAGGTGAGGCGGACCACGGGTCGGCCGATGGTGCGGCGTGCCGCCATCGCGGTGAGGGTCTCGGGTACCTCGTCGAACCCGATGATCTGCGTGGTGGGCGGCCGGAACGTGCCCGCGTCGAGCATGGTGCTCAACGCCGCGGAGGCTTCGGCGAACATCGCTGCCATGACGGGCGGCGGGTAGCCGCCGAGCGTGGCGCCGACGAGGGTGACGTTGGCGACGTAGAAGTGGGGGTCGATCGGCTCGAGGCCGCCGGCGTGGCCGCAGAGGATGTGCCGGCCGTCGGGGGCGAGGAGCTGGCGGAGCCGCCCGGCCATCGGCCCCTGGACGGGGTCGACGATCGCGTCGAGCCCGCGGTCACCGACCAGCCCCCGGATGAGCTCGACGACGTCGCCGGTCGCGTGGACGACGGTGAGCTCGGCGCCGAGGGCCCGGCAGTGCTGCGCCTTGCGCTCGTCCCCGACCAGCGCGATGACCCGTGCCCCGCGCGCCGCGGCGAGCTGGACGCACGCGGACCCCAGTCCCCCGGCGGCGCCGGTGACGAGGACGGTCTCGCCGTCCGCGACGCGGCCGCGGCGGATCACGGCATGGAACGCGGTGTGCGCCGGGATGATGAACGCCGCAGCGTCGGTATCGTCGAGGGAGTCGGGTGCCGGCATGACGCTGGGCGCGATCGCCACGGCCACGTCGGCGAGGCTCCCCCACGGCTGGATGAACACGCCGACGACCCGGGTGCCGACGAGGTGGGTGAGCCCGGTCGAGGCGTCCCGCACGGTGCCTACGCCCTCTTGGCCCGAGATGTAGGGGCGGGGCACCGGGACCGGGTAGGTCCCGCGGGCCATGGTCACGTCGGGGAGCGCCAGGGCCGCGGCGTGCATGTCGACGATGACCCACTCCGGCGTGACGGGGTACGGCGCCTCGTCGATCGGGACCCAGCCGCCCAGGCTCATCCCCATCCCGGCGAGCACGGACGGGGTCGGCTCGTCGACCTCCTCGCGGACGAAGACGTCCGCGGGCTCGCCGAACTCGTGGACCCGCCAGGCGCGCATGGCGACCTCAGCGCGCCCCGGCAAGCGCCGCGCAGACCGCGAGCCCGTCGATCTTGCGCAGGGCGGCGAACGGAGCCGCGGCTCCCTTCGGGGTCAGCTGGGTGTTCGCGCTCACGGTCACGGACCGGGACCCGTCGCGGGTCGCCGCGATGAACTGGGTGTACCCCGGCGTGTTGCCCGTATGGCCGTAGACCGTCCCGCACGGTGTCGTGTACCGGAAGATGGCCAGTCCGGCGGCGTTGGTTCCCGGCCCGGGCGGTTCGGACGTCCCACGGTCGATGAACCGGAACTGGGCGGACCGGGCGGCGCGGGTGGTCTCGGCACCGCGCACGTACGCGCGGATGAAGCGGTTGGCGTCGGCGGGGGTCGAGATGATCCCACCGGAGGCCCAGCTCCATCCGGCCGCGACGAGCTCGCTCACATCCTCGGGCGGTTGACCGGGTTGGAGCTGGTACCCGTGGATGAAGGGGCTCGGGATCGCCGCGTCTCGGGGCAGGCTGGTCGCGACGAGTCCGAAGGGCTGGCTGACCCGTTCCTGCACCAGCGCCTCGTACGAGTGGCCGGTGGCCGCTTGGGCCATGAGGCCGATGATGATGTTGTCGGAGTTCGAGTACTGGTACCGGGATCCGGGCTTGAAGTCGAGCGGCTGGTCGGCGACGTAGGTGAGCAGGGCACTCGGCGGTGGTGGCGTGAGCAGGACGGACGGGAGCGCCTGTTGGAACGACGTGGCTTTGCTGAAGTCGGGGACACCGCCGGTGTGGTTCAACAGCTGCGAGAGCGTGACCTGCTGCCAGGCCTGGGGCAGGCTCGGGAGCCACCGGCCGACCGTGTCGGTCAGGGACAGGACCTGGTCCTTGACCAGGGAGAGGGCGACCGCGCCGCTGAACGCCTTCGCGACGCTTGCCAAGCGCATCTGGTCGGTCGGCGTGGGTGAGCTGGCCTGCGCCAGGATGGCGGTCCCCGCCGTGTGGAGCTGCGGCGTGGCGCCGCGTCCGACGACGACGGCGATCCCCGGCGCGCCACCCGACGAGGCGACGAACTGGTTGAGCGCGGTGTCCAGCGTCGCGTCCGCCGCCTTCGCGCTCGGCGTTGTTGCCGCGCTCGCGGGGGCGGCCGTCGAGCCGACAAGTCCAGTGAGCGCGGCGGCAGTGACGAGGATCCCGAGGCCACGACGAGTTCGCATCTCGGGGAGCGTAACGGCCGTGCCGTCACCACCGACTCGTCGCCGAGCCGGCACGCGACGGCGCGCAAACCGATATTCGCCTTAGATGGCGTCGATGATCCTCTGGCGTTGCGCTCCGTACTCGGCGTCGCTGACCAACCCCTTGGCCTTCAAATCGTCGAGCTTCGCCAGACGCTCCGCGGGGCCGTCCCCGTCGCGGCGCAGCGCTTGAATGCCTTCCACGCCGCCGATCGACTGGTTGGAGAGCAGCGCGTTGACGATCGGTCCGGCGTCGGCACCACTCAGGACCTGGATCTGATCGGGCATGCCCGGTGCGGCCGTACCGGGCGCTCCGGAGGCCGCCGTCTCGAACGCCTCGCGTTCCCGCTGCTCCTGGAAGGTGATCGTCAGCCGCTGATCCGAGGTGTCGAACTTGGCGTCGTGGGTCTTGGGGTCGAACAGGACGCCGACCACGTCGCCGATCTGGGGCTGGTGGAAGCCGCCCTTGATGAACTTGGGCTCGCGGAGCGTGACCCGAAAGGCCGACCCGTCCGCCGGATGGACGTCGACGGCGTATTCGAGCCGGTCGACGTACCCCGCGGCGGTGGTGACCGCGACCTGCGTGGCGACGATCGTCGCCTCGGCTGATTCCCAGTGACGACGACCGACCATCGGCTCCGCCTTTCCTCAATCCTCAGTGTGGCGGGGAAACGGCGTCAGCGGCCTGAGTAAGGGATACTCATCTCATCCCTGGGATCGACCGCGGGGCTGCCAGCCCGGAATAGGGTCGTGATCGACGACATGGGAGGTCTGGGTATGCCGGTCGAGTTCGCGGCGAACAGTGGGTGGGTGATCGGTAGCGTCGTGTGGTTCCTGCTCCTGATCACCCTGGGCATCATCTCGCTCCGCAAGGGTCACTGGGTCATGTTCATCATCGGGCTGTTCTTCCCGCTCTTCTGGCTCATCGGCGCCCTCCTTCCCCGCAAGGCTTGACGCAGCTGGCACCGGCAGTGTCGCCACCGTTTCCCGTCACCTTCGGCCCAGTGCGAGATGACGACCTCCAGGAGTGCGTCCCAGGCGGCGCGACGACATCATGCCGTCGGGCCGCGTCGCGGGGTCACCCGACTCGCGGTTCCACACATCGCGAGTCAGGTGACCGAGCCTTGCAGTCCCCGCCTGATCGACCGCGGGACTCGGGTGCGAGAGCGGGTTAGACCGGGGGCCCGGAGATCAACTGGACGGTGGCACTGTTCTGTTGACCCGAGCTGTCGACCCAGCCCACAGAGACCGTGTCCCCGGGGTGCTCACTGCGCATCGCCGCGCTGAGGTCAGCGACGGACCCGATGGACGTCCCGTTGATCGACACGATGGTGTCGCCTGCGGTCAGACCGGCTCGATCGGCCGGGCTCCCGGGGTCGACGGCGGCCACCGCGGCACCCGTCGCACCAGACCCGCTGGGACCGGTGAGGGAGTCGGGCGTCGACGCGTCTTGGACCTGGGCACCCAGGATCCCACGGTCGCCGATGGTGATGGTGCCACCGGCCTTTCCGGACGCGATCGCGTCCGCGGTGGGGAGCGCCCTGTCGATCGGGATCGCGAATCCAGCGGTCGAAGACGAGACGCTGGACTGGCTGTTCCCGCCGGCGCTGTCCATGCCGACGACCTGACCGTTCGCGTTGACGAGCGGACCGCCCGAATCGCCGGGTTGAATCCCGGCGTCGGTCTGGATGGCCCCGTTGAGGGTTTCGGGATTCGATCCATTTTCATCGGTCGCGGTGATGGTCTGGTTCAACGCCGTGATCGTGCCTGGGGCAGTGGCGGGCGTGCCGCCCCGGCCCAGGGCGTTGCCGAGCGCGACGACCGGCTGGCCGACGCGTGCCGGTGTTGTACTGGCCGTGACGGTTGGAAGATTCGACGCGCCCTCGATCTGGAGGACAGCGACGTCGTTCGTGGCGTCGTAGCCGACGACCTTGGCGGCATACGTGTTGCCGGTGCCACCAACCTGCACGCTCACGCTGGTGGCTCCATTGATCACGTGGTTGTTGGTCAGCACCTCACCCGAGGAGCGGATGATCATGCCGGTCCCGGCGGCGGCACCGTTGGCGAGCGTCGTGTTGATGTCGACGATCGCCGGGTCGACCTTCGCCGCGATGGCGGAGACGTCCAGCGAGCTGCCGGTGGTGCTGCCGGCGTCAGCCGGAGCGCGGACCACGCCCGGTTTTGCGAGCGCTGGCGCCGCGAGCATGAACGATCCCCCGGTCACGAGGGTGGCGACGAGTCCAAGCCGCAATGGCGACCGTCCCGGCCGCAGGGGAATCCGAGCGCGAGCGCGCAAACCCATGGTGAGCCTCCTGTTCGACCTTCCCGCTCCGTCTCGTCGGGGAGTACGAGACCGAGATCAGGATTTCCCTCACTAACGCTCCGGGCTGGCCCGGAGTTCCCGGCTGTTGAGCCCGCCGGATGAAGCGGCCACCGTCGCCCTGCTCCGTGCCGTACCGACTCGCGATTCAGCGACCGCGAGTCACCGCAACCCACGAGGGGGCGGGCTGCGGCGGTGGCGCGGCCGGCTTGAGCTTGTGGCGACCAACACCACCAACGTCCAACGCATCACCAGACGACGGAGCCGGATCGGTCACCGCGACCACGGGTCGATGGGTGAGACGGTCAGCGGCGAATTGATCGTGAGGTTGGGTGACGACCGAAGGTCTCGGGTGTGAAGGCCCGGTTGGACCGGCGGCGCACCGATGTCACTGATCCGCGGACGACGACGGCAGCGACGCCCTGCTCATCGACACCGTGACCGCGCGCAGTATCGGCAATCGGCGCACCAGTCTCACTGTCGTAGAGACCGTGGTCGGTCTTCGGGCGCCACGAGTTCGAGGGCGGACGATCGGAGGAGCCTCGTCGTTCAGCTCGGAGTGCTGCATGACGATGTTCGTCTGGACGTCGTCTCGGTCACCGGTGCGGCGGACCGAGGCTCGCTAGGCGGGGTTGCTGGGCCCAGACTCGAGGAGCACGAGCGGGATCTCCCGGTCGGTCTTGGTCTGGTAGTTGGCGTATCCCTTGTAGCCGGACGTCACGCGGGGCCAGAGAGCCGCGCGTTCGTCTGGCGTCGCGACCCTGGCGCGCATCGCCTGCTTGGGCTTCCCGGCGAACGCGACCTCGACATCGGGGTCGTCGCGGAGGTTGAGGAACCAGGCGGGGTGTTGGTCGTCGCCGCCGCGGGACGCCACGATCACGATGGCGTCGCCCTCTTGGACGGGTGAGGTCAGCATCACCGTGCGGGGTTGGCCCGATTTGCGGCCGGTGGTCGTGAGCTCGACGACCGGCATCCCGCCCGCCCGCCATCCGACCCGCCCTCCGCTGAGCTTGAGCAGTCCTCGATGGATCGCGTTCATGGTCTTCAGCTGCAAGTCGCTCGGCATGCGCAGACTCTACGAGCGTCGGGTTCGTGCCGCCAGAAGACGCCATCCGGTTGTCAGTAACCTTCGGACGTGTCACCACGGTTGGAGAGGAACCAGAAAGCCGCCGAGGTCGTGACGACCGAGTCGGCGGTGTTCACCGTCCCCGACCTCGACGCCGCCGAGCGCCACTTCACGACCCAGGGGTACGTGATCCTGCGCGGACTGTTCTCCGAGGAGCAGCTCGCGGTGCTCGACGCCGACCTCGAGCGCCAGCAGGCGCGGCTCCTCGCCGGTGAGCTTCCCGAACGATGCGGGACGGTCATCCTCGATGACCCCGAGGCTCAGATCGACGGGCGGCCCTTCGCCCACTACGTGTGCCACGTCACCGAGGTCTCGCCCGTCACCGACGACGCCGTGCACCACCCCGTCCTCCTCGAGACGATGGGCCGGCTCCTCGGACCCTCGGCGTGGCTCCTCGACTACGAGCGCTTCGGTGTCGTGTACCAGGACGCCCGGCCCGACCCCGGTTCGGCGTACTCACGGATCGGGTGGCACTCGGACTTCCAGTCCGGGCCGCACCTGTCGATCTGGCCATCGGTCGCGTTCACGATCCACCTCGACGCCACGTCCCCCCAGAACGGGTTCCTGCGGGTGGTCCCGGGCAGCCACCTCGGTGACACGGCGCGGATGCCCCTCGGGTTCGAGAAGGTTCCGGGCGAGGTCGCGGTGTACTGCGACCGCGGCGACGTCCTCCTGCACCACGACCACCTGTGGCACGCCGCGGCGCGCGCCACCGACGACGGCCCCGGCGCGGTGCGCCGCCACGTGCGGGGCGGCTGGTACGGCGGGACCCGCCTCGAGCACGGGCACGGACTCGACGACTTCGTCAAGAACGCCCGCCGCTGACCTTGACCACAGATCAGCGCGGGTCGGCCCGTGCTCGTCACGGAAGTCGTGGCGAACGGCCCGGGGGGTACCGCCCGGGGGCTGGGTGAGGCCCCGTCGGGGTGGCGGCGTTGAGCAGGGTCGAGGCTCGGTACGCGGCGCGGAGCCGACGGGCTGGCTAGAGTCCCGCCAGTTGTCGGTCTGTCAGGGGGGAGGACCGATGATTCGGTTCTGGTGGAAGGCGTCGGTCCTCGTCGGTCTCATCGCGCTCGTCGGGGGCACGGTGCCCGCGGTGGCGCAGACCGGTGGCACGCCCGGAGTGACCGGAACGACCATCAACGTCGGGGGTATCGCCGGGGTCACCAACCCGGTCGGGCAGCCCTACGCGTCGGGGTTCGACGGCGTCCAGGCGTACTTCAACTACATCAACGCCAAGGGTGGTGTCTACGGGCGGAAGTTCAAGCTCATCGCCCGCCTCGATGACCAGTCGCGGGCCTCCCAGAACACCATCGAAGCCCGGTCCCTGGTCGAGGAGAAGCACGTCTTCGCCGTGCTCCCCGTCGTGACCCAGATCTTCTCTGGGGCCGCGTATCTCGCCCAGAAGGGCGTCCCGACGTTCGGGTGGAACATCAACGCGGAGTGGGATATGGGCCCGAACCTCTTCGGCGAGAAGGGCTCCTACCTGTGCTTCACCTGCGTCGCCGCCGCGCCAGCGGTCATCGCCAATCAGCTGGGGCTGCACACGGTCGGCATCCTGGCCTACACCGCGCCGCAGTCGCTCAGCTGCGCCCAGGGTGAAGCCGCCGGGTTCCAGAAGTACGGATTCAATGTCGCGGTCATGGACGCGACCCTCCAGTTCGGGTTCTCCGATCTCGGGTCCGACATCGACAAGCTGAAGAGCAAGGGTGTGCAGCTCATCGCGACGTGTATGGACATCAGCGGCGAAGTGAACGTGGCCCGGTCGCTGCGTCGCGCCGGGATGACGAACGTGAAGTTCTACGCCCCCCAGGGGTATGACTCGGGGACGTTGGCCAAGTATGGCAACGAGCTCAACGGCGTGTACTTCGGGATCGAGTTCGTGCCGTTCGAGGACGCCAAGGACTCGAACGCGATGCAGCTCTTCATCAAGCAGATGAACGCGATCCACAAGCCGATCAACGAGCAGGCGCTGGCGGGTTGGATCAATGCTGATCTGCTCTACAAAGGGATCAAGAAGGCCGGCCCGAACTTCACGCAGAGCTCGGTGGTCAATGCCATCAACACGTTCAACGGATACACCGCGGACGGGATCCGGCTCCCCGTCAACTGGGGCTTCCCCGATGGGCATGGCCCAGCGAACAACCAGGCCAACACGGTCGACGTGGGCACCGAGGCCTGCGCTGCGTTCGTGCTGGCAGTGAACGGCAAGTTCGTCCCGCAGTTCGGTCGTCCCCACCAGCCGTTCGTCTGCTCCCGCAAGAACCCGTTCCCACCGACGCTCGACGCGTCGGACCGGTACTACCGCCCGCCGCTCCCCGGGGAGACGTTGCCACCAACCGCGACGGTGCCCAGCACCGCGCCCGCGCAACCGTAGGTGAAGCCTGAGGGAGGTGCGTCCGCGGGCGATGGAACTCAGGGCCGAGCCGTCGAGCAGCACTGCAGGGCGGGCCGCGCGGCGGTGTCGATGCCGTCGAGGACGTCCAGCAGCGCGGCGGCGGTGACCGCGGTGTGCCGGCGGTTGCCGCGCCGACCTGCACAACGGGGAGATCGAGCGCCGCCCGGACGACGTCGCCGGCATCGGCGTGCACATCGGGGCACGCATCTGCGCCCTCGCACATCCCGACGAGGTGCTCGTCTCGAACACTGCCAAGGATCTCGTCATGGGTTCCGACATCAACTTCGCTGACCGCTCGGTCCACGACCTCAAGGGTGTCCCTGGGAGCTGGCAGCTCTGGACTGCATTCTGACGCGCGGTCACACCTGCGTGTCGCGGCAACCCGGTGAACCCGAGCGAGTTCTGGTCTGAACGTGCGCGCCGTGGAAGCATGGGGGCGATGGCTGCAGACCCTCTCGATATTTCAAGGGGTGTCCCCTATGACCTCCTCGCCGACCTGCGCCGCACCTGTCCGGTCTCCCAGACCCCGTCGGGCGCGTACTTCCTGGCTCGCCACGACGATGTGCTGGCGGCGACGAAGGACGTCGACGTGTTCCAGGCGAGCTTCCGTGCCCCGGGCGTCGTGGTCGCGCCTGAGGAGCAGCTGATCAACGAGATCTCCGAACCGCGTCACGGCAAGATCCGGCGGATCATCAACTCGGCGATCGCCCAGCATCGCATCGGCCGAGTCGAGCCGTTCGTCCGCGGGTTGTGCGACGAGCTCCTCGACCGGCTCGTCGAGCGCGGCGATGGTGATCTCGTCGCTGAGTACGTGACACCGATCCCCGCGACCGTCATCGCGCACCTCCTCGGCGTCGATCCCGCAGACCATGTTCGGTTCGCCGAGTGGTCCGACCTCGTCGTGCAGTCGGACTACGCGACCAAGAACCGCCGGGCGGACGGCGTCGACGGCGAGGGTCTGGCCGGGGTGGCGCCCGACTTCGCCGCCTATCTCGACACCATGATCGCCGAGCGGGCAGCCTCCGACGATCCACCGGACGACTTCGTGACGCGGCTCATCCACACCCGTGTGGATGGCGAGCGTCTCACGGAACTCGAGATGCGCACCCAGCTCGCGTTCTTGCTGATGTCTGGGAACGAGACCACGCGGCACCTCATCGCCAACATGCTCGAGACGGTGTGCCAGGACGGGGCGCTCTTCGAGCGACTCCGCGGCGATCGGGACCTCGTGCCGACCGTGGTCGAGGAGTCGCTGCGCCACGACCCGCCGATCCACGTCCTGCTGCGGGATTGCCTGCGCGACACGACGGTCGAGGACGTCAGCATTCCCGCCGGTGTCAAGGTCGCCTTCGGCCTCGCGTCAGCCAACCGCGACACCCACAACTTCGAAGACCCGGACCACTTCCGGCTCGACCGGGCGAATCCCAGAGATCACCTCGCCTTCGGTGGCGGCCCTCATGTCTGTCCCGGCGCGTCTCTCGCGAGGCTCGAGGCCAGAGTCGCGCTCGATGCGTTCCTCGACCGCGTCGCCCACGCCCATGTCGCGCGGCCCTACCACCGGGAGGCGGTCCCGGTGTTCTGGGCCAACGGCCCCCAGCGCCTCCCCGTCACGCTGACCGCAGCCACGCCGGCCCCATCACCTCGAGCTTGACGGTCCGGGCGACGGTGGTGGTCCCGGGATCTGCGGTCCCGTGGGCCATGCGGGTCGGCGATCGAGCCCCAGTGCGATTCGGGTCGGCTCCGCGCTCGGAGGCCAGGACGAGCCCGCGAGGTCAGGTCCGTGACGGGTGCTCGGCATTGACGTCCCCACCGATCTTGACGACCACCTTGTGGGCGGGTCGTTCGATCGGGGCCGCCGGGACCGGGACGGGATCGGGGCTCGGGCCATCGGCCGGGTCACCGGCGACGACGACGCGGTTCCGTCCGGTCTGCTTGGCCTGCAAGAGCGCCCCGTCCGCGCGGGCGATGACCTCGGAGAGGGCCTCGCCCGATTCGGCGGAGGCGAGTCCGACGCTGACCGTGAAGTCGGGGACGGTGGCCGCTCCGATCGCGACCGCGAGCTCGGAGCGGATCCGGTCGGCGACATCGCGCGCGTCCGCGATGGTGCAGTCGGGGAGGACCACGACGAACTCCTCGCCGCCGTAGCGGGCAGGGATGTCGCGGGGTCGGACGCCGTCGCGAAGGACCCGAGCGAAGAGGCGGAGGGCTCGGTCGCCGGTCTCGTGACCGTGGAGGTCGTTGAGGAGCTTGAAGTGATCGAGATCTGCGTACGCGACGACGAAATCTCCGTCGTGCTCGAGCAGGTCGTGCGTGCGGTCTTCGAGGGTGCGACGGTTGGGGAGCCCGGTGAGTGGGTCGGCTTGGGCTTGGGCTTCGGTGCGCGCCAGGACGCGGATGACACCGATCCGGTCGCCGGCTTTTCGTGCCACGACCTCGAGCTCGGGGACGAGATCTTCGTTTGCGGGGACGTCGATGGGGCCTTGGGCGTGCAGCACGCCGGTGGTGCGACCCGCGATGCTCACCGGGACGCAGTTGGCCCACACCTGGTCCGGATGGTTCCGCAGGTACGGGCACGTATCGAGGAGGGAGCTGTCCTCCCACTGGCGTGTCTGCCCGGTGCGCGCCGCCGGGCACTCCTCGGGCGCCGCGACCCGACAGGCCTCCCGACGGTCGTCGGCTGTGGACAGCACCTGGCGGAAGTGGGCCCGGCTGGAGTCGGCGACGAGCAGCTCGACGGCGCGGCCCTCCGCCACGGTGCGGAGCCCCTCGCGGATGACGTCGTAGGTGCCGTCTTCGGATGCTTCCATCTCGAGCGCGCGCTGGAGTCGGGTCTCGATCTCGTTGCGGCGAGTCTCGACTTCCCTCGTGCGGGCCTCGCGGGCGGCGATCTGGCCGTCGCGTCGCACTCGTCTCACCATGACGGCGCCGATTCCGAGGAAGGCGAGGGACGCGGCGGCGGTTGTGATCAGGATCACGAGACGACCCGTCGAGACGTCGGAGATGACCGCACGCGTGGTGTCGTGCACGACCGGGTCATAGAACCTGGTTTGGATCTGGTAGAGCAGCGTGATCCCGAGGGTCGACGCGGCACGTTCGCTGGCGAGGTTGCTGGCGTAGGTCGCGTCCAGCGGGGTGGATCCGATGAGCACGCCGCCCAAGGTCCGGGACTTCTGGAACGCGGCTTTGGTCTGGCTCTGCAGAAGTCGTTCCGGGGCGCTGTGCCCGGCGAGGCGGAGGTACGCGGCCCAGTTGGCGTCTTGGCGGCGGCCGGCCTGTTGGGCCTGCTCGATCGCGGTGCCCCGGTCGGCCGGGACGGTGGCGACGAGGGCGTCGAGGAAGGAGACCTGGCCGACGCGGGCGGCCTCGGCGGTGCCGGCCAACGCTTGGTCGGCGGGCACGCTGCGGTCGGCGAGGTCCGATGCGTGGTTGCCGATCGGTGTCAGGACCAGGTTGGCCGCCAGGACGACGCTGGCGCCGGCGAGGCAGCCCACGACGATGAGAACCAGGGTCCACCGCATCGTTTGATGCGGTCGGCGGGTCATCGGAGCCGTGTGCGATGTGGTCGTCACATCTGAACATCGACCGGCTCAGGGCCGGGATGTAGGGACATCTCACCAGGGGCCGGGGGGGTGTCGGACCCTGCCGAGTGGGGAGGCCCCTCCCGTGGAAGCAGAACGGCTCTGGGGCAAATACCTGCGCCGGACGCATCCGCGGAGACCCGGCCGATCGGTCCCGGATGCCCCGTCGAATATCGGTACTCGGTGCGACCTCTGGATCAGGACGCCATCGACCGGCGTCGTTCGCTCGCCTGGGAGCCCCGCCGCCCGACGGTGACCTGTCTGCGCGCGTGGTTCATCACGGTGCCGAGGAGTCGCGTGATCCGGGCGCTATCACGCGGGATCGGCCAGGATCTTCCGCAGCCAGCCTTCGACCTGGGTACCGACATCGGCGACGTCAGAGTGGGACGACGTGCGTTCCATGCCGTTCGATACGTCAGAGGTCATGCTGAGCTGCGCGCGGAGCGGCGCCGACGATCCCTCTTCAATCCAAGCCCGGATGATGAGCAGGGCGGTGCGCTCCATAGCCATGGGTTGACTCTAAGGAAAGGGCCATGACGGGGGCGTTACCGCGATCAGAGGCTTGGGACGAGGCTCTGCAGCCCGACGGTCGGCTGGATGCCGAGCTCGTCGTGAAGGGTCGACGCATATTGCGTGTAGACGGTCAGGGCCTCGGACTGATTCCCCTCGGCGAGATGGGCGCGGATCAGCGCCGCGTGACCGCTCTCACGTAAGGGCTCCGTGCCGACGACGGCGAGCGCAGCCTGAATCGCTTCACCCGAGCGTCGTTGCTCGGTGAGGCGGGCCGCAATCGCCTCGAGCGCATGCAGGCGAAGCTGGCGCCAGTCTTCGCTCTCGATCACGACCCAATCGTCGTACCAGTCCGGGAGGAGATCGGTCGACAGTGCGGCGATCGCGTCGCTGCTCAGGTCAGAGGGCAGATGGGCGGCGTCCCGGTCGATCAGCCGATGGGCGATCGTGCGCGCGTGTCGCAGGTCGACGGAGACGTGCTCCGCGAAGGAGACGTCGATGGGAGTGGCTACCACGGCGTGCCTGGTCACGTCCTCGAGGCGGGAGAGCGCCGACCGGAGGCTGGACGAGGCGTGGCTCTCGGTGGAGTCGGGCCACAGCGTGCCGGCTGCGGCCGAGCGGGTCACGGCGCGTTGGCGGAGGGCCAAGAAGGCCAGGAGACGTTGGGAGCCGCCAGGGAGGGTGGGCAATGACTCGTCCGCCACCCAGAACTGGAACGTTCCCATGACGGAGAGTCGAAGCGCATCGTTCACCAACGGCTCGGCACGAGAGGTCGCGGTGGCGTCGTTCGCGCGGTTGAGCACGACTGTGGGTATACCCGGGACCTGGGCTCCGCACTCACGGCGGACCGACGTGGATCGTGGCGCGGCGCAGGGGGCAGAGGCTCGGGCACCACATCCCAGCGGCACCCGCGTGGCTGGGACTCCGATCCAGCACGTCATCTTCGACCAGAGGTCCACGGCCCCCGGGGGGATGGGGGCCGTGGCCTCTTCGGGTCAGCGCCGCAGGGCGGGGTGGCGGCGAACACGGGACGGGGCGTTATCACGCCCGTCCATGGTCCGAAGCTGACCGGCAGAGCGTCCCAGATGCTCGTGACCCAGCCGTCACGGAAGCGTGACGCCGCACCACGTCGGAGCACAGCCATCCGCGCGTGGCGACCGTTCGCCCGCGCCGCGCCGTGCCGTCTCGCCCCGCGCGTCCGGCTCCAAATCAGCCGCCGTCGAGGACGCACGACGAGGTCACCGGGACGCGGCGTGCGACACGGCGTCACCGTTCGTGGCGATCGACGCCGACGGGGCGGGACCGGACGCAGGTACTGGCGTCGGCGGACCCTCAGGCGTCGAGCCGTTCGACCCGTTCGACCCGTTCGACCCGTTCGACGGAGACTGGTCAGGATCGCGGAGGAGCGGGGTGATGCGTTCGGCGGGGGCGGGACGAGCGAACTGGAAGCCCTGTGCGTACGGGCAGTCGTACTCGCGCAGCAGCTCGGCTTGCTCTGCGGTCTCGACGCCTTCGGCAATGGTCTTCAGATCCAGCGTCTTGCCGATCTGGGAGATCGCCGCGACGATGGCGTTGCCGTGATCGCGTCGGTTGACGCCACGTTGGAGGGTGGTGACGAAGCTGCGGTCAATCTTGAGAAAGTCGATCGGGAGCTGCTGGAGGTTCGTGAGGGAGGCATAACCAGTGCCGAAATCGTCCATGCCGACGTGGACGCCGAGGTCCCGGATGGCGCGGAGCTCCTCCGCCGCCGAGTGACCACAACGCAAGAGGACGGTCTCGGTGAGCTCGAGGCGAAGCAAGGCGGGCGGGAGCTCCGCGATGCTGAGGATCTCCTTGATGGCTGCCGCGAGCCCGGGTTCGGCAATTTGGCGGGCGGAGAGGTTCACCGATATCCATCCCGGCCACTGCCGGTCGCGGATCCAGGTGCCGAGCTGTTCGCAGGCCTCCCGGAGCACCCAGGTGCCGATGGGCACGATCAGGCCCGTCTCCTCCGCGAGCGTGATGAAGTCGAGCGGTGGGAGCAGCCCCCGCGTTGGGCTGTTCCAACGGAGGAGTGCCTCGACGCCGACGATCGAGTCGTTGCCGAGGTCATAGATCGGTTGATAGTGGAGAACGAACTCGTCGTTCTGCAGCGCTCGGCGCAACTCCGGTTCGAGCTCCCGCCGGTAGGTCGCGGCCTGGACGAGGCTCTCGTCGAAGAGCGCCCACCGGGCTTTCCCGTCTCGCTTGGCGAGGTACATGGCCGCGTCCGCGTTGCGGAGCAGGATCTTCGGGTCAGCGGACTCCGCCTCGAAGCCGGGCACCGTCACGATCCCGATGCTGATCGAGACAGCAGCCTCGAAGTCGTGGAAGGACATGGGCTGTTCGACGGCGTCTCGAATGTCGGCGGCCAGGGTGGTCGCGTCCTCGATCGCATTGAGCCCTTCGCAGATGACCACGAACTCGTCGCCGCCGGTGCGTGCGATGGTGTCGGAATGGCGGAGCGCGGACTTCATGCGGTTCGCGACCTCGACCAGGACTCGGTCGCCTCCTTCGTGCCCGACGCTGTCGTTGACGACCTTGAACTCGTCCAGGTCGCAGAACAGGACAGCTGTCAGATCGTTGGCTCGCGCGGTGCGCTTGAGGGCGCCTTCGAGGCGGTCGATCACGAGCAGGCGATTCGGCAGCCCGGTGAGCGCATCGTGCAAGCTGAGCTCGATGAGCTCGTCTTCGGCGGCTTTGCGCTCGGTGAGGTCTCTGGCATTGGTGACGATGCCCTGCACCGATGGGTTGTCGAGGCAGTTGGTGTCGATGACCTCGAACCACTTCCACGTCCCGCTCTTGGTGCGCATGCGCAGCTCGGTGGGCGGCTGCGGCGTGTTCGTCTCCAGGAGCCTGGCGATGAGGTGATCTCGTCGTTGGAGGTCGACGGGATGGATGAGGTCACGCTCGTTGGTGCACTGGAGATCTTCGGGCCGGTGTCCCAGCAGTGTCTGCACGGCTGGGCTGCAATACGCGACGCGACCGTCGACGCCTCGCACCAAGACGATGTCGCGTGAGCTCTCGGCGAGTGCGCGGAACCATTCTCGGCTCTGCGCCGAGCCGGTGTCAGCCACGGGCGCGCACGATGAGCCCGGAGATCCGCGGCCGTCGTCTGAGATACGCCGGTGGTGCGCCCGTCTGACCGGTCGGGGGCGCGGCGTCGTGCTCGACAGGAGATCGGTTCGTCGGGCCGACGCCCGGCTCCGGCGTCGCGCCAGCCCGGCGGGCCCGCCGAGGATAAAGATCTGTCATCGGGCCCACCTCCCACCGGTTCCCGGCCCACACCAGAACGCACACCGTGTTCCGCGCGGCGTGACCCTGGGGCCACCGGACCGTGACTGTCGCGTGACTGTCCGCGGTCAGCGGAGGGGGGTCAGGAGACCGTGCACAGTGACGACTGCCAGCCGGCCGGTCAGTGCTGGAGCTGGGCGACGAGCTCACGGAGCCGAGGCGTCGGCTCGAGACCAAGCTCGGTCTGGAGCAACGCCCGATACCGCCCGAACTCCCCCAGCGCCTCGGACTGGTTGCCCTCCGCGAGATGCACCCGAATGAGCGCGGCGCGGGCCGTTTCCCGCAGCGGCTCCGCTCGCACCGCGGCGAGCGCGGCGCCGCTTGCCTCCCCGAAGCGCCCCGTTTCGAGCAGTCGATCGGCCAGCGCCTCGAGGCCATGGAGGCGAAGCTGACGCCACTCTTCGGCCTCCACGAGCACCCAGTCGTCGTACCAGTCCGGGAGGACGTCGACCGAGAGCGCCGACACGGCCGCGGCGCTGAGGTCCGGGGCGGCGATGACCGCACCCGGGTCGAGCAACCGGTGCGCGAGTGCCCGCGCCTCGCGGATGTCGATCTCGACTGGGCCCGCCAAGCAGAGATCGAGGGGGGTCACGACGACGGCGTCGCGCGCCACTCGGCTCAAGCGGCCCAGCGCGGAGCGCAGGCTCGAGAAGGCGTGGTCTTCGGACGACTCCGGCCACAGTGTGCCAGCGACGCTGGCTCTCGTGAGGGCCCGGTCACGGAGGCCGAGGAGGGCGAGGAGGCGCTGCGAGCCGCCGCGCACCGCGGGCATGGCACTCCCGTGCACCCAGAACCGAAACGTTCCGAGTACGCGAACTTCGAGCTCTGTGGTGGCGCTCGCGCCCACTGCTGCCCCTAACTCCTGAGGCGGCCCCACGCCACATCCGATGTCCCCGCGCCCGACGTCGAGGCCACGCTGAGCGACTGCTCGTACCCGGAGCGCGGGATGTGTCCAAATAGTACCGATACGGATTTGTCTCCACAAGCCGCCCCCCGCACCGGATTGCCACTCTCCGTGACGGGTCGGTCACGCTCCGGTGACTGGTGTGTCACACCGCACCGACGAGGGTGAGGTCACTATCCGAAGTCGAGAAGGTGTTGAGAGAGGTGGCGTGATGCGCTCGCATCGCTCGCTCATGGCGAGAGACGAATTCGATCCCGAAGCAGTCGAGCAGAGGCGGTCGCGGCTCGCCGCGGCAGGCTCCGTGGCGCTTCGGTGCAGGCTGCCGATCGCTGGTGGCGCCATCGTCGGCATGACGGTCCTGGCCTTCGGCGGCACTTCCTCCGCCGTCGTGACCCCGCCCCCCGTCAACCTGGGGAGCGCAGCCAACGCGTCGGTGCTCTCCGCGGCTGACCCGACCAACACGAACGCCTCCACGATCACCCAGGACGTCTCCTCGTCCCCGAACCCCACGGGCACCATGCCCGGCTACGTGGCCTGCCCGGGAGGGGCCAACTGCGTGACCTACGGCGCCGGTGCGGGGCCGCATCTCCACGACCCGACCGCGGCGAGCCAGACTGCGGCCGAGACCGCCGCGCACATCGCGACCGCCGCCCTTCCTAATGCGACGGCGATCCTGCCTGGCCTCGAAGGGCAGACCCTCCAGCAGGGCCTGTACAGCACCGGAGCGGCCTCGATCGCCTCGAATGGCACGTTGACGTTGGACGCCAACAACAACGCGAACTCGGTGTGGGTCTTCCAGGTCGCGTCCAGCCTCACCGCCAACGTGGGCAGCAACGTGGTGTTCATCAACATTCCGAACGGGGCGACCGCCGCCTCGCTCGCCTGCAACGTCACGTGGACGCTGGGAAGCCAGGGAACACTGAACGGCAGCACCTTCGTCGGAACCGTCCTGGCGACCTCCGGCGTCACCGTCGGCTCCGCCGTCACGGTGAACGGACGGCTGTTCGGTGGGACCTCCGGCAGCGTGACGCTGATCGGTGACACCATCAACTCAGGGAACTGCACCGTCGTGCCCCCCGGAACAACGCCGGGCGGCACGGGCGCCACCCCGATAACGGGCGGCGGCCTCGCGACCGGCGGCGGCCTCGGTACCGGCGGCGGAATCGCCACTGCGTTCACGGGCGCGGCAACACCAGTGGTCGCCGTTCCCCAAACGGCCGGCTGAGATACACCGGGCTTGGCGAGCTCCTTCAGGGCCCCGGCCCGGCACCGCGTCTCCCGCGGGTCGGGCACGGGGTTTCCTGATTCAGCGGCCGAGGATCTGCCGCTTCTGCCGCTCGAACTCGGCCGAGGTAAGCGCTCCGTGATCTCGAAGTTCCGCCAATCGGGCGACGCGGTCCTCCGGCGTCGCTCCTGAGCCGCCTTCATTCGGCCGGGAGACGTCGGCGAGCCTCGAACCACCGGCACTCGGGTGAGCGAGCATCCCCTGGGGGGCCGGGGTCCACTCTCCCGGCCCAGAGCTTCGGGAACCTGAGGCAAGCGTGGGCCTCGGGGTGAACGTCACGGGTGAGCCTGGGCCGACCCCGACGGTCCCGCTGCCATCGTGGCCGGTGTGGTCGATCGCGACCCGACGGTGGTCATCGGGGTCGAAGAGGACGGTGATGCGCTCCCCGATGGAGATCTCCTCGCCGAGTGGGAGCACTTCGGTGAGGGTGGTGTCGAACGGTGCCTCACCATCCGGTTCGACCTGTAACCGCAGCCGCCAGGTCGCAGTCCTCGCCTGCCCGTGGGCTTGTCGTCCCGATGGCACGGTGGGTGTCCACGCCGCGTGGGACACGGCCGCGGTCCCCGACCGCCCGACCTGTCGGAGGGTGGCTTCGAGCCGTCGGTCGCCACCGAGCAGCTCCACACCTTCTCCGTTGTTCGCGTGCGCCCGGCAGACACCGGCCGCTCGAAGAACCCTAGTGCGGCGCCCGAGGCGCCCGATCCGACGCAGATCCGAGGTCGTTTCACCCGCGACCCGCGTTCCCTCGACCGCGGTCGAGGAGCTCGTATCCGGACGGCGTGCGGACCCTGCCGGTCGCGCTCGGCCCGACGGACTTAGGCTCCGAGCGCGGCACGACCGGGCCGAACGTCGACGAGGCGAACGAAATGACGATGGAAGACTCTGAGGACGAACACCCTGGAGGGGAAGTCCCCGAAGGGGTCGGACCGGAGATCTTCCGTGAGCGGCTCGAGCAGCTGAGCCGCCAGCACTCCGACGACGGCGCGCACATCACCGTGGAGAGCGAGGACCTCTACCTCGAAGACATCCAGGGGGTGGAGCAAGAGCCGGGCGGAGGCCGGTCGAGGATCCGGTTGCGCAATGGCGTGATTATCGGCGGGCTCACGGGCGCCGCGATCGTGGCGGCGCTGGCGACGGTGCGGTACAAGCGCCGCCACCGGGGATAGCGGCCCCCTCGCCGTCATCCCTAAGGGCCGCCCGGCGCGCGCTGTCCTCACTCACGACGGGCGAGGGGTCATGCGCCGGCGCTCTTCTTCTCCTCTGCGGCCGCCTGTTCCCAGTCGATCACGACCGCGTTTGGATCACTCCCGATCTTGACGGGCACGTGCGAGCCGGCAAAGAGGAACGGCAGGGCGGCGGGCGGCGTGGGGTTGCCGACCTGGATCTGGTACGGGTCCTTGCCCTCCGGCATGACGGTGAGGCCGTAGGCGTACATGTCAACGCCGGCGGGGTTCTTCTTGCCCAGTGGTTGCCATTCGACGATGACCGCTCGTCCCGGTTGACCGGTGGCCAGCAGCTCTGCCGCGGAGGTGTTGCCCTGGCCAGCCGGCGTGGTCACGGTCGGCGGCTCGGAATTGAAGTCGATGGCGACCTGGGTCAGGTCGTCTGGGTTGGCCCGGACGGCGACGGTCGAAGCTCCTGGCTGGATCTGAGGGAGCTGAATCTCGGGGATCCGTTGCTTGCACGTCGCCGTGTACGGGTCCTTGCCGTCGAGCGACACCTCCATGGTGAAGATGCACGACCGCTGGACCAACCCGTTCCCGGTCTGGATCGTGGTTCCCGTCAACTTGACGTCGGTGATGATGCCCCGGCCGGGAAGCCCGGTCTGGAGAAGCTTCTTGTCGGCACCGCCGGTGATCTTGCTCAGAAATCCCATGCGCGGAGGATAGGGAGCCTCCCGGGCGGGGCGCCTGAGTAGTCGCTACTCAACTTCGCACCGGACCGGCGTGGGCTGTCGAGGCCCACGCCGGCGACCGCGGTGCATGATCGCCTGTGGAGCCCTTAATAAGGAAGCGGGCTGAGTCCCATGCGCTGGCGGACCTCGGGCCGACGGAGCGGAGGGACGGACTTCGGCGGCTGACGGCGCGCCGGAACCTGCTCCAGTAGCCGTTCCGTGATCTCGGCGACCTCCAGCGCGGCCGCCTCCAAGGCGTGGGCCAGCTCAGGCTTCGGCCGGGTCACACCCGTGACTTTGCGCACGTACTGGCGGGCGGCTGCTTGGATCTCTTCTCTCGTCGCCGGCGGCTCGAGGCCGCGCAGCTCGGTGATGTTTCGGCACATGCGGCCATCGTAGAGGCACACGGAACAAGGGCTCCGACGACGCCTGGGCGGCGACGTCGCCGAAGTCCACAATCTCGACGGTCATACCGCGCGACCGCAAGGCTCCGGGCAGAAGCGCAGGCTCCCGAGCCTGGTCCCCGCCCTCGAAGACCGCGGATGCCCCAAACAGCCCATTTGGACGTCGCACCTGGGGCGGGCCCGACGACATCGCGCATGACGCGGTTCGTCGACCGCGACCTACATTGCGCCGAGACCGAATCGGAACTCACTCGGCACGACGGGAGCAGGTCATCATGGAGACACAGGTCGACGAGATCGCTGACGGGATCTTCCGGTTCTCGACCCTGGTTGCAGAGATCGCTCCCCCCGCTGGGTTCTCCTTCAACCAGTTCCTGATCACCGCGGACGAGCCGCTGCTGTTCCACGCCGGGCCGCGGCGCATGTTTCCGCTCGTGTCAGAGGCGCTGGCCACCGTCATTCCGCCCTCGTCGCTGCGCTGGATCACGTTCGGGCACGTCGAGTCGGATGAGTGCGGCGCGATGAACGAGTGGCTCGCAGCCGCGCCGCACGCCACCGTCGCCCACGGGGTCATGGGCTGCGAAGTCTCGTTGAACGACATGGCCGACCGGCCCCCGCGGGCACTCACGGACGGCGAGGTCATCGATCTCGGCGACAAGCGGGTACGGCATATCGATACCCCGCACGTCCCGCATGGCTGGGAGGCGAGGGTCCTGTACGAGGAGACCACGGGCACGTTGCTCTGCGGGGATCTCTTCACCCACGTCGGCGGGGGGACCGCGCTCACCGAACAGGACATCGTCGGGCCTGCCGTGGCGACCGAGGAGATGTTCCGGTACAGCAGCCTCGCTCCCACCACGACGTCGGTGATGCGGTCTCTGGCGGACCTGGCCCCGCAGCGCTTGGCGCTGATGCACGGGTCGTCGTACTCCGGTGACGGAGCGCAGGCGCTCCGCGAGCTTGCGAGCGCCTATGACGAACGGTTCCTCAGTCCCGCGTAGTCGGTTCGTCGCACGCACGGCGCCGACAGCTCCAGCACCGGACACCTCCGAGCGGCGCGGGCGCAGTTACGCGAGTGGTACCAGCTCGAGCAGGTCTTCCTTCCAGTAGTCGAGGTCCCCTTCGGGGAGGAGGAGGACCCGGTCGGGTTCGAGCTGTCGGACGAACTCGACATCGTGGCTGACGAGGATCATGGACCCCGGCCAGGCCTTCAGGGCGGTACTGATCGCGATTCTCGACTGGGGGTCGAGGTTGTTGGTGGGCTCGTCCAGCAGCAGGGTGTTGTGCCGCCCGTTGACGAGCTGCGCGAGGGCCAGCTTCGTCTTCTCGCCCCCCGAGAGCGTTCCCGCGTCCTGCGCCGCGACGTCACCGGTCAACCGGAACATGCCGAGGAGCGCTCGTTGCTCGGTCTCGGTTTCCGCGGTGCCGCCGCGGAGGTGGGCCAGGACGGACGTTCCCGCCCGGATCCCTTCGTGCTCCTGGGCGTAGTACCCGATCGAGACGCCCGTGCCGAGCACGACCGAGCCGCGGTCAGGCTGTTCTTGCTCGGCGAGGACCCGGAGCAGGGTCGTCTTGCCGGCCCCGTTCAGCCCCAGCGCGAGCAGGCGCTCACCGCGGTCGAGGGTGAAGGTGAGATCACTCCAGACCTGTTTGGTCCCGTAGGCCTTCGCGAGGTCGGCGACCTGCAGTGTCAGGCGGCCCGAGTGCGGGGGTGGCGGAAACCGGAACCGTTGGGATCGTTGCTTGGCGATCGGGGTGACGGTGGTCTCTTTCAGCCGCTCGACCCGCTTGTCCAGGCTCTTCGCGGCTCGGGCCCGCTTGGCGGACGAGTGACGCATCTTGTCCGCCATCGTCGAAAGGCGGACGATCTCGGCACCCTCGCGTTCGGCCATGCGGCGCAGCCGTTCCTCATCCTTGGCGCGGGCGTCCAGGTACTGGGTGTAGGTGCCCCTGTACTCCCGGAGGACGCCATCGTCGAGATGCAGGACGCGCGTGATGGCCTGGTCGAGGAGCTGGAGGTCGTGGCTGACGACGAGCAGCGCGCCCCGGTAGCTGCGAAGGAAGTCCATCAGCCATTGCTTGGTGTCCACATCGAGGTGGTTGGTGGGCTCGTCGAGGAGCAGGTTGTCGCTGCCGCCGTAGAGGATGCGCGCCAACTCGACCCGGCGGCGCTCACCGCCCGAGAGATGGGCCAGCTGCACGTCGACCCGGTCGGCGGCGAGACCGAGCCCGGCGCAGATGCGCCGCACATCTGACTCGGCCCGGTAGCCGTCCTGGCCCCGGAACTCCTCCTCGGCGCGGGCGAACCGGCGGACATTGCGGTCGCTCGGCTGCTCCTCGACGGTGAGCCGTAGCTTCTCGAGGCGCTCCAGCGCCTCGTCGAGCCCGCGGCCGGACAGCACATGGGTCAGGGCGGTCCGGTGGTCGCCCAGCTGCACCAGCCTCGGCTGTTGGGACAGGTAACCGAGGGCGCCGGTCACAGTGACGTCACCGCTGAGCAGCGGTCGTTCCGTCGCCAGAGTGCGGAGCAGGGTGGTCTTGCCCGCCCCGTTGCGGCCGACGAGGCCCACCTTCTCGCCGTGGTGGACGCTAAACGTTGCGCCGCTCAGGATCGTGCGGCCACTGACCTCGATCGAGAGCTCGCGGGCGGAAAGCATCGGGGTCGGTCTTCTGGTCGGGGATCAGGGCGAGGGATCGCGCCGGACGCTCGCGGGATAAGCCGCTCAACGGCGCCAGTGAGCACCACACTACGGCCGGTCTGCCGCCTGTCCCGCCGATTTGGGGGTGTGACTCGACTGCGTCGAGACCGTCTTGACCATGACGGTGACTCGCGGTCCCCGGAACCGCGAGTCGCTCGGTGCACAGGCGCGCCGGCCGAGCCGCGCTATCCAAACTCGGGCGTCTGGCGGGGGGTGCGCTAACCAGCGTTGGGCGCCTGCGCTCCAAGCTGGCCGACCAGAAGTAGCGAGGGGTTGCCGCGATCTGGGCAGGTCAGTCGTAGAGCTTGATGATGGTCCGGCCAACAGTCTCACGGTTGGCCATGGCCTCGATTGCTTCGGGGACGTCGCCGAAGTCCACGACGCGGCCGATCACGGGTCGGATCCGCCCCGCCTGAACCCGGTCGACGATCTGTCGGCTGATTTCGGCCCCGAGCTCGTTGGACGGGAGGTTCCAGCCCATCATCTGCTTCATCATCGTCGAGCGCTCATGGTCGGCGTAGGAGAGGAGGACGCCGCACAGCTTGAAGTTCCCCGCCGCGATTCGCCGGGGGACGATGAACTTCTCGTCGACGACAGCCTTGTTCGATGCGAACCCGTTGATCACGTACCGGCCGTTGTACGCGAGGCAGTTCATGGAGTCGGCCATGACGGCCTCGCCGACATTGTCGAACACGACGTCGACACCCCGGTTCGCCGTGTGGTCCATGACCGCCTTCGCGAAATCATCCTCCCGGTAGTTGAGGACCGTCTCGGCCCCGAGGTCCCGGCAGAGCGTGATCTTCTCGGGTGACCCGACCGTCGCCACCACGTGCGCGCCAGCGTCCACCGCCAGCTGAATGGCGGCCGAACCCGCACCGCCGGCGGCCGCGTGGATGAGCACGCTCTCGCCCGGTTGCAGGTCAGCACGGTCGAAGAGGCCCAGCCAGGCAAGGTGGAACGGGAAGAACAGGGCCGCGGCGTCGGGCAACGGGATCTCGGCGGGCATCTCGAACGCCGAGACGGCGGGGCAGATCGAGTACTCGGCGAAGCCTCCGTAGGCCTGCCGAGTGATCGCGACGACGCGCTCGCCGAGAAGCGCGTCCGTGCCGGGACCGCAGGCGTCGACGACGCCCATGACCTCCATCCCGGGGCTGTACGGCAGCTCGGGCCGCACCATCATGTTCCCGCCGGTCACGCGCTCCAGATCGTTGAGGTTCAGGGGTATCCCGAGCGCACGGACCCGAACCTCACCGTCGCCGGGTTCGGGGATCTCCACCTCGTCGAGCCGCAGTACCTCCAGGGGCGGCCCGTACTCGTGGGTCCGCCACGCCCGCATCATCGTGGGTTGAGCCACACGGCCACCAGCCGATTCATCAGGCCGGGGAGAAGGGCGGGTTGCCGTCCCGCTTCGCCGGCGTCGAACGCGCAGCTCGGACGATACCGATGTTCGAAGGTCGAGCCCCGTTCGTGTCTCCCCCGCGCCACCGGGGTCTTCCATGACGCCGTCCAACGAGACGAAGCCGGTCACGACGATCCTCCCATCGGGATGCTCCTTCGTGCGGTCGTGGCGATAGGGCGCTGGACCCCGGCTGAGCTCACCGGACGTCTTCACTTCGAGCGATCATCCGCGATCCAGCATGGCTGACCAGCAGTCGGACGCTCGTGAGGAGGTGGTCAGCGGTCGCCGACTCGGGTCGCCCAGACGGCGAAGAGCGGGTCCCCCTCCTGATCGGCTGCGGTGCGCCGTTCGGCGACGGTCTCGCCCCAGCCGTTGGAACGGTGGAAGTAGTCCCGGACGATCGCGAGGTGCGACGCGTCGTCCGAGGCGAGCCAGCCCCGGATCGCCTTCGTCGGGAAGCACCGATTCGAGAACGTGCAGACGAACGGGCCGTCGGGGCGTAGGACACGGGCGACCTCGTCGAACACCTCGATGGGATGGACGAGGTAGTCGACGGACACACAGCAGGTCGCGGCGTCAAACGAGCGGTCAGCGAACGGCAGTCGGGGATCCCGGTTGAGGTCGTGGACAACCCGGCCCGTGGCTTGTGAATTGTGATCGAGCTCGACCGCGTTCATCCCCAACACGACCAGTCCCGTCGGCGCGGCCCGGAAATGCGAGACCCAGGAGGCGCAGATGTCGAGCACAGCACCCGCGAGGTTCAGCTCGTCATAAAGGGCGCCAACGGCCCCGATCGCCGCGTCGTCGATATGGGTGACCAGCCGGGGCGGCACGTAGAACCCGTTGTCGGGTGATTCGTCAGCCCGATCGAAGAAGCCGACCGGATATGCCTGATAGCGCCCGTCCACGTGATCATGATCGTCGACAGGAAGCGGTTCGCGTCGTCCACCCCCGCGGCGAGGTGACCGGTCCGCCCTTCTAGCCTGCCGGGACGCGACCTCGAAGTTCGCCACGAGCCTCCGACTCGTCCTCGACGGCACCCGCGGCCCCGTAACCGCCCGCAGCGAAGGAAGTAGCCCATGAAGACCATCCACCATCTCGTCGACATCGACAGCCCGACCGCGCGGGTGTGGCAGGCGCTGACCGAGCCCAGCTCCATGGCCGCTTGGTGGAGCACCAAGGTCGAGACGTCGCCAGCCGCCGTCGGAACCCAGGTCCAATGGACGTTCGCCGGCGACTTCAACCCGGTGATGGAGATCACCAAGCTCGAGCCCGAGGAGGAGCTCGACTGGCGCTGCGTCGCCGGCCATGACCCGTGGCAGAACGGCACGTTCCGGTTCCTGCTCGACAGCCCCGACGACGGGCGGACCCGCCTCCGCTTCTGGCAGGACTACGCCGTCGAGCTGAGCGACGACGCCTACGGCGTCTACAACTTCAACTGGGGCTTCTACCTCGAGAGCCTCCGGATGCTGTGCGCCGACGGGGCCGGCAAACCCTTCCAACCCCCGAGCTGAGCCACCACCACAACCCGACCCAAGAGCGGACGGGCCGACGCCGGTCACCCGCCCACCCTCGCCGGCTTGCGAATCTCAGCCGCACCGGCGCCTCGGTCGTTGCGCTCGACAGCAAGGCCGGCCGGTACGCTCGCTCCGAACCGCGGTCCGCACCGCCGGGACCGGCCTCGGCATTCGCCGGATCGACTACCGGCGCCAACTCATGGGTAGGTCCTCGTCGTGAGCGAGAGCGAATACGTCATCCCGGAGCCAGAACCGAAGGAGATCGACGAGAAACTGGCGATCGAGCTACGCCACCTCGCCGACAACGCGGTTCTGAAAGGCGAGCCCCAAGGTGCCGAGCAGTGCGAGAACTGCCGGTACTACTTCGAGAACACCGCGGAGATCTCGTACTGCTGGCACCCCAAGCTCCGCATCCTCGTCGGCGGCAAATGGTGGTGCCAGTGGTGGGAGGCCATCCCCGAGGAGTAGCCCCGGTTCGATGGCTCCCCGACAGGCGCAGCACAGTGGCCAGCCCAGCGTCAGAGTGCGGTGACGTCAGGGTTAGAAGTTGGCGGCCTGGCCCGCAGTCGGGAAGGACTTGAAGAAGTTCGTCACGTCCGACAGCGACGGCCCGTAGGCCTCGACCATCGTGAGCTGGTCCGTCCAGAGGAAGTGGTACGACCCGTCCGGGCTGTGGAAGCACGCGACGCGCCCGACGACCTGCTGCGACGTCGTCTCGTGCCAGGGGGTCTCGAAGGCGCAAACGTTCTTGGTCTTGCGGGGCGGGACGTTCAAGGGTTGTTTCTGACCCGCGAGGGCGGACTGATACGCCGCGGTCACCGCGTCCGGTGTTGGGTAGTGGTTGTACTTGGCGACGATCACGGTGCCGGCCGGGGTCGTGCACTTGATCGAAGCGTCGCCGTTGTCCTGGCAGTTCGTCCGGTCGATGGCCGCCGGGACCTGGTTGAAGAGAGCCCGTTGGGTGGCGTCGAGGGTGCGTGCGACGAGGTGGGCCCACCACGTGTAGAGGTCGTTGCTGTTCGCGCCGGTCGCCCGAGCGACGACGGTCCCATAGGTCCACTCGATCGAGTGGTCCTTGTGGGCGCAGAAGAGGCGGCCGACGACCCCGTCCGCGCCGCGGAACGGGCTCTCCGAGTCGGCGTAGCTGAAGCAATCCCCATTGGTGTCTCGGGGAATGAGGTGGCGGTCACCGTCGTGGAGGTACCGGGCGGTCGCCGCGGCCGGATCAGGGAAGCCGAGGAACAGGACGTGCTGGGCGGCCGCGCGTCGCGGCGCGCAGGTGACGGCGGCGGCCGCGCCGTGAGGCGTCGCGCTGGGCGCCGCCGGCTGGCAGGACACGCGCAACGTGCTCGGGATCTGTGCGAGCAGCGCGGCGCCGGGCTCGGTCGACGGTGCTGCCCCCGCGGCCGTCGCCGCGCCGATGGTCGCGGCGGCGACCACGATGGACGCGAGCAGAGCCGTTGCGGTCCTCACGGGGTCCCTCTCTACACGAACGACAGCCGGGTGACGCCGCGGGACGTGCAAGGTGGGGCCCCCACCGAGCGTGCGCATGACCACCCGCGCCGGTCACCCGCGTCCGCCCCGGTCGGTGCGGTATCAGGCCTCGGCGCCGGCACCGGGTGCGACGAGAGGCCACGGGTGCGTGCGTTCAACGGCGAGTGCGACGTCGAAGAGGAGCTCGTCGCAGTGGTGTGGCGCGAGGACCTGCATCCCGATCGGGAGGCCGTCCACCGTGCCGGCGGGGATCGAGACCGCGGGGTTGCCGTAGATGTTGGACGCGATGGTGAGGGCCCCCATGTTCACCAGCTCCGGGAACCGGCGCGAGGCCTGCTGTATGAGCAACGTGGGGAGCTTGGGGGCGACGACGCTGGCGAGGCGCGTCCCGAAGAGCGCTCCCCGAAACGCGTAGAGCGCGGCCGCGCTCGACTTGGCCCAGTCGACGAAGCTCTCTTCCCGGCTGCTCTGCTCGGCCTCGGCTGGGAACGCGGGTCCGGGGTTCGTGGCCGAGATCACGAAGTCGACCTCGGAGAACGCGGCGGCCATCTTCTCGTTGAGCTGGACCCGCAGCGCCTCGGCGACTGCGGCCGTCCGGAGGTTATAGAGGGACTGCGCCATGTACAGGCCGATCGCGACATCGGGCGTCATGTCGCGGGCGCCCTCGGGCCACCGGTCACCGAGGTCGGCGAGCAAGGTTGCCATGTTGCCCATCATCCACTGGGGGGTCACGTTCGGAAGCTCGATCGTCAGATCGACCCGGCGCATCCCGGTCGTCGTGATCAGCGCCTCGGCCTCGTCGCGGAGTTGATCCTCGACGCCGGGGTCGAGTGGGACCCCACCGAGGGTGGGCACGATCGCGACGCGTCGACCCTCCAGGCTGTGCGTCCCGAGCCCGGCCTCGTATCCCGGGTGCTTCGGGAGCGACGACGGGTCCGCGGCGTCATAGCCGCTGCACACGTCGTAGTAGCGGGCCGCGTCGCGCACCGAGCGGGACACGTTTCCCAGCACGATGGTGTTGGGACGCATGTACGCGTTCGGGCTCCGGGGGATGCGGCCGAACGTCCCCTTCATTCCGAGCAGCCCGGTGTAACCGGCGGGGATGCGGATCGAGCCGCCGCCATCTCCGCCGGTCGCGAGCGCCACGAGGCCGCCCGCCACCGCGGCGGCCGAGCCCCCGGACGAGCCGCCGGTGGTGCGGCCGTGTCGCCACGGGTTGTGGGTCACCCCGTGCAGTTTCGTGACGCTGACGGCGAGGCCCCCGAACTCACTCGCCGTGGTCTGCCCGACGGGCACCGCGCCGCCGGCGGCGAGGAGGCGTTCGACGTGGACCGTCGTGTACGTCGCGACGCGATCGCGGAACACCAGCGACGCCTCGGTCTGGGGCCAACCCTGGACCGGTTCGAGCTCCTTGATGCCGGTCGGGACCCCACCGAAAGGTTGGGAGACGTCAGCGTGGGCCGCGGCTGCCCGGGCCCGCTCGACGTCGATGAAACCGAACGCGTTGAGATCACTGGCGTCGATCGCGGCCAGGCTCGCGTCGAGCTCCTCTACCGGGGACCGTTCACCGGACCGGAACGCCTCGACGAGGGAGCACACGTCACCGAGCCAGGGTGTATCAGCCATCGCTGCCGATCATGCCACTGCCCGCGATCCGGTCCGCAGTTCGGCCCCCAACAACGCGGGGTGCGACGCTCAGCCGCTGTGCGACGGTGCGGTGAGCACCGCGGCCGCGGCGGTGCAGCTACCCTGCGCGGCCGGCGCGGTCGGGGCCCTACGACGGGCTCGATTCGTGCCCGGCGCTAGATGCTTCGGGGATCTGGTCCCGGACGGGAACGTCCTGACGCCGACCCGATGACGCCCGGTTCCCTCAGCCCGCGTGGCTACTCGTTCCGTCTCCGGCCTGGCTCGTTCGCGCTAGAGCCAGCCGGTTCGGACGACGCCCGC